>NZ_JBHWJT010000003.1:103468-458893 GCF_042731325.1 Streptomyces sp. NPDC059866 | reverse complement strand
GCCGCAGGCGGTGAGCAGGAGGGGAAGCGCGGCTATGACGGCGAGGGTGCGCAGGGCGGTGAGCGGTCTTGCGGCAGACACGGAGGTGTCCTCTCAGAGGATGGTGATCAGGGAGGTACGAAGGCGCCGAGGGGTGTGCTCCGCCGGCAGAGGCGGGGCAGCGATGAGGCAGTGCTGGTTCTGGAGAGAGAGCCAGGTTCTGTGGCGTCAGAGGGGCCGACAGATGGCACTGGACGTACGGCCGAGGTCGATGTGCCGACGCGAGGTCAGAAGGAGCAGCAACTGGTCTGTGCGGTCGCGCGTTCCCAAGGCCGCCACCCCCACAGATCCCTAGTTTTCCTACCTGGCTGATAGGGATCGTGGCAGAAGGTGGCGCGCGCCCCAAGGGGGTGTTCGCATGATGGACGCCGCTATATCGCGGTGTGGGATCGGCAGTTGGTGGCGGCCCGGCGTGTCAGGGGTTCACCCAGGCGCTCGGAGCGTCGGTCAACGCGGATACGTCGGCGGGTAGTTGGGCCGATGCGACGTCGGCGAGCGAGACGCCCTCGAGGATCTCGCGCACGTTGGACCGCAGCGCGATCCACAGGGGGAGCAGCGACTCGGCGGGGCCGGTGTAGGACAGCTCGGGCGGGCGGACCCCACGCACCGAGACGAGCGGCCCGTCCACGACGCGGATGACGTCGGCGATGCTGATGGACTCGGCGGGCCTGGCCAGCCGGTAGCCGCCGTTGCCGCCGCGCTGGCTGACGACGAGACCGCCTCGGCGCATGTCGTTCAGGATGCTCTCGAGGAACTTGTGCGGGATGTCCTGCGCATCGGCGATGGCCTCGGCCTTCAGTGGCCCGTCGTCCCGTGACGCGGCAAGCTGCAGCGCGGCACGTACCGCGTAGTCCGCCCTGGCTGAGATCCGCATGCGCACATTATTCCGTAAGGCTTCGGCCGGTATCCGCTACCGGCGGGCCGCCGGGCGGGAGCGGAGCCCCCTGCCCGGCGGCCGCGCGTGGCGGGTGCGGTGCTCAGGCCGCGGCGGGCGTGTAGTGGGCGGCGTCGTCGCCCTCGACGACGTGGCTGAGGGTGCTGTCGACGCCGGCCGGGACGTCGCCCGCGACGGTCACCCGGTGCAGCAGGCGCGGCAGGTCGCCGTAGTCGTCGGGGGCGTAGTGCTGGGTGATGCGGTTGTCGAACAGGACGAGGTCGCCCGGCGTCCAGGCCACGCGCACGATGTTCTCCGGGCGGGTGACGTACGACTGGAAGATGCGCAGCAGGTCGCGGGAGTCGGAGGAGCCGAGGCCGACGATGCTCGTGGCGAAGCCGCCGATGAACAGCCCGCGCCCCCCGGTCTCGGGGTGGACGCGGACGACCGGGTGGGCGGTGCGGTACTTCCGGGAGACGAACCGCCTGCGGTGCTCGGCCGCCTTCTCGCTCTTCGGGGCGGCGTGGTCGTAGTCGTTGGTGTGCACCGCCCACAGCTTGTCCGCCAGTTGGCGCAGCGGTTCTGGTCGCGGAAGACGAGTGCCTTGTGTTCCAGGAGCGCGGAGTTGATCTCGGTGACGACGGCGGGGTCGAGGTCGGTGGAGAGATCCACGCCGAGGATCTCGGCGCCGATACGGCCGCCGATCCTGCGGATGTCGAAGGCGGTGCTGGTGGTCATGTGCGGGTGTTCCTTTCAGGAGGTGATCGGCGAAGCAGTTGGGCGCAAGAAAGCGGGCACCAAAAGGGGACAGAGGGCCGTCAGGAATTCCTGCGGGGAATCAGTCGTCCACGACAACAGAGGTACGGCCGTGGTGGCCGACTGCGAAAAGGAGTGGGAGAGCGGTGCCCGTCAGCCTGTTCAGCGGCCGGCGGCACAGATGGCGCTGGCCTGACGTCGCAGATCGACGTGCGGGCGGGCGGCGAGGTTCTCGGACTTGCTCACAGTCATGAGAGTTGCCGCGAGGACCGGCCAAGTCAATGTCGCCCGCGCGGGCGTCTCGTATTCTCAACCGCCCGACATGTGAGTGAAGTGCGGCGTTCACAATTGCCGGAAAACGAGGGCATCGCAGGCTCAGACAGGCAGAACGAACGGAGGGTGCGCACCGTTGAGGAAATAGTCCCCGACATCGCGGAGCCGGTGAGTGACGGGCTCGTACAGGGTGTGGGTCCGGGCATTGCGCCAGAAGCGGTCGAAGCCCAGCCGCGAGGACGCGGAGCGGGCGCCGATGACGTCGAGGGCGCGGGCGGTCGACTCCTGCGCAGCCCTGGAGGCGGCGGCTTCGGCCATGGCCACGAGGACGGAGATCTCCGCGTACTCGTCGTAGGTGAGGTCTTCGCCGCGTGCCAGCCCGCCGTGCACGGCTTCCAGTGCCTGCTCGGTGAGTGCGGAGGCGGAGCGGGTGAGGACGGTGAGTTCTCCGTAGGCGGTCAGCGCCTGCGGGTCCTGGGGAGAGCCGGCCGGCCAGGCGGGGTGCCAGGGTGAGTGGCCCGTCCTGCTGTACTCACGGGCTTCGGCGAGCACTCCCTCAGCCATGCCGAGACGGAGCTGGACCGAGAGGAGGCGCCCGATCGGCGATGCCAGTGCGCGCCGGGGCGACAGGACGTCCTCGTCCGCGGACAGGGAGCCGAGTACGTCGTCGGCGGCGACCGGTACGGCGTCGAACTCCACGCTTCCGCCGGCCGCGAGCCGCTGGCCGAAGGTGTCGGCGCCGCCGTCGACCCCCACGCCGTGACGGGCGGGATCGACGACGACGGCGAGTGGTTCGCCAGTGTCGGCCCGCACGGCCCGCACGGCGAGGCGGTCGGCGACCAGGACTCCGGTGGCGTAGCTCTGCCGGCCGTCGAGCACATGGCCGTCGGCTGTCCTGGCCAGCGTCAGAGGCGGTTCCTGACGGGCGAAACCACCGCCCCAGCACCACTGCTCGACCGCGGACTGCCGCTCGACCTGGGCGGCGAGCGAAGGCTCGGTGAAGAACCGGGCGCTCCACGACAGGAAGTAGTGACAGCCGAGCAGTTGACCGATCGCGCCGTCGGCCGCGGCGATCTCCCGGACGACGGCGTAGGCCGTGGCCCAGTCCGCGCCTCCTCCTCCGAGCTCGGCCGGTATGAGGAGCGTCAACAGACCCGACTCGCGCAGCCGGGACACCTCGTCGAACGGGACCTTGCCCGCCTGCTCCCTGGCCACCGCGTCCGTGGCCAGGTCGTCCGCCGTCTCACGGGCGACGCGCAGCCAGTGCGCACGGCCGGGCCCGGTCCGGTCGGATTCCGCGGCGGGGCCGGACGGCGCAGTGGCAACGCCCATGGTGGTGGCCTCCTCAAGGTCGGCGACATCATCCTGCGCACCCGCTGGAAAGGCCGTCAACGCTTTCCTAGTAAGTCGATAGGAAACATAGGGAAGATAACACCGAGGTCGGGCTCACCGTTCACCGCCGACCGTGGTCGCCCTCTCCAACCGGGCGCGAAATACGGCCAGATGGACCCCGACCCTCTGCAGAGGCGTCGGCGGCGGCGTGGGCGGAGCCCCGCACCAACCAGCTCGATACGGTGTCCTGCAGGTTCCCCGGCGCCGTTCAAGCGGCGGGTGGCCTTCGCGCCTACCGGCGGCCGCGCATGAGCAGATGGAGGAAGTACGGGGTGCCGATCACGGCGGTCATCAGGCCGGCGCCCAGCTGAGCCGGCGCGATCACGGTTCGGCCCGTCAGGTCCGCGGTGCAGACGAGCACCGCGCCCAGGAGCACCGCCACCGGGACCACCCGGGCATGCTGCCGGCCCACCAGGGCCCGGGCCGCATGCGGTGCCACGAGCCCCACGAAGCCGATCGTGCCCGCGGCGGCCACGGCGGTGGCGCTGAGCAGGACGCTCAGCACGAGGAAGCCCAGGCGGCCGCGTGACAGGTTGAGCCCCAGGAGTCTGGGGGTGTCCTCGTCGAGCGATATGAGGTCGAGTTCGGTCCGCCGCAGCACCGCGACGAGCACGCCCACGGTGAGCACGGCCGCGAGCGGGACGACGTCCGGCAGGGTTCGGCCGTAGGTGGAGCCCGACAGCCAGGTCAGGGCCTTCGTCGCGTTGAACGGGTCGGTGAGGACGATGAGCAGGCTGATCAGTGCGGCGGTCCCGGTGGCGACGCCGAACCCGACGAGGACGAGCCGGTTCTGCTGGAACCCGCCTCGTGCGGCGAGGCCGAAGACGACGACGGAGCTGATCGCGGCGCCCGCGAACGCCGCGCCGGCCAGGCTCCACGATCCGGCCACGGGCGCCGTCGTGACGAGGAGCACGGCGCCGAGTGCGGCTCCACCGGAGACGCCCAGGATGCCGGGTTCCGCGAGCGGATTGCGGGTCACGGCCTGGACCAGGGTCCCGGCCAGGGCGAGGGCCGCGCCGGCGAGGAGTGCCGCGAGCACCCGGGGCACCCGGGTGTCCAGGACGAAGCCGACGGTCCGTCCTGCCCTGCCCTGGGCCCAGTTGACCACGTCGCCCAGCAACAGCTTGCTGTCACCGAGCAGTACGGCGGCGATCGTCACGCCGACGACGACGGCCACCAGGACGGCCGTGGTGGTCAGGAAGACGGCCCGGCTCCGGATGCGCAGCCGTTCGGATGCGGCGGCTCCCGCGGTGTCCCGGACCCGGGTGGCCATCACGATCAGGAACACCGCGCCGACGAGGCTGGTGGCGACGCCCGTCGGTACGGCGACCGCGACGTCCGCCGGTACGACGGCGCGCAGGAGTACGTCCGAGCCGAGCACCAGCGCGGCACCGGTCAGGCCCGCGAGGGAAAGGCTCGCGCGCGCCCGGGTGAACGCACGGAATCTGCGGGCGAGGGGGCGCACGAGGGCGGGGGCGCACAGGCCGACGAAGCCGATCGGTCCGGCGAGGGTGACGGCCGCCGCGGAGAGCAGCGCCGCGAGCACGACCGCGGTGATCCGGGTGGGACGGACCGGGACGCCGAGGCCGCGGGCGGCGTCGTCACCGAGGGCCAGGGCGTCGACCCGGCGGGCGACGAGGAGCAGCCCGACGAGCCCGGCGACTGCGAGCGGCGCCATCTGCAGCACGCCGTCGAAGCCGTTCTGGGAGATGCTGCCCTGGTTCCACTGGTAGAGGCCCTCGGTCTGCTGGGGGAACAGCAGGAGGAGCCCCTCGGTGATGGCGGTGAGGCCGAGGGTGAGGGCACTGCCGGCGAGTACGAGCCGGACGGTGCCCGCGCCCAGGCCGGACAGGCCGAGCACGACGGCCGCCGCCGCGAGGCCGCCGACGAACGCGACGCCGGAGGAGGCGAACAGCGGGAGCGAGACACCGGTGACCGCGGCCAGGCCGAGGGCCAGATAGGAGCCGGCGTTCACCGCGAGGGTGTCGGGTGAGGCGAGTACGTTGCGGCTGACCGCCTGCAGGGCGGCGCCCGCCATTCCGAGGACGGCCCCGACGAGCAGCCCCGCGGCCGCCCTCGGCAGCCGGGAGGCGATGACGACGGAGGCGTCGGCGGGGTCGGCCCGGCCGGTGAGCGCCTTCCACACCTCACCGGCGCCGACGGCGGCCGTGCCCTGCGTGATGTCCACGACCGCGAGGGCCGCGACCAGCAGGGCCAGGGCGGCCGTCACCGCGGCCGCGCCCGTCCGGGACGTGGCCGCCGACGGACGGGTGGCGGGGGTCGTTGCGGTGACGGCCATCGGTTACTTCGTCAGCGCGGCGACGACGGAGTCGATGTACTGCCCCATCGACTCGGGACCGCCGAACATCCAGATGCCGTCGGGCAGCCGGTGCACGTTGCCCTTCTTCACGAACGGCAGCGAGGTCCACACCTTGTCCTTGGCCAGGGCGTCGGTGAACGGGGTGCTGCTCTTGTCGCCGTCGTTGCCGATGTAGGCGAACCGGACGTCGTCGCTCAGCTTGGTGAGTCCCTCGACGTCGGTGGTGCCGAGCCCGTAGTCCTTGTCGCCTTCGACCGTCCAGTCGTTCTTCAGGCCGAGCTGTTCGTTGACCGCGCCGATGAGCGAGCCGCTGGTGAACGGCCGGATCGAGACCTGGTTGGAGATGTCGTAGCCGTCGGCGAAGGCGTACTTGGCGCCGTCGAGACCGGCGTCCGCGAGGGCCTTCTTGCCCTCGGCGATCTTGGCGTCGAAGTCCTTCTTGATCTTCTCGGCCTGCTCGGTGGTGCCGGTGGCCTGCGCGAGGAGGTCGAGGTTCTTGTTCATCTGCCCGATCGGGTCGGCGGCGTTGGCGGACTGCACCTCCACGACCGGGGCGACCTTGCGCAGCTGCTTCACGGCGGCCGGCGGCAGGTCGGTGCTGGCGACGATGAGGTCCGGCGACAGGGCGGCGATGGTGTCCATGCTGGGCTCGCCGCGGGTGCCGATGTCCTTGGGCTCGTTCTTCAGCGGCACCGCCTGGTCCCAGGTCTGGTAGCCCTTGACGTCGGCGACGCCGACCGGGTCGACCCCCAGCGATATCAGGAGCTCGACTTCGTGCCACTCGGTTCCGACGACCTTCTTGGCCGGCCCGTCGAGTTCGACCTTCGCACCGGAGGCATCGGTGAGCGTGATGCCCTCGCCGGCCTTCTTCGCGTCGTTGCTGTCGGCGGCGGGCTCGGTCGTGCCGCAGGCGGTCAGGGCAAGGGCCGCGGCGGTGGCGGCCGCCGCGGTCATCAGGAGGCGTCTCATGAGGGTGTGGTGAGCCTTTCGCTTCGCGTGTGGTGTCGGCCGATCGCGCGGGTGCGCAGCCGGCCCGTGAGCGGGTCGGTGTCGACCTCGACGCGGATGCCGTACGTGTCGGTCAGCCGCTCCGGTGTCAGTACGTCCTGGGGGAGGCCGTCGGCGACGACCCGGCCCTTGTGGAGCAGCACGATCCGGTCGGCGACGGCCGCAGCCTGGTCGAGGTCGTGCAGGACGGCACCGACGGCGATCCCGTGCTCGTCCGCCAGGTCGCGGACGAGGTCCAACAGCTCGATCTGGTACCGCAGATCGAGATAGGTCGTCGGCTCGTCGAGCAGCAGCACACCGGTCTCCTGCGCCAGGCAGCCGGCCAGCCAGACGCGCTGGAGCTGCCCTCCGGAGAGGTGTTCGACGCCGCGCTCGGCGAGCTCCGTGACGCCCGTCATGACGAGCGCACGGTCCACCGCCGCCCGGCCGTCCGGATCCGCCCTGCCCCAGCGGCCCCGGTAGGGGTAGCGGCCGAACTCGACGACGTCCCGTACGGTCAGCCCGCTGGGGGTGGGGCGTCCTTGGGTCAACAGGGCCACATGGCGCGAGAACTCACGAGACGTCAGAGCCAGGCCGTCGATGTCGGCGTCGATGACGAGCGTGGCGGTCCGGGGCCGCTGCAGCCGCGCGAGCGTACGCAGCAGCGTCGACTTCCCGCTGCCGTTCGGACCCACCAGGACGGTCACCTCGCCGGGCCGCAGCGCCAACGAAGCGTCGTGCACGACGTCCACGCCGTCGTACGCCACGGTGACACCCGTGGCCGACAGTTCATGGCCGCGGGGACGCATGGCCGCAGAGATCTCATCACCGGCATTCACGGCAGGTAGGTTAGCCTACCCTTATAGGGTCCTGTGAAGAGGGAGGGGCGGCCAAGCGCAAGACGAAATTGCGCCAGGCTCAGAAATGCTTCGCGCCGGGGGCGGTGCATGGTGGTTCAGGAGCCGTTGCAGCGGGTCAGCACCTCGGGCAGCGCGTAGCCGGTGCCGTCGAGGAGTTGAACGCCTCCTGACGCGGTGTTCGTACCGGGGCGTCGGCTCCAGACGGCAGGTGCGCAGCGCTGCCGGTGCCGTCGAGGAGTTGAACGCCTCCTGACGCGGTGTTCGTACCGGGGCGTCGGCTCCAGACGGCAGGTGCGCAGCGCTGCCGGGGCCCTCGGGGCGCCGAAGCCGCCGTGGGGGAGGATCTCGTCGATCGCGGCGAGGCCGGCGTCGGTCAGGGCGACGTCGGCGGTGCCGGCGTTCTCCCCGATGCGCTTGTCGCCGCCTCCCACCAGCGATACTGGATGCATGGTTGCGACGACCACCGCCCCCGCGCCGAGGTGCTGCGGGACCGTTACCGCAGTCGGCTGCCCGAGCGCCTGCAGGAGCCGGCCGGCCCGGTCGAGGGCACTGTCGACCTGCCGCTGCACATCGTCTGGTCCGGGCGGACGAGCTACAGTCCGGACCGCCCGAAGTCCCGCATGACGCTCTACCGGACGGTCCTCGCCGAGGGCCTGCGCGAGGACCTGGCGGCTTTCCTTCACCACCGGCTGCCGGCCGAGCAGTGGCCCGTTCTGCGTCGCTTGGTCAGCCCCTGCATCCGCGAGGTCTGGGAGGACGCCTTCCCCGAACTGCCCCGCACTGCTCCGGCCGGCACGACCGCCGCGTGAAGCCCACCCCGCTCCACGAGCGTCTCCTTGCCGACATCCTCGACCTCGGCTCCCCCTGTCCTCTGGTTCTCACCGGCGGATACGCCGTGCAGGCCCACGGCCTGGTCGAACGCTTCAGCCGCGACCTCGACGTCGCCACCGAGAACCCCGCTCCGATGGACGAGATCGTCGCCTCCCTCACAGCCGGCCTCACGTGGCAACGAGGACGGTGACGGCTTGATCCTGTACACCACGCGTCTCTTCATCGACGGCCCGATGAGAAGGGTCCTGGAGCTCGCCGCCACGGTGCGGAACTCCGAGGGATCGCTGTTCCTCGACACGGAGCTGCGGCGTTTCATCCGGACCACGCGCGCGACCGTCGCCACGGACTGGATGTGCCCGCTCGCCACCGTGACCGCGCTGCTCGACCATGTCGCCGGTCTCTGCGCCGACGGCACAGAAGCCCCGCCCCGGGAATTCCGGCAGCTCCTGGAGCGAGCCGGCGCCGGAGCGGACGCCGCCGCGTACCTGCACTCCCTGGCGGAGAAGCTCCGCGCCCTAGAACAGGACCCGCAGGACGACTACGACGAACTCCCTTTGTCCCGCTGGGAGATCGACGTCAGATTCCCCCAGCTTTCCGGCTTCGGAGTCAACTGGGTGTACGAGGGGGAATTCGCGACCCTTGAGGAGTCCCTGGAGGCCGCGATCGATTCCGAACATCCCTACTGCGGTGAGTTCCTGGCTTCGCTCGCCGCGGAGGCCCAGTCCGCGCTGGTGCTCTTCCCGGGGGAGCGGGCCATGCAGGACAGCCTGTCCCCCGTCGTCGGCTGGGCGACCCCCCAGGCGCTGCGTGACCTGCTCCGGGCCGTCGACGACCACATGCAGCAGGAACACGTCGCACTGCCCTGACCCGAGATCCACCAGAGGTCCCGTCTGCCGTGCCGTCCGTGAACCGGTCCGCCACCTATCCCGGCCGGGAAACCGCCCAGTGGGCGCTGGCCGTCGGTGAGCTGGGCATGGAGGTTGACCCGCCCGCCCCGTACACCCCGAGCGGCTGGCTGGCCCACGTGGCCGACCGGCTCGCGCAGCCGATCGCCGAGTACGGGCCGTCGCCGCGGGCCGGGCAGGAGTAGCCCGGACTCTGCCGACACCAGGTCGACGACAAGGTGTTGTCGCAGTCCAGAGGTACCGGATCACACCGACCGTCGTCAGGCGAACAGAGCGAGGCCCCGCGACTCTCCGAGAAGAGTGACGGGGCCTCGGTCGAACGAGGACGCGTGGCATTTTCGCCGGTCTGTCCTGCTCGCTAGATGTCCCGGAAGATCTCGATCTGCGCCCCGATCGAGTTCAGCCGCTCGGCCAGATCCTCGTAACCCCGGTTGATGACATACACGTTGCGCAGCACGGACGTGCCCTCCGCCGCCATCATCGCCAGCAGGACGACGACCGCGGGGCGCAGGGCCGGTGGGCACATCATCTCGGCGGCGCGCCAGCGGGTCGGGCCCTCGACCAGGACGCGGTGCGGGTCCAGCAACTGGAGGCGGCCGCCGAGGCGGTTGAGGTCGGTCAGGTAGATCGCGCGGTTGTCGTAGACCCAGTCGTGGATGAGGGTCTTGCCCTGTGCGGAGGCCGCGATCGCCGCGAAGAACGGCACGTTGTCGATGTTCAGGCCGGGGAACGGCATCGGGTGGATCTTGTCGATCGGCGCCTCCAGCTTGGAGGGCTTGACGGTGAGGTCCACCAGTCGCGTACGGCCGTTGTCGGCGACGTACTCGGGCGTGCGGTCGTGGTCGAGGCCCATCTCCTCCAGGACCGCGAGCTCGATCTCGAGGAACTCGATCGGTACCCGACGCACCGTCAGTTCCGACTCCGTGACGACGGCGGCGGCGACCAGGCTCATCGCCTCGACCGGGTCCTCGGAGGGGGAGTAGTCGACGTCGACGTCGATGTTCGGCATGCCGTGCACGGTGAGCGTGGTGGTGCCGATGCCCTCGACCTTGACGCCGAGCGCCTCCAGGAAGAAACACAGGTCCTGGACCATGTAGTTGGAGGAGGCGTTGCGGATCGTGGTCACGCCGTCGTGGCGGGCGGCGGCCAGCAGCGCGTTCTCGGTGACCGTGTCCCCGCGCTCGGTCAGCACGATCGGGCGGTCGGGGCGGACGGAGCGGTCGACCAGGGCGTGGTACTGGCCCTCCGTCGCCGCGATGTCCAGGCCGAACCGGCGCAGCGCGATCATGTGCGGCTCGACGGTCCGGGTGCCGAGGTCGCAGCCGCCGGCGTAGGGCAGCATGAAGCGGTCCATGCGGTGCAGCAGCGGGCCGAGGAACATGATGATGGACCGGGTGCGGCGGGCCGCCTCCGCGTCGATGGAGTCGAGGTCGAGGTCGGCCGGCGGCACGATCTCCAGGTCGATGCCGTCGTTGATCCAGCGGGTGCGCACGCCGATGGAGCCGAGTACCTCCAGCAGGCGGTACACCTCCTCGATGCGGGCGACCCGACGCAGTACCGTGCGGCCCTTGTTGAGCAGTGAGGCGCACAGCAGTGCCACGCACGCGTTCTTGCTCGTCTTCACATCGATGGCCCCGGACAGCCGGCGACCGCCGACCACCCTGAGATGCATCGGGCCCGAGTAGCCCAGGGAGACGATTTCGCTGTCCAGGGCTTCACCGATACGGGCGATCATCTCAAGGCTGATGTTCTGGTTGCCGCGCTCGATGCGATTGACGGCGCTCTGGCTGGTTCCGAGCGCCTCGGCAAGCTGCGACTGTGTCCAGCCCCGGTGCTGCCGGGCGTCACGGATGAGCTTGCCGATGCGTACGAGGTAGTCGTCTGCCATGGGGTTGAGGTTATCTCAGATATGAGATGGCGCCTGTTGGGGGGTCCATTCGGGTGACGGCATGTCAACGCCGCCGCGGAGAAGGGGTTTGACGCCTTCCGAAAGGTCCGGCAAATCCACCGATGTCGTACATCGTCCTGAGTTGCATGCCTGCCCGCCTTCGGGGTTGTCCGGGCGAACCCGTCCCTCTCGGCTACCCCTGCTCGGCGTACTGAAAGGCGGAAAAAGGCGGAAAGCGGTTCGGGCGCATCGCCGCCAGAGAACATCACAGGGAGGCCGGGCATGACCATCCCGGCCTCATGTACTAGAGTTATCTCGACATCGAGATATCTGCCGAGGCGCACCGCGGCCGCACGCCCTCACCGGTCTGGCAGTAAGGGTTACCTAACTTAGCCTTACCTTAGCGGATCGGCCAAGACGGCGTGGCGGCAGGATGCGGTGGTACGCGCACATGAATGAAGGAGACTGTCGTGTCGGCGAACAGCTTCGACGCCCGCAGCACGCTGCAGGTGGGCGACGAGTCGTACGAGATCTTCCGCCTGGACAAGGTGGAGGGCTCGGCCCGGCTCCCCTACAGCCTTAAGGTCCTGCTGGAGAACCTGCTCCGCACCGAGGACGGCGCGAACATCACCGCCGACCACATTCGCGCCCTCGGCGGCTGGGACTCGCAGGCCCAGCCCTCGCAGGAGATCCAGTTCACGCCGGCCCGCGTCATCATGCAGGACTTCACCGGCGTTCCCTGTGTCGTCGACCTCGCCACCATGCGCGAGGCCGTCAAGGAGCTCGGCGGCGACCCGGCGAAGATCAACCCGCTGGCCCCGGCCGAGCTGGTCATCGACCACTCCGTCATCGCCGACAAGTTCGGCACCAACGACGCCTTCCAGCAGAACGTCGAGCTGGAGTACGGCCGCAACAAGGAGCGCTACCAGTTCCTGCGCTGGGGCCAGACCGCCTTCGACGAGTTCAAGGTCGTCCCGCCCGGCACCGGCATCGTCCACCAGGTCAACATCGAGCACCTGGCCCGTGTCGTCATGGTCCGCGACGGCAAGGCCTACCCCGACACCCTGGTCGGCACCGACTCGCACACCACGATGGTCAACGGCCTCGGCGTCCTCGGCTGGGGCGTCGGCGGCATCGAGGCCGAGGCCGCGATGCTCGGCCAGCCGGTCTCGATGCTCATCCCGCGCGTCGTCGGCTTCAAGCTGACCGGCGAGCTGAAGCCCGGCACCACCGCCACCGACCTGGTGCTGACCATCACCGAGATGCTCCGCAAGCACGGCGTGGTCGGCAAGTTCGTCGAGTTCTACGGCGAGGGTGTGGCCGCCACGAGCCTCGCCAACCGCGCCACCATCGGCAACATGTCGCCGGAGTTCGGCTCCACCGCCGCGATCTTCCCGATCGACGACGAGACCCTGAACTACCTGCGCCTGACCGGCCGCTCCGAGCAGCAGGTCGCGCTCGTCGAGGCGTACGCCAAGACGCAGGGCATCTGGCTGGACCCGGCCGCCGAGCCGGACTTCTCCGAGAAGCTGGAGCTCGACCTCTCCACGGTCGTCCCGTCCATCGCCGGCCCGAAGCGCCCGCAGGACCGCATCGTCCTCGCCAACGCGGCCGAGCAGTTCAAGCAGGACGTCCGCAACTACGTCAGCGACGAGTACGAGGCCAGCAAGGAGTCCTTCCCCAGCTCCGACGCGCCCTCCTCGATCCCGAACGGCGCCCCGTCCAACCCGGTCACCGTGACCGCCCCCGACGGCTCGGCCTACACGCTGGACCACGGCGCCGTGACGGTCGCCGCCATCACCTCCTGCACCAACACCTCCAACCCGTACGTCATGGTCGCCGCCGCCCTGGTGGCCAAGAAGGCGGTCGAGAAGGGCCTGACCCGCAAGCCCTGGGTCAAGACCACCCTCGCCCCGGGTTCGAAGGTCGTCACCGACTACTTCGACAAGGCGGGCCTGACCCCGTACCTCGACAAGGTCGGCTTCAACCTCGTCGGCTACGGCTGCACCACCTGCATCGGCAACTCCGGCCCGCTGCCGGAGGAGGTCTCCAAGGCCGTCAACGACCACGACCTCGCCGTCACCTCGGTCCTCTCCGGCAACCGCAACTTCGAGGGCCGCATCAACCCCGACGTCAAGATGAACTACCTGGCGTCCCCGCCGCTGGTCGTCGCCTACGCGATCGCCGGCTCCATGAAGGTGGACATCACCAAGGACGCCCTGGGCACGGACCAGGACGGCAAGCCGGTCTACCTGTCCGACATCTGGCCGACCGAGGCCGAGGTCAACGACGTCGTGGCGAACGCCATCGGCGAGGACATGTTCAACAAGTCCTACTCCGACGTCTTCGCCGGCGACGCCCAGTGGCAGGCGCTGCCGATCCCGACCGGCAACACCTTCGAGTGGGACCCGGAGTCGACGTACGTTCGCAAGCCCCCGTACTTCGAGGGCATGACGATGGAGACCACCCCGGTCTCCGACATCTCGGGCGCACGCGTCCTCGCCAAGCTGGGCGACTCGGTCACCACCGACCACATCTCCCCGGCCGGTGCCATCAAGGCCGACACCCCGGCCGGCACGTACCTCACCGAGCACGGCGTCCAGCGTCGTGACTTCAACAGCTACGGCTCCCGCCGCGGCAACCACGAGGTCATGATCCGCGGTACGTTCGCCAACATCCGCCTGCGCAACCAGATCGCGCCGGGCACCGAGGGCGGCTACACCCGCGACTTCACCCAGGACGGCGGCCCGGTCTCCTTCATCTACGACGCCTCGCAGAACTACCAGGCCGCCGGCATCCCGCTGGTCGTCCTGGCCGGCAAGGAGTACGGCTCCGGTTCGTCCCGCGACTGGGCGGCCAAGGGCACCGCACTCCTGGGCGTCAAGGCCGTCATCGCCGAGTCGTACGAGCGCATCCACCGCTCCAACCTCATCGGCATGGGCGTCCTGCCGCTGCAGTTCCCGGAGGGCCGGTCCGCCGAGTCCCTCGGTCTGACCGGCGAGGAGACCTTCTCCATCTCCGGCGTCACCGAGCTCAACGAGGGCACCACGCCGCGCACGGTCAAGGTCACCACCGACACGGGCGTCGAGTTCGACGCGGTCGTCCGCATCGACACCCCCGGTGAGGCCGACTACTACCGCAACGGCGGCATCATGCAGTACGTGCTGCGCAGCCTGATCCGCAAGTAACGGATCCTGTACGGCAGTTGGGCCGCACCCCCGGCGACGGGGATGCGGCCCTTCGCCGTACCTCGGGTGTCTGTCCTCTCACAAGCCGGTCATCGAGGCCAGAAAACGCAGCGCCTGAGCGTCGTCCTCCGCATTTCCATTCGTTCGGATGTGGGGGTGCTCCGCATCGAACGCGGCCACCGCGCGGCAGGCGGCCTCTGCCTCGACGGCGGCTGCCGCGAGGTCTTCCGGAGACCGCCGTCCTTCCGCAACGTAACTTCGCATGTTCAGCAGATCTTGCAAGGCCTTGTCTCTCCCGCGGGCCAACTGTCTGCGCTGTTCGACCAGGACGGTGCGGTCGTCCGCTTCATGGGGTGAAGTCACCGCACCAGCCTCCCATGAGGGCCGTCGGACATCGGCGGGAATCACGAGACCGGCGATCGGCGGGCGACGGGTGTTCGACGGTGGTCGGCGGTGAGGAACGGGTGTTCCTCTGTGGTCCCGAACGGGCCGGCCCAGTACCGGCCCGTTCGGGCAGAAGGCCCCAGAACTACGGAAGCTTCACGAAGGGCGACAGGAACGCGCGAGCGCCCGAGGTGTCCAGACGGTACGTCACGTTCGTCGCGTAGCAGGGTGTGTCACCCGTGATCGTGGTGGCGGCCAGGACGTTCCGGCCTCCGATCACCGCGAAGTTGGGGCCGCCCGAATCGCCGTAACAGGCACCGCCGTTGTCCTGCGGCGCGGTCATCGCAAGGCGGACCCAGGTGTCGTTGAGGGCGTCGAAAGTGACGGGTGCCTTCATCCGAACGCCGCCGCCGGGGTGGGTCTGGCCGCCGGGGCCGTTCACCGCCTCCTGGGTGCCGTACCCGGCGACGAACCAGTCGGTCGAGTTCAGCCCCTGCGGGCCCAGCGCGTCGAGCTGGCCGGCCTTCGGCAGTGTCGCCGGCGTGAAGGACCAGCGGGCCTTCATCTGCGCGGCGGGCAGTTCGATCACCGAGATGTCGTGCGTGTCGGAGGCGGGCCCGGGGAAGTCGGGGTGGCTGTGGGCGGTGCCCCGGACGGCTACGGCGCCCGCCTGGGCTGCCGGGTTGCCCGGATACTTCTTGGCGGCGGCGTCGAGTCCGGACTGCACGTCCTGGTCCAGCGAGACGTGGAACTTCACGTTGTCCGGCCAGTCGGTGGTGCAGTGCGCGGCCGTCAGGAACGTGTCCGCGTCGATCATGGTGCCGGAACAGACCCAGTCGACCCGGTCCGGGGTCGCCGGGTTGTCGTCGTGGTCCCACGTCGCGACGAGCGCGCCGACCTCGGTGCGTTCGGGGGCGGGCGTCGCGTTGTAGGAGTTGATGGCCGAGGACGGCAGCGCGGTGGTGAGCACGGCCGCACAGGCCGCCACGGTGACGGCGGTGGCGCGTATGGCTGACAAGAGACCTACCTCTTCTGCAGGTGTGAGCAGGCGTTCTCCTGTGGGAGGTGGGCCAAGTGAAGCGCCTGGGACGGACTGCGGCAAGAGCGTGACCGACCCCCGCGCCGGCCGACCGCGTGACTCGAACTCGGTCCCGCGCGAGCCGTTTGCGCCCTGTCGGGACGGGTGAGGCCGCCCCTTGTCCGACCCGAGCGGACCCGGTGGGCGTGGGCCGACGTCCACCGGGTCCGCTCAACTCCTCGCTCAGGAGAGCAGTTCCACCTCCGACACGGTCCCCTCGCCGTCCAGGACCAGGCGGTACTTCTCGTACGGACCCGGTGACCCCACGGAGAACGCGCGGGTCTGTCTGTCCCAGGTGAAGGACTCCCCGGAGCGCTTGTCCAGGGTCCGCCATGTGGTCCCGTCGGACGAGCCCTGGAGGGTCCAGCCGGTCGGGGCCTTCGTGCGGTCGGCCGACGACGTCAGCGTGTACTGCACGGCCCGGGCGCGCCCGGACACCGGCAGCTCCACGGACGTCACGCTCGCATCCGTCGCGGACGTGTTGTCGAACAGGGGGCCCGCGCCCCGGAGCACGTCCGTGCGGGGCGTCGGCACCTTGTCGCCCTGGGTGATCGACACGGGCGCGGCGTTCTGGCCCGTGCCCCACTTCGAGGGCTTCGGGCCCATGTCGAAGTCCAGGACTCCGCCCTTCGCGAGCAGCGAGTGGGGGAGTGAAGTCGACGACCAGGTACGGCCGTTGACCTTCAGGCCCTGGACGTATACGTTCTTCGCGCTGTTCTTCGGGGCCCGGACCACCAGGTCCCGGCCGTTCTCCAGATGGACGGTGGCCTTGGTGAACAGCGGGGAGCCGACCGCGTACTCGCCGCTGCCCATCACCAGGGGGTAGAAGCCGAGGGCGGAGAAGAGGAACCAGGCCGACTGCTCGCCGTTGTCCTCGTCGCCGTGGTAGCCCTGGCCGATCTCGCTGCCGGTGTAGAGCCGGGACAGCACCTCACGGACGTTTCTCTGCGCCTTCCAGGGCTGTCCGGCCGCGTCGTACATGTAGATGGCGTGGTGGGCGACCTGGTTGGAGTGCCCGTACATGCCCATCCGGACGTCCCGCGCCTCCGTCATCTCATGGATCACGCCGCCGTACGAGCCGACGAACTCCGGCGACGCCGTCTCGGGCGTGCTGAAGTACTCGTCCAGCTTCTCCGCGAGCCCGGACCGGCCGCCGTACAGGTTGGCCAGGCCCCGGCTGTCCTGCGGGGCGGTGAAGGCGTAGCCCCAGCCGTTGGTCTCGGTGTAGTCGTAGCCCCACACGCGCGGGTCGTACCTCGAGGACTCCACACGCCAGTTGCCCCGGTCGTCCCTGCCCTGGAAGAAACCGGCCTCGGAGTCGAAGAGGTTCACGTACTCCTGGGCGCGGTCGAGGAAGTAGGCGGACTCCTCCTTGTAGCGCTTCTCGCCGGTCTCCCGGTACAGGGCCTGGCCCATCTGCGCGATGCCGTAGTCGTTGAGGTAGCCCTCCAGCGCCCACGACAGACCCTCGTGCGTGTCGGTGCTGGTGTAGCCGAGGAAGGGTGAGGTCGCCATGCCCTTGCGGCCCACGCCCGACGACGGCGGCACCACCGTCGCGTTCTTCACCGCCGCGTCGTACGCCGCCTTCGCGTCGAAGTCGACTCCCTTGACGTACGCGTCCGCGAAGGCGACGTCCGAGGACGTGCCGGTCATCAGGTCGGCGTACCCCGGCGAGGACCAGCGCGAGGTCCAGCCACCGTCCTTGTACTGCTGCACGAACCCGTCGACCATCTCGCCCGCCTGGGAGGGCGTCAGCAGCGAGTACGCCGGCCAGGTCGTCCGGTACGTGTCCCAGAAACCGTTGTTGACGTACACCTTGCCGTCCACGATCTTCGCGCCGGTGTGCGTCGGGGTGTCGGGGCCCGGCATCGGTGAGAACGGGGAGGCGTACCGGTACTTCGAACCGACCTTCTCGAAGCCGGAGTTGGGGTACAGGTACAGCCGGTACAGGCTGGAGTACAGCGTCGTCAGCTGGTCCGGCGTCGCGCCCTCGACCTCGACCTTGCCGAGCAGCCGGTCCCACTGCCGCTGGGCGCGGTCCTTGACCTCCTCGAAGGAGGTGCCGTCCGGGATCTCCTGGCGCAGGTTGTCCCTGGCCTGGTCGACGCTGATGAGGGAGGTCGCGAGCCGCAGTGTGACGGTTCGGTCGTCGGCCTTGAACCGCAGGTACCCCTTGACCCCGCTCGACGCCCCGTCCGTCACCGGCTTGTCGAACACGCCGTAGACGAAGAGGCGGGTCGCGCCCGTCGACAGCCCGGACTTCACGTCGGAGTAGCCGGTGACGATCCCGTTCTCCTTGTCGAGCGTGAGGCCCGCCTGGTCCGTCACGTTGTCGAAGAGCACGCTCGCGTCGTCGCCGGGGTAGGTGAAGCGGAGCACCGCCGCGTGGTCGGTCGGCGCCATCTCGGCCTTCAGCCCGTTCTCGAACCGTACGCCGTAGTAGTACGGCCGCGCGGTCTCGTTCTCGTGCCGGAAGGCCAGCTCCCGGGCCTCACGGCCGTTGTCCGGGGTTCCGGCGGCGGCGGACGGCATCACCTGGAAGGTCTGCCGGTCACCCATCCAGGGGCTGGGTTCATGGCTGGCGCTGAACGCCTGGATCGTCGGCAGGTTGTCCGCGTTGTTCGCACGTGCATAGTCGTACAGCCAGCTCAGCGAGCCCGAGTTGGTCACCGGCGTCCAGAAGTTGAAGCCGTGCGGCACTGCGGTCGCCGGGAAGTTGTTGCCGCGCGAGAAACCGCCGCTGGAGTGGGTGCCGCGGGTGGTGACGGCGTAGTCCGACAGATGTGCCTTCGGCTTCTCGGGGGCCCTGACCTTCAGGGACACGTCGTCGACCCAGCCCCGGAACTTCGCCGGGCCCGCGGGGGAGTCGTACGCCACCAGGATCCGGTCGACGGTCCTGCCCGCCGCGACCGAACCGATCCGCGAGACGACGTTGTTCCACTGGTTGACGTACAGCACCTTGGCGGCGCCCTGCCCTCGCGGGGACAGCGCGAAGCCGTGCTGGTCGGTGGCGCCCAGGTCGCTCAGGTGGGTGCCGTCGGTGAACGCCAGGTCCACCGAGACGTTGGTGGCGTCGTAGTCGCGGTCGCCGTCCGCCATCGACGGGAAGATGCGGTACGCGAGTTCGGTGTCGTGGCCGACGGCCACGTCGACGTCGAAGACCTTGTTGTACGAGTACGCCCGCCCGTCCGCGGTGTGCCGGCCGGCGTAGCGCAGCGCCCGCTTGCCGGTGAAGCCCGCGCCCGCCTTCGCGGTGGGCGAGCCGCTCGGGCCGCGGTCGACCAGGGAGAGCATGTCCTGCGGTACGGGGCCGTCGTCGCCGCCCGTGGAGAACTGCACGTCCGCGAGCTGGAGGATGTCGCCGCCGTGGTTCTTGCTGACATCGAGCCGGTAGTGCCGGTACTCGACGGCGGCGGTCTCGGCGATGTCGTACGTCCTGGTCTGGAAGCGTTCCGGGAAGGACTCGCCGGTGCGGGTGTCGAGGGTCTTCCAGTCCTTGCCGTCGGTGGAGCCCTGCAGGGTCCAGTCCGCGGGGTCGCGTTCGTCGTGGTCGTTGGCCGAAGTGAGCGCGTATCTAGTGATTTTGATTGGTTTGTCCAGGTCGAACTCGACCCAGCCGGTGGGCTCGAACGTCAGCCACTTGGTGCTCGGCTCCGTGTCGACGAGGTTCTCCTTCACCTCGCCGGCACCGGAGTTCTCGCCGCTCGCCCGTACGTCGGTGACATGGTCGGTCACATTGCCCGGAATGCCGCTGCTGTACCCGCCGTCGACGCCCGCGGCACGCTTACTGCCGTCCGGTGCGGTGTCGACGGTGTTGAGCCAGTCCGGGGCCGGCTCCCCGGCCTCGAACGAGGATGTGAACTCCCGGTCGGCGGTGGGTGCTTCCGGCAGTGCGACTGCCACACCCTGTGAGCCCACGGTCAAAGCGAAGGCGGTCGCCGTCACGACCGCCGGACCCCATCTGTGCCGAACTCTGTGCTGCATGAGCGAGCACCCTCCCTGCGCGCTGGACAACGTTGTCAACTTCCGTGCGCAAGGTCCAGTAGTGGCTCAAGTTGTCAGTGCTGTCAAGGGTGTTGGCTGTGGCATTCGGGCTCAATGTCGCGGATTTTTCCGGCAAGGCGCACACAGGCAGCTCATATTTCCGCGAGGTCTCAACTCGGAAAAGCCGACGGCCAACCTTGCATTCGATCTTGCCCCGTTGGCGGGAAGTGGACTATACCTGTCGGCGATTCAAGGGATCCGCACTTCCTGCACGAACCTGTTTGACCCCACCGCGGTGCCGGGGAGGATCCGGTTCACCGCCTGAGTCCTGGAGAAGGCGAGGACTTGAGCATGGGATCCACTTCCGCCGAGAACACCGAGAACGCCCGGAACGCCCAGAACGCCGACCACGACGGTGCCGGAGGGGTCGGCCGCCGCGCACTGATCAAGCGGTCCGCCGCGCTCGGCCTGGTCTCCGTCCCTGCGATGAGCTTCCTGTCCGCGTGTGCCAGCGGCGGTGGGGGCGAGGACACGGGCGAGGACACCAAGGGCAAGACGTCCAAGGACAATCCCTTCGGAGTGAAGAAGGGCAGCAAGCTCGACGTCGTCATCTTCAAGGGCGGTTACGGCGACGACTACGCCAAGGCCTGGGAGGCCGCCTTCCAGAAGAAGTGGGGGGTCACCTCCACCCACACCGGCACCCAGGAGATCACCGGCAAGCTCCAGCCCCGCTTCAACGCGGGCAACCCGCCGGACATCGTCGACAACTCGGGCGCCCAGAAGATCAAGATCGACGTCCTCCACAAGAACGGCCAGCTCCTCGACCTCGCCGAGGTCCTCGACGCCCCGTCGGTCGACGATCCGGGCAAGAAGGTCCGCGACACCGTCATCCCCGGCACGCTCGACCCGGGCCTGCAGGAGGGCAAGGTCGTCGCCCTCAACTACATCTACACGGTGTGGGGCCTGTGGTACTCCGGCAAGCTCTTCCAGGACAAGGGCTGGGAGGAGCCCCAGACCTGGGACGACTTCCTCGCCATCTGCAAGGACGCCAAGTCCCAGGGCATCGGCGGCCTCGCCCACCAGGGCAAGTACCCGTACTACATCAACGTCGCCATCATGGACCTGATCGCCAAGAAGGGCGGTCTGGACGCCATGAAGGCGATCGACAACCTCGACCCCAAGGCGTTCGTCGGCTCCGACGCGGCGCAGGCGGCCGTCGAGGCGGTCTACGAGGTCGTCGAGAAGGGCTACTTGATGCCCGGTACCAACGGCCTGACCCACACCGAGTCGCAGACCCGGTGGAACCAGTACAAGGCCGCGTTCATCACCAGCGGTTCCTGGCTGGAGAACGAGCAGCTGAAGCAGACGCCGTCCGACTTCGACATGAAGTTCCTGCCGATGCCGCTGCTGCCGGACAGCGTGATGCCGTTCGAGGCGATCCGGGCCGGCTCCGGTGAGCCGTTCATCATCCCGGCCAAGGCGAAGAACCTGCCGGCGGCCAAGGAGTTCATGCGGCTGATGCTCTCCCGGGAGTGGTCGACGCTGTTCGCCAAGGAGGCGAACTCGCTGACGATCCTTCAGGACGGCGTCGACCCCAGCGTCCAGTTGCGGCCGGGAACGCAGTCCACCGTCGAGGCGTCCAAGGCGGCCGGGGACAACACCTTCCGGTACCTGTACACCGAGTGGTACAGCGAGATGGACACGGCGATTCAGAACGCGTCCAACGAACTGATGGCGAAGCGGATTCAGCCGAAGGAGTGGCTGAAGCGGGCGCAGGCTGCGGTGGACAAGGCTGCTGAGGATCCGGCGTCGAAGAAGAACCGTCGGGAGTAGTTTCCGGGAAGCGCCGTAGGGGTGCGGTGGATTGCGGGCTGCGGGCTGCGGGTCGTGGGTGGCTTGTCGCGCAGTTCCCCGCGCCCCTTTGGATCGGGACAGCAGGGGCAGGTTCAATGCGCAAGGGGCAGTACCGGTTCGTCGCGGGGTTTCTCCTCGTTCCCGTGGCGCTTTATCTGATCTTCGTGATCTGGCCGTACATCCAGACGTTCGGGTATTCGCTGACCGACTGGAAGGGGCAGTCGCAGACCTTCAGTTTTGTCGGACTGGACAACTACACAGCGCTGTTCCAGGACGACATCTTCATGGACGCCATCTGGCACAACATCCTGTTCCTGGTGTTCATCCCGGTGATCACCATTCTGCTCGCCCTGTTCTTCGCCTTCATGCTGAACGCGGGCGGGCGCAGCCGGGCCGGTGGGGTCACGGGGGTTGCCGGGTCCAAGTTCTACAAAATCATCTACTTCTTCCCGCAGGTGCTGTCGCTGGCGATCATGGCCGTGCTCTTTGGCGCGGTCTACCGCAGTGACAGCGGCGGCATGCTCAACGGTTTCCTCGTCAAACTGGGGCTGGTCGACGCGAACGACCCCGTCGAGTGGCTCAACGAGCCGAACATGGTGCTCTGGGCGCTGATCCTGGTCGTCGTATGGCACGGTGTCGGTTTCTATCTCGTGCTGTTCTCCGCCGCCATGCAGTCGATCCCGAAGGACATCTACGAGGCCGCCCTCATCGACGGCGCCGGCCGCGCCCAGTCCTTCTTCCGCATCACGCTGCCGTTGCTGTGGGACTCCGTGCAGACCGCGTGGGTCTACCTGGGCATTGTCGCGATGGACATGTTCATCCTGGTGTCCACCATGACCACGCCCGGCGGCGAGTTCGGCGGCGGCCCGGACCACGCCAGCGAGGTCATGTCGACCGTGATGATGCGCAACTTCCTGATCTACGGGAAGAGCGGCTACGCCTGCGCCATGGGCGTGGTCATGCTCCTCCTCACCCTGATCCTGTCCGTGGTCATGCTGCGCGCCACCCGCCGCGAGCGCGTCGAGTTCTGAGCGGGAGAAACAATGATGAGCGCACCCATCAAGGAGACCGCGGCCATCCCTGACCAGCGGTCCGTGGACAAGCGTCCGGCGCGGGCCGGCGAGCGGCGCGGCGAGGGCGTCGTCCTGAACGCCTTCTCGCACGGCTTCCTGGCCGTGTGGGCCCTGTTGATCGTCCTGCCGCTGCTGTGGCTGGTGCTCAGCTCCTTCAAGACCGACGCCCAGATCGCGGGCTCGGCCTTCGGCTGGCCGGACAACTGGTCCTTCGACGTGTTCACGCGCGCGTGGGAGAAGGGCATCGGGGACTACTTCCTCAACACGGTCATCGTGCTCGCCTTCTCGGTGCCGCTGACCATGCTGTTCGGCTCCATGGCCGCGTACGTGCTGGCACGCTACGAGTTCTGGGGCAACCGCCTGCTGTACTACTTCTTCGTCGCGGGCGCCATGTTCCCTGTGTTCCTGGCCCTCGTCCCGCTGTTCTTCATGGTGAAGCGGCTGGACATGCTGAACACCTACCAGGGCCTGATCCTGGTGTACGTCGCCTACTCGATGCCGTTCACGGTGTTCTTCATGCATGCCTTCTTCCGGACCCTGCCCACGGCGGTGTTCGAGGCGTCGATCCTCGACGGGGCCTCGCACACCCGGACCTTCTTCCAGGTCATGCTGCCGATGGCCAAGCCCGGTCTGATCAGCGTGGGGATCTTCAACACGCTCGGTCAGTGGAACCAGTTCATCCTGCCGACGGTTCTCATGCAGCCGCAGAGCGGCGACGATCCCGAGCGCTATGTCCTCACCCAGGGTCTGATCCAGCTCCAGCAGCAGCAGGGATACGCCACCGACCTGCCCGTGCTGTTCGCAGGCGTGACGATTGCGATGATCCCGATGCTGGTGGTCTATCTGTCCTTCCAGCGCCAGGTGCAGGCGGGTCTGACCTCGGCGACCCTGAAGTAGCGTTCCGTAACCGATTGCGCGCACACCGCTTCCGCACCGGGGAGCGGTGTGCGTGCTGTGCGCGCGACCCCGGAAATTGTTCAACCTCTTGACGGGACGCGCCCTGTACGGCTCAGCTTAGAGTTCACTAGTTGGACATAGACGGGGCCTCGTCGAGGCGGTCCCGTGCGCAGGAGGTCGTCGTGGAGACTCCGGGGTCGCAGTCGTCGCTGCACCGAGCCAACCTGGAGCGGGTCGTACGAGCCGTGCGGCTGGCGGGATCCCTCACCCAGGCGGAGATCGCCAGGACGACCGGACTGTCCGCGGCGACGGTCTCCAACATCGTCCGGGAGCTCAAGGACGGCGGAAAGGTCGAGGTCACGCCCACCTCGGCAGGTGGCCGGCGGGCCCGCAGCGTCTCGCTCAGCGGTGACGCCGGGATTGTCATCGGGGTGGACTTCGGGCACACGCATTTGCGCGTCGCGGTCGGGAACCTCGCCCATCAGGTGCTGGCCGAGGAGTCCGAGCCGCTGGACGTGGACGCCTCCGCGGCGCAGGGCTTCGACCGGGCGGAAGTGCTGGTCGACCGGCTGATCGCGGCGACCGGAGTGGACCGGGCCAAGATCGCCGGGGTGGGCCTCGGCGTCCCCGGCCCGATCGACGTGGAGTCCGGGACGCTGGGCTCGACCGCCATCCTGCCCGGCTGGACCGGCGCCAAGCCCGCCGAGGAGCTGCGGGGGCGGCTCGGCGTGCCGGTGCACGTGGACAACGACGCCAACCTGGGCGCCCTGGGCGAGCTGGTCTGGGGCAGCGGCAAGGGCGTGCGGGACCTGGCGTACATCAAGGTCTCCAGCGGTGTCGGCGCCGGCCTGGTGATCGACGGGAAGATCTACCGGGGTCCCGGCGGCACCGCAGGTGAGATCGGGCATATCACCCTCGATGAATCCGGGCCCGTCTGCCGTTGCGGAAACCGCGGCTGCCTGGAGACCTTCGCGGCCGCGCGCTATGTGCTCCCGCTCCTCCAGCCCAGTCACGGCACCGACTTGACCATGGAAGGGGTCGTACGGCTGGCGCGGGACGGCGACCCGGGCTGCCGTCGGGTGATCGCCGACGTCGGCCGTCACGTCGGCATGGGAGTCGCCAATCTCTGCAACCTGCTGAACCCGAGCCGCGTGGTGCTGGGCGGTGATCTCGCGGAGGCCGGTGAGCTGGTGCTCGGGTCGATCAGGGAGTCCGTCGGCCGCTACGCCATCCCGAGCGCCGCGCGTCAACTCTCCATTCTTCCCGGGGCACTTGGGGGCCGTGCGGAGGTGCTCGGAGCGCTCGCCCTCGCACTCAGCGAGATGGGTGATTCGACCCTTTTGGACGGAAGTGCGGCCGGTGTGCTGAGGGCTGCGGCACCCGCCTTCACTTAGAGAACGGATGGCACCGTTGCCAACCCGTTAAGGATTTACTTCTTGACGTCGCACGTGCGGCCGAGTTGACTTCCAGCCACCTCGGCCGCAACGTCGCGGCCTCGTCAGGGAGGTTATGAAGTGAACACGCGTATGCGTCGTGCCGCAGTTGCCATTGCCGCGGGTGCGATGGCCGTTTCTCTCGCCGCCTGTGGCAGCGCTGAGGAAGCGGGCGGCGGCGACAACGACTCCACCGGCTCCGCCGCCAAGGGCGACGACATCAAGGTCGGCCTCCTCCTTCCGGAGAACCAGACCGCGCGCTACGAGAAGTTCGACCGGCCTCTGATCGAGCAGAAGATCAAGGAGCTGACGAACAACAAGGCGGAGATCCAGTACAACAACGCCAAGCAGGACGCCAACCTGCAGGCGCAGCAGGTCGACACCATGATCACCAACAAGGTGGACGTGCTGATCCTGGACGCGGTGGACGCCAAGGCCATCAAGAACTCCGTGCAGAAGGCCGTCGACGCCGGCATCGAGGTCGTCGCCTACGACCGCCTGGCCGAGGGCCCGATCAGCGCCTACACCTCGTTCGACAACGTCCAGGTCGGCAAGACCCAGGGCGAGGCCCTCCTGGAGGCGCTCGGCGACAAGGCCAAGGGCGGCCAGATCGTCATGATGAACGGCTCCGTCACCGACCCGAACGCCGCCCAGTTCAAGGAGGGCGCGCACTCCGTCCTCGACGGCAAGGTGAAGGTCGGCAAGGAGTACGACACCAAGGAGTGGAAGCCGGAGAACGCCAACTCCAACATGGAGGCGGCCATCTCCGCGCTCGGCAAGAACAAGATCGTCGGTGTCTACTCCGCCAACGACGGCATGGCGGGCGGCATCATCACCGCCCTGAAGTCGGCCGGCATCGAGGTCCCGGTCACCGGCCAGGACGCCGAACTCGCCGGCGTCCAGCGCATCGTCACCGGTGAGCAGTACATGAGCGTCTACAAGCCGTACGCCCCCGAGGCCGCGGCCGCCGCCGAGATGGCCGTTGCGCTCGCCAAGGGCGAGTCCCTGGACTCCATCGCCAAGGACAAGGTCTCCAGCGGCAGCGCCAAGGATGTTCCGTCGGTTCTGGTCCCGGTCACCTCGCTGACCAAGGACAACATCAACGACACCGTCATCAAGGACGGCGTCTACACGGTCGACGAGATCTGCACCGGCAAGTACAAGTCGGCCTGCGCCAAGATCGGTCTGAAGTAAGCAGCCGCAAGTCCCTTTGAAGTACGGGAATCACCCAGGAACTCGTCCTGGGATTCCCGTACGGGACTGCAGTTCTCCAGGCTCCTCCGGCGCCCCGCGTACACACAGCCCCGCAAGCTCGTGCGGGGCGCCGGACGGAACATCCCCCCAGTCTTCTGCACAACCTCCCGCCGGGTCAGGCGGCGAAGGAGATGGTTCACGTGTCCGCTACGCCCGTGCTGGCGTTGCGCGGGGTCTCCAAGCGGTTCGGTGCCGTTCAGGCGCTCACCGACGTAGAGCTTGAGGTCCACGCCGGTGAAGTGGTCGCCCTGGTCGGCGACAACGGCGCCGGAAAGTCCACGCTGGTCAAGACGATCGCCGGCGTGCACCCCATCGATGAGGGCGTCATCGAATGGGAAGGCAAGTCCGTTTCGATCAGCAGGCCGCACGACGCCCAGGCCCTGGGCATCGCGACGGTCTACCAGGACCTCGCGCTGTGCGACAACATCGACGTCGTCGGCAACCTGTTCCTCGGCCGTGAGCTGCGGAAGTGGGGCGTCCTCGACGAGGTCGAGATGGAGCGCCGCGCCCAGGAGCTGCTGAAGACGCTGTCGATCCGCATCCCCAGCGTCCGCATCCCGATCGCCTCGCTCTCCGGCGGTCAGCGCCAGACCGTGGCCATCGCCCGCTCCATGCTCGGCGAGCCCAAGCTGGTCATCCTCGACGAGCCCACCGCGGCCCTCGGTGTCGAGCAGACCGCCCAGGTCCTCGACCTGGTCGAGCGGCTGCGCGAGCGCGGCCACGCCGTGATCCTGATCAGCCACAACATGGCCGATGTGAAGGCCGTCGCCGACAAGGTGGCGGTGCTGCGCCTGGGCCGCAACAACGGCGTCTTCGAGGTCAAGACGACCTCGCAGGAGGAGATCATCTCCGCCATCACCGGCGCCACCGACAACGCCGTGACCCGCCGTGCGGCGCGCACGACCGGGGAGGTTTCCCAGTGAGCATCGACAAGACCTCCACGTCCCCGCAGGACGAGACCGTCGTCGAGAACCCCGAGGCCGCCGCGGCCGCGGTGACCGCGGTCGACCCGCGGCTCCTGGTGCGCGAGCAGGGCCTCGCCGGCTACCTCGGTGAGTTCAAGCGCAAGATGAAGGCGGGCGAGCTGGGCTCCCTGCCCGTCATCGTCGGCCTGGTCGTCATCTGCATCGTCTTCCAGTCCCTCAACTCGGCGTTCCTGTCCGCGCAGAACATCAGCGACATCACCGTCACGATGGTCGGCACGGGCATGATCTCCGTCGGTATCGTCTTCGTGCTGCTGCTCGGCGAGATCGACCTGTCCGTCGGCTCGGTCAGCGGCGCGTCCAGCGCCATCGCGGCCGTGATGGCGGTCAACCAGGGCTGGCCCGAGTGGCTGGCGGTGCTGTTCGCCGTCGGCGCGGGCGCCGTCATCGGCGCGGCGCACGGCTTCTTCTTCGCGGTCCTCGGCGCTCCGGCGTTCGCGGTCACCCTGGCCGGTCTGCTCTTCTGGCTGGGCTTCATGCTCCAGACACTGGGCGAGAACGGCACGATCAACCTCGACAGCGACGGCCTCATCGGCCGGCTGACGACGTACTTCTTCACGGACATCGCCGCCGCGTACGGCCTGGCGGCCGTGGTGACCGCGGTCTTCTTCATCACCTCGTTCCTCGGCAACCGGCGCCGTGAGGCGGCGGGTGTCCCCTCGCGGCCGCTGAGCGACACGCTGCTGCGGACGGGGCTGCTGGCGGTGGTCTCCTTCGCCGCGGCGTTCATGTACAACCAGTACAAGGGCCTGCCGCTGGCCACGGTGATCTTCCTGGTGTTCCTCGTCGGCACGGACTTCGTGCTGCGCAGGACGGCGTACGGACGCAAGGTGTTCGCGCTCGGTGGCAGCGTCGAGGCGTCGCGTCGTGCGGGTATCAACGTCACTGCGGTGCGGATCTCCGTCTTCGCGATCTCCGGTGGGTTCGCGGCGATCGGTGGTCTGTTCCTGGCGTCGAAGATCGCGTCGGCCAACCAGAGCGCGGGCACGGGTGACCTGCTGATGAACGCGATCGCGGCGGCGGTCATCGGTGGCACGAGCCTCTTCGGCGGCCGGGGCCGCACCTGGAACGCTCTTCTCGGTGTGCTGGTGATCGTTTCGATCCAGTACGGGCTTCAGCTGGAGTCCATCGCCGAGCCGGTGAAGTACATGATCACGGCGGGCGTGCTGCTGACGACGGTGGTTATCGACTCCATCACTCGTCGTACGCAGAAGACTGCCGGTCGAGCGTAGGAACAGGCGGCGTGACTGTGCCCGGTACCGATGGGGGTACCGGGCACAGTCACGTCGTAAGAAAGCCCTGAGCTGGGTAGAGCCGAACGCGTGATGTATGACGCACCGCCCCGGCGTCGGTCGCCTGGGCGGAACATTAGACTCGTCAGGCCCGGCAACAGCTCGAACAGCTCTACTGCAAGGAGGCACGGGTGCCGCTGCTGACCCGCATCAGGGGACCGCGCGATCTGGACCGGCTCAGCCTGGAGCAGCTGGACCAGCTGGCAGAGGAGATCCGGACCTTCCTCGTCGAGGCGGTTTCCAAGACCGGCGGCCACCTCGGCCCCAACCTCGGTGTGGTCGAGCTGACCATCGCCCTGCACCGGGTCTTCGACTCGCCGAAGGACAAGGTGCTCTGGGACACCGGCCACCAGTCCTACGTCCACAAGCTGCTCACCGGCCGTCAGGACTTCAGCAGGCTGAAGATGAAGGGCGGCCTGTCCGGCTACCCCTCGCAGGCCGAGTCCGAGCACGACGTCATCGAGAACTCGCACGCCTCGACCGTCCTCGGCTGGGCCGACGGCCTCGCGAAAGCCAACCAGCTGCGCAAACGCGACGACCATGTCGTGGCCGTCATCGGTGACGGCGCGCTCACCGGCGGTATGGCCTGGGAGGCGCTGAACAACATCGCCGAGGCCAAGGACCGCCCCCTCGTCATCGTCGTCAACGACAACGAGCGGTCGTACGCGCCCACCATCGGCGGCCTCGCGAACCACCTGGCGACGCTGCGCACGACCGACGGGTACGAGCGCTTCCTCACCCGCACCAAGGAGATCCTCGACCGCACCCCGGTCGTCGGCAAGCCCCTCTACGAGACCCTGCACGGGGCCAAGAAGGGCCTCAAGGACTTCATCGCCCCGCAGGGCATGTTCGAGGACCTCGGCCTGAAGTACGTCGGCCCGATCGACGGCCACGACATCGAGGCCCTGGAATCGGCGCTCGCGCGTGCCAAGCGCTTCGGCGGGCCGGTCATCGTGCACTGCCTCACCGAGAAGGGCCGCGGCTACCAGCCCGCCCTCCAGGACGAGGCCGACCGCTTCCACGCCGTCGGCAAGATCCACCCCGACACCGGCCTGCCGATCGCCACGAGCGGTGCCGACTGGACCTCCGTCTTCGGCGACGAGATGGTCAAGCTGGGCGAGGAGCGTGAGGACATCGTCGCCATCACCGCCGCCATGCTCCAGCCGGTGGGCCTCGACAAGTTCGCCAAGCGCTTCCCCGAGCGGGTCTACGACGTCGGTATCGCCGAGCAGCACGGCGCCGTGTCGGCCGCGGGCCTCGCCCACGGCGGGGTGCACCCCGTCTTCGCCGTCTACGCCACCTTCCTCAACCGCGCCTTCGACCAGGTCCTCATGGACGTGGCCCTGCACAAGTGCGGCGTCACCTTCGTGCTCGACCGCGCCGGCGTCACCGGCACCGACGGCGCCTCCCACAACGGCATGTGGGACATGTCGATCCTCCAGGTCGTCCCCGGGCTGCGGCTGGCCGCACCGCGGGACGCCGAGCAGGTCCGCGCCCAGCTCCGCGAGGCCGTCGAGGTCGAGGACGCCCCGACCGTCGTCCGCTTCTCCAAGGGCGCCGTCGGCCCCGCCGTACCCGCCGTCGGCCGCGTCGGCGGCATGGACGTGCTGCGCGAGCCCGGCACCACCACCCCCGACGTGCTGCTGGTCTCCGTGGGCGCCCTCGCGCCGATGTGCCTGGAGATCGCCACGCTCCTCGACAAGCAGGGCATCTCCACCACCGTCGTCGACCCGCGCTGGGTCAAGCCGGTCGACGAGGCCATGGCGCCGCTCGCCGAGCGGCACCGCGTGGTCGTCACCGTCGAGGACAACTCCCGTGTCGGCGGCGTCGGATCGGCCGTCGCGCAGACCCTGCGGGACGCGGGCGTCGACGTCCCGCTGCGGGACTTCGGCATCCCGCCGCGCTTCCTCGACCACGCCTCCCGCGCCGAGGTCATGGCGGAGATCGGGCTCACCGCCCCGGACATCGCCCGCCAGGTCACCGGGCTGGTCGCCAGGCTCGACGGACGCTACGAGCGGTCCGCGGCCGACGAGATCGAGGCCGCACGCGACTGAAACCGTTCCTACGGACTGAGCGGGAGTGGGTCCTGTTGCCAGAACCCGTGCTCAGCCGTGTGCCCCGAACGGTGTTGGGCACACTGGTCGGCCGCTTTCCCACCGCATCCGGCGCGCACGGATCGTGTCCGTGGTCCGGGGATGCGGGGGCGGCTTTCCTCACGCCCTGGGGTGCCTGGTCCGGCCTGGGCGGTCCGATACCCGCGACGATCGCTCTGGTCGTCGCGGGGTGGTGCCGTCCGTCGCCGGATCGGGTGCCCGAGGGCGCGTTGTCCGATCGCCACGCCTGCGGTGTGGTGACGGGTGGTCGTCCTGGTCTTGCTGGCGAGGGGGCGTTGCCAGTGCTGGGCGCCCCACTTGGAGGTGTAGGCGGGGTCGACGGCGACGAGGGGGATGCCGAGTTCGGCGGCCATCGACGCCAGCCGGGAGCGCAGTTTCGCCACGGGCATGCCGGAGATGAGCTTGCGGAACTGCTTGCGTCTGCCGTGCTTCTCCCGGGTCTTGTCCGCCGCGAAGTTGAGGTCTTCGACCGCGAGGGCCAGACCGTACCGCTTGGCCCAGTGCAGCAGCCGGATGAGGGCGTGGCGGACCTGGGCGTCACGGTGTCGGGCGGTGCCGGAAAGGTCGTAGGCGAAGGTGCGCGGGGCACCGACGGGGTTGCCGTGCTCGTCGAGACGCCAGGCGGCCAGATGGTCGGCGTTGGTATCGACGCCGACCAGGCCCCTCGCGCGGGCGGTGGCCAGAGGCACGGTGGTGACCGGGGGAACGGTCCATGAGGCGGTGAGGTACCAGCGACCCCGGGGCACGTCTTCGTGGATGCGGTAGGCGACGGCCCGGTTCGCGGCCACGCGGTCGCGCCACGGCTCGCCCCGGTGCGCGAACGCCACCCGCGCGGCAAGCACGTACCGGCCGTGCGGGGCGTTCGCCAGGTGCGCCAGCGGCGCAGGGAGCTTGATCGAGACCTCGCCGTCGGGGGTGACGCGGAGGGTCTCGTTGCCGTACCGCTTGCCGGACTCGCCGTCCGCGGTGAGGAACCGTCGCCCGGCCTGCCACCGCCGGCGCCACTCGGCTTCGGTGAGCCGGGCGGCCTGCAGGTGGTGGCGGGTGTTCAGCAGCTGCTTCCCGCCCCGCACCACGCGCACGAGCCCGGCCTGCCAGTCGGCCCGCGCCGCGCCCAGCCGGTCTTCGAGGACGTGCAGGCGGCGGGATTTGGCGAACCACTCCTGCCTGCTGTGGTAGCCGCCCGGAGAGTGCTTGGTGCCCTTCTCGCCCACGGGCAGGGACAGCCGGTGCGCGATCGTCCGTACCCCGGCTTCAAGGTTCTGGATGTGCGCGAGCTGAGCCCGGCGGGCCAGCGCCCACTGGTCGTGGGTGGCCTTCGTGATGCTCCCGGCCCAGCGGGACGACGACTGCGTCGTGAGGATCCGCTTGCGCTCGGCCCAGGCGTCGGTGTCGTGGTCCAGCCCGGCCGCGCAACGGGCCTTCAGGTCACGGGAGGCCAGCGCGCCCAGATGGTCGCCGACCAGGCGCAGCACCTCCTCGTCCACGGTGGTCAGGTGCTTGAGCCGGTCGCGGACCGCCACCCCCGAGGGGCCGGCCACGACGAACGGCGCCGCCACCTCCCGCAGCCCGCCCACCCCGCTCCCCCCTCAACCGGCGCCGAAGAACCCGTCACCGCACCCAACGACCACCCCACGAAAAGGTCACCCACTCGACGTAAGAACTCACGTTCCCCTCTCCAGGGAGCACACCTGCCGCAGCCCGGACACTCACTCATACGCCCCAGAACATGCTCGTGCGCTGTCATGCGACAGCGGTTCACGGGTGTGAGTAGTTGAGGTACAGGAAATCCCGGTGAGATTGATCCTGGTCGGCTAGCACACCTGCCGGGGGCCTCGCTGAGGTTCCCGGAAAGATCGTCGGGCGGGTGGTGACGCTGGCTACGGTCCGGCCGTGCCGGTGGAGTTTCTGACTGATGAGCAGGCCGAGGCGTACGGGACGTTCACCGAGGTGCCCACGCGCCCGGAGCTGGAGCGGCTGCGCACGCCTCCGGTGAAGTCGACGGGCACGGCGATGAAGCGGGTGGAGGAGATCTCCGCGTTCGCGCTGTGCCGGGTGAACCTGTCGCGGGTACCGGTGAACCGGCTGTCCGCGCTGGCCCGGTACGGGCAGCTGAGCAAGGCGCAGACGATCGAGCGGGCGCCGGAGCCGCGGCGGCCGCGCTGCTGACGGCGGTGGTGCGTCAGCTGGAGGCGCAGGCGGTCGATGACGCGCTGGACCTGTTCGCGGTGCTGATGGCGAACCGGCTGATCAGCCCGGCCCGGCGGGCGTCGGACCGGGAGCGGCTGGCGATGCTGCCGCAGCTGGAGAAGGCGGCGCGCATCCTGGCGAAGGCGTCGAAGATCCTCACCGAGGAGCTGGACCTGGTCGCCGAGCACGAGGCGGACTTGGACGGGGCCGCGCTGTGGGCGGTGGAGGAGGCCGTGCCGCGTACGGCGGTGGCCGGCGCGGTCGCGACCGTCGAGGCCCTGATGCCCGAGGACGACGGCTCGGCCGAAGCGGCGATGCGCGAGAAGCTGGCCCTGCGCTACAGCACCGTGCGCCCCTTCCTGTCCCTGCTGGGCGAGTCGGACGCGCTGGGTGCCGCCCCGGCCGGTCGCGCATCCTGAAGGCGGTGCGCCGCCTGCCCGCGCTCTCGCGCTGACGGGTCAAGGACCGGCCTCTGCTGCCCCGCGAGGTCGACGCCGAGCTGGTGCCCGCGATGTGGAAGCGCGCGGTGTTCTCCAACACCAAGCTGCCGCAGGGCGCGGTCGACCGCGACGCGTACGTGGTGGGCGTGCTGGAGCAGCTGCATCGCGGCCTGAACCGGCGCGACGTGTTCGCCTCCCCGTCCAACCGGTGGGCCGACCCGCGCGCCCGGCTGTTGGACGGGCCGCGGTGGGAGGCGATGCGCGCGGACGTCCTGGCGGGTTTGTCCCTGACCGAGGACGCGGGCGAGCACTTGGCCCAGCTCACGCGCGGGCAGGACGCGGCGTGGCGGCAGATGGCCGACCGGCTGGAGGAGGCCGGCGACGACGCGAAGGTGGAGATCGTCGTCCCCGAGGGCGGCGGCTGGGCCCGCCTGTCGGTGGACAAGCTCGGCGCGGTGGGTGAGCCGGAGTCGCTGACCTGGCTGAATGCGGTTAACGACCAGGTCGCGGGGATCGGCGCGATGGTTGTGCGCGGCACCCGACGCGACAGCCTCTACACGTTGGACACCCTGCTGAACCTCGACGGTGGGGTGAAGCCGGAGATGGTGGCGACCGACAACGCCTCGTACTCCGACATGGCCGTTCGGCCTGTACAAGATGCTCGGCTTCCGCTTCGCCCCGCGCTTCCGAGACCTGGCCGACCAGCGGTTCTGGCGGGCCGACCTGCCCGAAGGGGAGGGACCGGCTGCCGGGTACGGGCCGCTGGAGGCCGTGGCCTGTAACAAGGCGAACCTCAAGCAGATCGCCACGCACTGGCCGGACATGCTCCGCGTCGCAGGGTCGCTCATCACGAACCAGGTCCGGGCCTACGACCTGCTGCGGATGTTCGGCCGCGAGGGCACCCCACTCCGCTCGGCGCGGCGTTCGCCGAGTACAGGCGGATCGATAAGACCATGCACCTGCTCGCCCTGGTCGACCCGGTCGACGACACCTACCGCCGCTTGATGAACCGGCAGCTCACTGTGCAGGAGTCCCGCCACCGCCTGGCCCGCGCGACCTGCCACGGCGGCCGGGGCCAGATCCGCCAGGCGTACCGCGAGGGCCAGGAGGACCAGCTCGCCGCCCTCGGCCTGGTCCTCAACGCCGTCGTCCTGTGGAACACCCGCTACCTGGACGCCGCCGTTGCCCAGCTCCGCGCCGAGGGCCACAACATCAACGACGAGGACGTGGCCCGGCTCCCCCCGCTCAAGGACCGGCACATCAACTTCCTGGGCCGCTACCTGTTCAACATCAAGGCCAGCGGCCCCGACCAGGGCCTGCGCCCCTTCCGGGACCCGGACGCCTCTGAGGACGGCGAGAACGAGGACTGACCGCGCTGCGAGTGGCCGGGTTCGAGTGATGCCCCTAGAAGCCGAAGGAGTTGTGCGGTTCGGTGTCGATGCGGAGCATCCGGGCCAGCTGCCCGATCACGCCGTCGGAGTGCGGAGTGACGTGGCCCGCATACGCCAGGTCATGTGCCGACATGCCCCCGAAGTAGAGCGAACTAAGCGCCGGCACTGTGATGGTCAGGTCCGCTTCCCGGTCAGTGGCAACGCATGTCACCGAGGCACCACACGCACGGAGGAGCCATGTCCGGTTGTTTGCCGAGCACATTCGGTCGTCATCGATGGTGAACGTCAACTCGCCGGCCGTGTCGTACGAACGCTGTGTCAGGGCGAGGGGAACGTTGAGAAGGCGCGCCCACAGGTTGTCCGACTGACGGGTGATGCGCATCGCCCGTGGGTTCGCGAGCATCCACCGCAGTGGTTCGTCGCGCGGACGACCTGGCGCCACGATGGTCCTGGTGAGATCGAAGTCGACCAGCAGGCTCCACAGGGCGCGATAGGCCACCGGGTTTGTCGCCTCCAACGCCTCGACGACGAGCGTTCCCGCGTTCGCGACTGTCGAGGACCACGGCAACCGAAAGTTGGCAACGCCGTCCACATCGCCATGCTGGTCACGGTGGACGAGATATCGCAGCGGTCCATTCGTGCCGTCTGCGCTGTCGGACAATCCATCCCAGCGTCCGGGCAAGGGGGTGAGCTCACCGACACGGTTTACACGCACCTCCGCGTGCACCACAGGCCAGAACTGCTTCGCCTGCGCGGCGTCGACCAGCTCCAGCGAACCCGGATCGGGCGCTGCCGGAAGGAGGGCGGCTTCGTGACGGTCCAGCTCCCACCGCGCGCGATAGGTTGCTGGCGAAAACCCGAATCGGCCGTAGATGCCGCCCTCGCTCGCACTGAGCATTGCCAACGGCTCACCCCGGTCCAAAGCCGCATCGAACATGGCCTGCATCATCCGCCGCAGGTAACCGCGGCGGCGGTGTGTAGCGATAACCCCGGTGGCAGTGACGCCGGCCATCTTGACCGTGCTCCCGCCGGGTACCGTCACGTCGAAGGAGATGGTGGCCGATGCGCCGACGCACGCGCCGTCGGTGAACGTCGCAATCGGATGGAAAGATCCGTCCTCGGCGTCAGCTTCTGCCCACTCCTCAAGCTGTTCGGCGGTCGCCGGAGTGCGCTGTGGAGGCCACGGCTCCGGACCACCATGCCATGCGGCATCAGCCGGCTCCCACTGCGGCAACCCGCTCGTATAGGGCAAGGCCCGGTAGTACGCGTACATCTCATCTCGCCGTGGCGGGCGCACCTGGGTAGCCATGGCCACCAATGGAGTCACAACCATCGCTTACAGACAACCGATTACTTGCTCGCAGAGCTACTGACCTTCAAAAGCCTCGTTTGTTGAAGACCGCCGGGCAGGCAGCCGGACGGCCCTCAGATCCTTCAAAAACTCCTTCAAAACCCCCGTGGTTCAACAACCTCGGATCACCGTTTTCTGACAGGGTTTCGGGCGTGGCCACGCCACTTGAACCCGCCGCGTTCGACCTCCTGGTCGCTGAGCCCGCCGTCCGGACCGAGATTCGTATCGGCTACGCCCGGGTGTCCACCGGCGGACAGAAGCTCGACCACCAGATCGACGCCCTCACCGTGGCCGGCTGCCGCCGGATCTTCGCGGACAAGAGGTCCGGCAAGGACGACCTGGGGCCCGAGCTGAAGGCGTGCCACGCCTTCCTCCAGCCCGGCGACACCCTGGTGGTCCCCGCGCTCGACTGCTACGGCCGCTCGCTCAAGGACCTGGTGACCATGGTCGGCGAGCTGCGGAGCCGGGAGATCGGCTTCACCTCGCTGCAGGAGCGCCTGGACACCACCACCGCCGGTGGGCGCCTGATCTTCCACGTCTTCGCCGCGCTCGCCGAGTTCATCCGCGAGCTGATCGTCTCCGGCACCCGCGAGGGCCTGGCCTCCGCCCGCGCCCGTGGCAGGGTCGGCGGCCGGCCCACCGTGGTCAACGCGGACATCATCCGTGCCGCCCGCGACATGCTCCCCAACCCCGAGCACTCGATCACCTCGATCGCCAAGCTGCTCGGGGTCAGCCCCGGCACCCTCTACAACCACATCCCCGATCTGCAGGAGCTGCGGGCCGGCCGCGTCCCGGCCCAGATCGAGGGCGGCGCCCGGTGATCCCCGGCCCGCGCCGTCTCAAGGGCGGTGCCCTCCAGCTCGGCGCCGACGAGCACGGCCTGCCCGGCCCCTTCGGCGTCTGGATCGATCAGGACGGCCACGAGGACGACCACGACACGGCCGAGGACGTCCTTGCCGAACCGCACTGCTGATTCACCAAGATCATCTCACTGCCTCTTTTGGGCTCACCTTGGGACCGACGCGAATCGCATCCGATGCGAACTGGACGCACATGGCGCCGCGTTGGCCGGGCGGGCGCGGAGAAGCCGCTGATCAGCGGATAGAGACTCCGTCGCATACCTGCTGAGACGGTAGCCGAAGAGCCGGGTCGTGTCGTTCTGCTCCACTCGATCGGATGGCTGGCCTGCCGTTCCCCTCCGGGCTTCGCATCTGATGCGAGATTCTCGCGCTCGATGCGACCTACGGAGCGTGATGAATTGGCGGGCAAGGATGGGGGATTACCGGGGGCCGCGCGGCTGCACCTTGCCGACGGGGTTCCGCTGCTGCGGCCGGAGGAGCAGGTCTTCGAGGCGATGCTCGATGGCTGGCGGAACCAGCAGCTGGCGCGGAACCTCGCGCTGTCGACCATCAACGGCCGGGAGCGGAAGGTGCGGGCTTTCGCCACGCACGCGGATGCCTTTCCGTGGAGCTGGTCCTCGATGCTGGCGGACGAATGGTTCAGCGACCTGCGGGCGGTCGGCGGCTGTGTCCGCTCGACGCTGCGCGGCTACCAGGGAGCAGTGCGGCTGTTCTGCGATTACGCCACCGACCCGGCCTACGGCTGGGCGGCCGAGTGCGAGCGCCGCTTCGGCACCCATCCGATCCAGGTGTGTCACGAGTGGAACACCGCCGTGCACATGCAGGAGTGCGAGGCCGAGGCCCCGAAACGGGCCTTCACCCGGGACGAGTTACAGGCGTTCTTCGACCACGCCGACGACGAGGTGAGCCGGGTTCGCGGACGCGGCCGCAAGGGCTGGCTGCCTGCTTTCCGCGACGCGATGCTCTTCAAGACTGCGTACGCCTACGGGCTGCGGCGCAACGAGACGCGGATGCTGGACACGGCCGACTTCGGCCGCAACCCCGAAGGGGCGGAGTTCGGCGAGTACGGCGTCTGCTACGTCCGCCACGGCAAGGCGAAGAAGGGATCGCCCCCGAAGCGCCGCAGCGTGCTGACCGTGTGGGAGTGGTCGGCCGAGATCCTCGACCAGTGGGTCAGCGAGGTGAGGCCCGCGATGCGGCACGCGGACGGGCCCGCCCTATGGCCGTCCGAACGCGGCCGGCGGGTCGGCCTGCAACGGCTGGACTCCCGCTTCGCCGCCTACCGCGACGACCTCGGCCTGGACCCGGTCCTGGATTTCCACTCACTGCGAAGGTCCTACGTCACCCATCTGATCGAGGACGGCTGGGATTCGCTGTTCGTGCAGCAGCAGGCCGGCCACGATCATGCGTCCACCACCTCCATCTATACCTGCGTGTCTTCCGACTTCCGCACCCGCACCCTGCGTCGCGCCCTGGACGCCACGGTCGAGGCCGCGCTCAAGCTCGCGAGGAGGGCCTGATGAAACGCCAGGTCAGCTATCAGTGGCGACTGCGCGAGCGGATGGCCGCCGCCGGGATGTTCACCACCAGCGAGCTCGCCCCGCCGCTCGCCGAACGCGGTATCAATCTCTCCCTCTCGCAGGTCCACCGCCTGGTCACCGGCACTCCCGAGCGGCTGTCTCTGCCGGTGCTGGCCGCGCTCTGCGACATCTTCGACTGCACTCCGGCCGATCTGATCGCCACCAAGGCCGAGAACACCGCCGTCCGCAAGGTCGCCACCGGCGACGCGGTCGTCGACCTGTCAGCCGTCCGGCCCAAACGCGCCCGCATCCGGCCCGAATGATGAGCCGCACCCGCGTCCGCGCCGAAGACCTGTTCTGCGCGCGATGCCGCCGGGCCGTCCGACTCGGGGCAGCCCACTGGCCCGAGGGCTACCTCTGCGCGGGTTGCTACGCCCGGGCCCTGGAGACCTACGGAACCTGCACTGGCTGCGGCGTCGAACGGCTCACCCCGGGCCTGGCACCGGACGGCGGCAAGCTCTGCACCGACTGCGCCGGCGGCCTCGGCGACTTCACCTGCGAACAGTGCGACCAGGAAGCACGACGCTACTGCCGCGGAGTCTGCGGCCGATGCGTCCTGGCCGAGCGCCTCCACGAACTCCTCGACGACGGCACCGGCAGCATCAGGCGCGAACTCCTCCCACTGTTCGACACCCTCCGACAGATGAAACGCCCCTGGGGCGGGCTGACCTGGAGCAACCAGCCCCACGTCCAGCGGAACCTGCAAGCCCTGGCCCGCGACCAAGTCCCGCTCACCCACGAGGGACTGAGCCAGCTCACGCCCTGGCGGGCGGTCGCCTACCTGCGCGACCTGCTCATGCAGTGCGGCGTCCTGCCGCCAGCCGACCGGCACTTGCTGCTGTTTCAGCGGTGGCTCGCCGAGAAACTGCCGACCGTCAGCGCCCCCGAGCACCGCAAGCTCCTGGAGCTCTTCGCCGCCTGGCACATCCAACGCCGTCTCCGCGCACTGGCCAGCCGTGGCCCGCTCACCGGCAGCCAGACCCAGAAGGCCCGGAACGAGCTCTGCCTTGCGATCGCCTTCCTCGACCACCTCGCCCAGCATGGACGTGCTCTCGCCGACTGCACCCAGGTCGATATCGACGCCTGGTACGCAGGCGGCTACACCGCCCGGCACCGCACTCACGCCTTCCTCCGCTGGGCCATGCGGTCCAAGCACATGCCCGCCGTCACCGTCCCGCACCGCTCGACAAGCAATCCGGCGCCGATCACTCAGCACCAGCGGCTCGCGCCGCTGCGGCAGCTCGTGAACCGCGATGACGTCCCGCTCCAGGACCGCGTGGCCGCCGCGCTTGTCCTTCTCTACGCCCAGCCGCTTACACGGATTACCAGGCTCGGCACGGACGACGTTCAGTACAAGGACGGCGAAGTCCTCGTCCGGCTCGGTGACCCACCGTCGCCCGTTCCGGCGCCGTTCGACGGAATGCTGCTGGACTACCTGGGGCAGCGGCCGAACACTATGACCGCGACCAACCCCGATGCCCGATGGCTCTTCCCCGGCCGCCGGGCCGGACAGCCCATGACTCCGGAGGCTCTGGCACCCCGGCTCCGCCACCTGGGCTTCCCTACCCGGCCAGGACGCGCAGCGGCGATCCGCCAGCTCGTCCTCCAGGCCCCTGCCCCGGTGATCGCCCGGATGCTCGGCTACAACGACGACCACACCACCCGGCTCGCCGAAGAGGCCGGAGGAACCTGGCGTCACTATGCCCCAGGTGACCACTCACGGTGACCCGCGCTCAGCGACGGATGCGGGAAGCCGGTCACGCACGACCTTCGTCGCCCCGCAGGTACGCTCCCGCGCGCGCTGCAGCCGCGGCGGCCTCGGCGGCCTGGTCTGCGGCGGCTTCGTCGAGGCGGTCGCTGCTGGTCAGCAGGCGGTAATAGAGGGGGGCGGAGACAGCACGGATGACCTCGTGGACATCGGTGCCCTCGGGCACCTCGCCCCGGTCGATGGCTTGCTGGACGCAGGGTGCCCACTCCTTGACGCGGATGTCGTAGAAGCGGTGCAGGGCCTCGGCTGTCTTCGCCTCGCAGGTGGCGGCGGCGATCACTGCCTTGAACAGCGCTCCTTGCCGGGGGTCGGCCAAGGTGCGCTGCACGAGCCGGGCGTTGGCCTTGAGGTCACCGAGCAGCGAGCCGGTCTCGGTACGCGGCAGTGACTGCTCGGCCATGTCCAGCAGCAAATCGGCCACCAAGCTGGTCACCGTTCCCCAGCGGCGGTAGACGGTGGTCTTGCCCACCTCGGCACGGCGCGCGATGTCAGCGAGGTCCAGGTGGGCAAAGCCATGCTCCGCCAAGGCGTCCCCAGCCGCTCGCAGCACCGACGCCCGCACCCGCGCCGTGCGCCCTCCAGGACGGACGGTCCCCGGATCCGCACCCTCAAACCCCATAACGGGACTCCAGTTTCGTTAATCACTCGCACCTGCTACGTTGAGGCCCACACTAACGGAACTCCAAGCCCATTAGTCAGGTCGGGCGACGAGAGAGGAACAGCCATGGAATACAGGCGGCTGGGCACATCCGGCCTCAAGGTCCCCACACTGAGCTTCGGCGCCGGCACCTTCGGCGGCCAAGGACCGCTGTTCGGCGCCTGGGGCAACACCGACGCACAAGAAGCACGCCGTCTCGTGGACATCTGCCTCGACGCCGGGATCACGATGTTCGACACCGCCGACGTCTATTCCAGCGGGGCCTCCGAGGAGGTGCTGGGCGAAGCGATCAAAGGTCGCAGGGATCAGGTGATCGTGTCCACCAAGACCAGCCTACCGATGGGCGACGGCCCAGGCGATGCGGGCTCCTCCCGTTCGCGCCTGATCACCGCATGTGAGGACGCCCTGCGCCGGCTCGGCACCGACTACATCGATCTGTTCCAGCTGCACGCCTTTGACGCCGGCACGCCGATCGAGGAAGTCCTGTCCACACTCGACGATCTCGTACGAGCAGGGAAGGTCCGCTACCTCGGCATCTCCAACTTCTCCGGCTGGCAGGCGATGAAGTCCCTCTCGATCGCGGAGAGATACGGTCACCCGCGCTATGTCGCGCATCAGGTCTACTACTCCCTCATCGGCCGCGACTACGAATGGGAGCTGATGCCCCTCGGGCTCGATCAGGGCCTCGGAGCCCTCGTCTGGAGCCCGCTCGGCTGGGGACGGCTCACCGGCAAAGTCCGCCGCGGCCAGCCGCTACCGGCCAACAGCCGACTGCACCACACCGCGGACTACGGCCCGCCGGTCGAGGACGAACACCTCTACCGCGTGGTCGACGCCCTCGATGAGATCGCGCAGGAGACCGGCAAAAGCATTCCGCAGATCGCCATCAACTGGCTGCTGCAGCGACCGACCGTCTCCTCCGTCATCATCGGCGCCCGCGACGAGGACCAGCTTCGCCAGAACCTCGGTGCCGTCGGCTGGACGCTCACGCCCAACCAGATGGCGAAACTCGATGCGGCGAGCGGCAGGACAGCGCCCTACCCGTACTTCCCTTACCAGCGCCAGGAAGGCTTCGCCCGCCTCAACCCACCAGTTGTCGCGCCTCCGCCTGCTGCATGACATCGGCGTCAAGTAACTGGAGCGTATAGCCGCGGCATCCCGGACTCGGACTGGGAAATGGGGCCTTGCCCAATGCCTGCCCGGGGCCTGGACAGCCGCGGTGACAGCCTTTCCCTCTGTCCGCCTGTTTGTCGGCACGACCACAGACGGTCGCCACGGAACCTCACGCGCAGAGGAATACGCGACAGCCGAATACGCGAGGTCGCCAGTGCTGGACCCCCTCTCGTCCGCACCGAAATCAAGATCGGATACGCCCGGGTCTCCACTGACGGGCAGAAGCTCGAACGGCAGATCGACGCCCTCGCCGCCGCCGGGTGCCGGAAGCTCTTCGCGGACAAGAAGTCCGGCAAGAACGCCCTCCGCGCCGAGCTGAAGGCGTGCCACACCTTCCTCGACCCCGGCGACACCCTCGTGGTTCCCTCGCTTGACCGCTACGGCCGCAGCCTCCAGAACCTCATCAACATGGTGGCCGAACTGCGCGAGCGCGGCATCGGCTTCACCTCGCTGCACGAGAACCTGGACACCACCCCCGGTGGCCGGCTCGTCTTCCACGTCTTTGCCGCCCTCGTGGAGTTCATCCGCGAACTCATCGTCATCGGCACCAACGAGGGCCTGGCTGCCGCCCGCGTCGGCGGCCGCCCCACCGTCGCCACCGAGGAAGTCATCCGCGCCGCACGCGACCTCCTGCCCGACCCCGGCCGCTCCATCACCTCGATCGCCGCGCTCCTTGGCGTCTCCCCGAGAACCCTCTACAACCACATCCCCGACCTGCGCGAACTGCGCGCGGGCACCCTCCCCGCCAGCTCGAAGCGCCCGCGAGGTAGGTGAACCCCAGCAAGATCAATCTCACCGGGATTTCCTGTACCTCAACTACTCACGTCCGGTTCACAACCCCTGAACGGGTCGGTTTCACCACGGTGAAGAGTGGTGAAACCGGCCTATCAGCGTGAAACCGACCATGCCGGGGCATACGCACTACGCCCCCTCTCGATCATGTCGAGGACGCCAAGCGTGGGAGGTGCGCCGTGAGCAGCACCCTTTTCCGGACGAAGAAGGTCGAGCAGTCGATCCTCGATACCGAGGAACCCGAGCACGCGCTCAAGAAATCCCTGTCCGCCCTGGACCTGACGGTCTTCGGCGTCGGCGTCATCATCGGCACCGGCATCTTCGTCCTCACCGGCGCGGCCGCGAAGAACCACGCCGGACCGGCCGTGGCGCTGTCCTTCGTGGTGGCCGGCGTCGTCTGCGCCCTGGCCGCGCTGTGCTACGCGGAGTTCGCCTCCACCGTCCCGGTGGCCGGCTCCGCGTACACCTTCTCGTACGCCTCCCTGGGCGAACTGCCCGCCTGGATCATCGGCTGGGACCTCGTCCTGGAGTTCGCGCTGGGCACGGCGGTGGTGGCCGTCGGCTGGTCCGGCTACATCGCCTCGCTGATGGACAACGTGGGCTGGCACATGCCCGAGGCGCTCGGGACCCGGGAGGGCGCCGAGGGCTTCGGCTTCGACATCCTCGCCGCCGCTCTGGTGCTCGTCCTCACCGTGATCCTGGTGCTCGGCATGAAGCTGTCCGCGCGCGTCACCTCGCTCGTCGTCGCCATCAAGGTGACCGTCGTCCTGGTCGTGATCATCGCGGGTGCCTTCTTCATCACGGCCGACAACTACAAACCGTTCATTCCCGAGGCGCAGCCCCAGGAGGCGGGGAGGAGCCTGGAGTCGCCGCTCATCCAGCTGATGTTCGGCTGGGCGCCGTCCGACTTCGGCGTGATGGGCATCTTCACCGCCGCCTCGGTCGTCTTCTTCGCGTTCATCGGCTTCGACGTCGTGGCCACCGCCGCCGAGGAGACCAGGAACCCGCAGCGCGACATGCCCCGCGGCATCCTCGGCTCGCTGTTCATCTGCACCGCGCTCTACGTCCTGGTGTCGATCGTCGTCACCGGTATGCAGCACTACAGCCGGCTGTCGGTGGACGCCCCGCTCGCCGACGCGTTCAAGGCCACCGGGCACCCCTGGTACGCGGGCTTCATCAGCTTCGGCGCCGCCGTCGGCCTGACCACCGTCTGCATGATCCTGCTGCTCGGCCAGACCCGGGTGTTCTTCGCGATGAGCCGCGACGGTCTGCTGCCCCGCTTCTTCTCCCGCGTCCACCCGCGGTTCAGGACCCCGCACCGGCCGACGATCCTGCTCGGCGTCCTCATCGCGATCCTCGCCGGATTCACGCCCCTGCAGGAACTCGCCGCGCTGGTGAACATCGGCACCCTGTTCGCCTTCGTGGTCGTCGCGCTGGGCGTGATCATCCTCCGCAGGACCCGCCCCGACCTGCACCGCGCCTTCCGCACCCCCTGGGTGCCCGTGCTCCCGATCGTGTCCGTGCTGGCCTCCCTGTGGCTGATGCTGAACCTGTCCGCCGAGACCTGGGTGCGGTTCGCCATCTGGATGGCGATCGGCTTCGTCGTCTACTTCCTCTACGGCCGCTCCCACAGCCGTCTCGGACGCCATGAGGAGACCACCCTCGCCGAGGTGATGAAACCGGCCCGCGGCGACGAGGAGTGACCGTCGCAGTTTGAGTCCCCGTCACCGTATGTCCTGTTTCAGTGGGGCATACGGAGCCGGATAGCGTACGGCGTATGCGCGCCGAGTCCCTCGCCCCGACACGCTCCGTGTCCGCACCGGGGGAGAAGCGCGGCTACTGGCCCCGGCTGCTGCCTCTGCTGGCCGGGCTGGCCTGTCTCACCCGGGCCCCCTCCTTCGTCCGGCCGCTGTGGAATCCCGACGAGGGCTATCTCGCCGTACAGGCGCGGATGCTGGCGCACGGGGGAGAGCTGTACGAGACGGTCGTGGACCGCAAGCCGCCGCTCGTGCCGTGGCTGTACGAGGGGATGTTCGCGGTCGCCGGATCCGAGTCGCTCGCACCGGTCAGAGTGCTGGCGGTGCTGGCCCACCTGCTCACTGCCGTCCTGCTCGCCTCGCACGCCCGGCGCCGCTGGGGCGACCGCGCCGGCCGCACCGCCGGCTTGCTGTACCTGCCGGCCTCCGTGGGGCTCAACCCCGAGGACGCGCAGGCCGCCGGCTTCGAGGTGTTCATACTGCCCTGCACGGCCGCCGCGATGTGGTGCGCGGACCGCCGCCACTGGGGAGCCGCGGGGGTGGCCGTCGCCTGTGCCTTCCTCACCAAGCAGACCGGGGCGGCCGTACTGCTGCCGGTGATGTGGCTGTGCATCCGGGCGGGCGGGGGCTCGCGGGGAGGGCTGTTGCGGCTGGGTGCGGGGGCCGTGCTGCCGGTACTGGGCGCGGCCCTGGTCACCGACCCGGCCGGCTTCCTCTTCTGGACGGTCACCGGATCGGGGGCGTACGCCTCCTTCACGGGCTCCGAACTCCACGTACTGGGCCGGGCCCTGGCCAACACCGCGATCCTGGCCGTGGGGTGCGCGGGCCTGATCCCGCCGGTCGTGCGGGTGCTGCGCATCGCCCGCACCGGCGCTGCCGACCTGTGGCTGTGGTACGCCGCATCGGCCGGGGCGGTGCTGGCCGGCTTCCATTTCTTCGGCCACTACTACCTGCAACTCCTGCCGCCGCTGGTCCTGTTGGCGACGGCCGCGCTGCACATCCTGCCCCCCGAGCGTCTGATCGCCGCCGTCCTCACCTCGGCCTGCTGCTGCACCCTCTTCCTGGCCTGGGGCCTGCTGGCCCCCCGCACCGAACTCGCCCACGCCCAGCGCCTCGCAGACGCCACCGCACGCCGCACCGACCCCGGCGACCGCGTCCTGATCTGGGGCATGCACCCGGAGACGTACTGGCTCGCCGACCGCGCCCCCGCCAGCCGCTACCTCACCGCCGGCCTGCTCACCAACTACAGCGGCGGCCGCAACGGCCCCCAGGTCGGCGAGAAACACGCCGTAGCGGGAGCCTGGCCGGTCTTCCGCGCCGAGCTGGCGGCACATCCCCCCGCCCTGATCATCGACGACTCCCGAGGAAAGTCGTACGCACCGGAACGCCTGCCGAGCCTACGACGCTTGCTGTCGGCGGGATATGAGGAGGTGGGGGAGGTGGACGGGGCGGTGCTGTACGCCCGAGTGGATTAGCTGCGGGCAATCGCGCCGCACGTAGCTGCGGGCAGCCGTCCTAGCTGCGGGCAGTCGTGCCGCTGGGGCGGCACGGGTGGGCGCTGGGGGTCCCCCCTCTGGGGGAGGCACCCCGCACCGTCGGGCAGCGCGACCCTTGCGCCCGCACCAACCCCGCTCACCTCACAGCCCGCGGCCCCACGACATCCGCTCCCAATTCCCCCACCCGCCCCCGCAGTTCCCGATCAGCCGTGACAACCAGACAGCGCCGCTCGCCGACCTCGGCAACAAGTTCGACAATACGGTCGTCCCCACTGCCGGGCGCCGCCTCCACCCGTACCCCGGGCACCGACTCCACATCACGCGCCGCGCCCTCCACCACAAGGACGATGTCCACAGGCTCCGCCCGCCCCGGCACCCCGTCCGCCGCCAGCCGATCCCGCAACCGCTCCGCCGCCCCGTGCCGGTCCCGCCACCAGCCATCAGGCACCGAACCGACCACGTTGGCGGCGTCGACGATGACCAGGAGTGGCGCACTCATGCCCCCCAGGGTCGCACGAGCCGCCGAGAGGGAACCCGGCAGACCCGATTAAAGTAGGGGCGTGTCAATGGTCCGTGCAGTGAACGGCGACTGGCTCATACGCGGCCGTGACGGGCGGCTCAGCGCCTACGCCCCGAGTGACGAGGCCGTGTGGTGCTGGGCCGAGCGCCATCCGGGCGGCGCCTGGCTGCCCTCCCGCAAGGTGGGCGGAGACCAGCGTCTGCACCCCGGGCTCGCCGTCGGCCAGGGCGCCGACGGATACGCGCACCTCGTGGCCTGGCGGCCCACCGCGGGCGGCGAGGCGGGGCTCGTCCACTCCACACACTTCCGCCCCCACCTCGCCGCCCTCGACTGGATACCGATCGGTCACCCCAACAAGAAGGGCCAGCGGACGGGGATGCCCGCCGTGGCCGTCGACGCCGAAGGACGCGCCTACGTCTTCGTCCGCAACCGCGGCAGGGGCGTCCACACCATCAACCAGAAGGAGCGCGGCGGCTGGAACGGCTGGCACGACCTCAAGGGCTCCAAGGTGGACGAGGAACTCGTCGCCGTCACAGGGGAGTCGGGACGGGTCGAGGTGTACGCCACCAGCCCCGCGGGCGTCCTGCGCTGGTTGCAGCAGGAGCCGGGCGCCCGTCCGGTCGCGGCCGACCCGCTGCCCGTACGGATCGAGCCGGGCACGCTGAGCGCGCTGCCCACCTCGAAGGAGTACACGACGCTGTTCTACACGGACCCCGAGGGCATGGTGTACGCCTGGCGTCCCGGCGGTGAGCCGATCGCGCTGGTCGCCGCCGCGGGGCCGGGGCCCGTGGCGGTCCTGCGCTGCGTCCTCGAGGGCCATGACTGCACCCTGCTGGCCCAGCGTTCGTCCTCCGGGAGGGTGGCCTTCGCGGCGTATCCCACCGAGCAGGAGGCGGCGGGCCTGTGGTGGACCGAGTCCGGACCCCAGCTGCCGGCGGGCGCGCGGGTCGCGCTGGCGGAGGACACCGAGGGGGGCGTGGTGGCCGCGACGACGACACCGGACGGTGTCCTGCGCCTTGCCCGCCAGAAGGACGAGCCGGGGCTTGCACTGGCGGCTTGGCGGGAGAACCTCTAGCCAGTCGTTCCGGTCCCCCCGCTGGGGCGACCGGAACGCCGGTGCCCTGCACACCAGTCGGCATGCAGGGCACCGGCGTACACAGCGAAGCGCTTACACCGGAACCGATGCCACGCCCGGAGCCAGGAACCGCTTCCCGTTCACCCGCTCGGAGACACCCTCACGGTCCAGGTACGGCGTGATGCCGCCCAGGTGGAAGGGCCAGCCGGCGCCCGTGATCAGGCAGAGGTCGATGTCCTGGGCCTCGGCGACGACGCCCTCGTCGAGCATGAGCCCGATCTCCTGCGCCACCGCGTCCAGCACCCGGGCCCGCACCTGCTCCTCGGTGAGGACGGTGTCGCCCTGCTTCAGCAGCGCGGCGACCTCCGGGTCCAGCTCGGGCTTGCCGCTGTCGTAGACGTAGAAGCCGCGCTTGCCCGCCTCGACGACCGCCTTGAGGTTCGGGGAGACCGTGAAGCGGTCCGGGAACGCCTTGTTGAGCGTCTCGGAGACGTGCAGGCCGATCGCCGGACCGACCAGCTCGAGCAGGACCAGCGGCGACATCGGCAGGCCCAGCGGCTCGACCGCCTTCTCGGCGACCTCGACCGGCGTGCCCTCGTCGATGACGTTCTGGATCTCGCCCATGAAGCGGGTGAGGATGCGGTTCACGACGAACGCCGGGGCGTCCTTCACCAGAACCGCCGTCTTCTTCAGCTTCTTGGCGACGCCGAAGGCGGTGGCCAGCGAGGCGTCGTCGGTCTGCTCGCCGCGGACGATCTCGAGCAGCGGCAGGACCGCGACCGGGTTGAAGAAGTGGAAGCCGACGACCCGCTCGGGGTGCTTCAGCTTCGACGCCATCTCCGACACCGACAGGGAGGAGGTGTTGGTGGCAAGGATCGCGTGCGCCGGGGCGACCGCCTCGACCTCCGCGAACACCTGCTGCTTGACGCCCATCTCCTCGAACACGGCCTCGATGACGAAGTCCGCGTCCGCGAAGCCCTCGGCCTTGTCCAGGACACCGGAGACCAGCGCCTTGAGGCGGTTGGCCTTGTCCTGGTTGATCCGGCCCTTGCCGAGCAGCTTGTCGATCTCGGCGTGGACGTAACCCACACCCTTGTCGACGCGCTCCTGGTCGATGTCCGTCAGGACGACGGGCACCTCGAGGCGGCGCAGGAAGAGCAGGGCGAGCTGCGAGGCCATGAGGCCCGCGCCCACGACGCCGACCTTGGTGACCGGACGGGCCAGCGACTTGTCCGGAGCACCCGCCGGACGCTTGCCGCGCTTCTGCACCAGGTTGAACGCGTAGATACCGGCGCGCAGTTCACCGCCCATGATCAGGTCGGCGAGGGCCTTGTCCTCGGCGTCGTAGCCCTGCTGGAGGTCGCCGTTCTTGGCGGCGGCGATGATGTCGAGTGCGCGGTAGGCGGCCGGGGCGGCCCCGTGCACCTTGCCGTCGGCGATGAAACGGCCCTTGGCGACGGCCTGGTCCCAGGCCTCGGTGCGGTCGATGACCGGGCGCTCGACCTCGATGTCGCCCTTGAGGACGGAGGCCGTCCACAGCAGCGACTGCTCCAGGAAGTCGGCGCCCTCGAAGATCGCGTCGGCGATCCCGAGGTCGAAGACCTGCTGGCCCTTGAGCTGCTTGTTCTGGTTGAGCGAGTTCTCGATGATGACGCTGACCGCGCGGTCCGCGCCGATCAGGTTCGGCAGCAGCGTGCAACCGCCCCAGCCCGGGACCAGGCCCAGGAACACCTCGGGGAGCGAGAACGCCGGGACGGCCTTCGAGACGGTCCGGTACGTGCAGTGCAGACCGACCTCGACGCCGCCGCCCATGGCCGCGCCGTTGTAGTACGCGAAGGTCGGCACGGCGAGGCCGGCGAGGCGCTTGAAGACCTCGTGGCCGCCCTTGCCGATGGCGAGCGCGTGGTCGTACTCCTTCAGCAGTTCGACGCCCTTGAGGTCGGCGCCGACCGCGAAGATGAACGGCTTGCCGGTGATGCCGACGCCGACGATGTCGCCGTCCGCGGCCTCCTTCTCGACCTGGTCGATGGCGGTGTTGAGGTTCGCCAGCGAGGCCGGGCCGAAGGTGGTCGGCTTGGTGTGGTCGTGCCCGTTGTCCAGGGTGATCAGGGCGAACCGCCCGGCCTGGAACGGCAGATCGAAGTGGCGTACGTGCGCGCTCGTGACGACCTCGTCCGGGAACAGCTCGGCCGCACCCTTCAACAGCTCAGCGGTGGTGCTCACTTGTCCCCCTCGAAGTGCGGGTTCTCCCAGATGACCGTCGCGCCCATGCCGAAGCCGACGCACATGGTGGTCAGGCCGTAGCGGACGTGCGGCTGCTCCTCGAACTGGCGGGCCAGCTGCGTCATCAGACGGACGCCGGAGGAGGCCAGCGGGTGGCCGAAGGCGATGGCGCCGCCGTACTGGTTGACGCGCTCGTCGTCGTCGGCGATGCCGTAGTGGTCCAGGAAGGCCAGGACCTGGACGGCGAAGGCCTCGTTGATCTCGAAGAGGTTGATGTCCTCGATCGACAGACCGGCCTTGGCGAGGGCCTTCTCCGTGGCCGGGATCGGGCCGTAGCCCATGACCTCCGGCTCGACGCCCGCGAAGGCGTAGGAGACCAGGCGCATCTTGACCGGCAGGTTGTTCTCGCGGGCGAAGTCCTCGCTCGCGATGATCGACGCGGTGGCGCCGTCGTTCAGACCGGCCGCGTTACCGGCGGTGACCCGGCCGTGGACGCGGAACGGGGTCTTGAGGCCCGCCAGGTTCTCCAGGGTGGTGCCCGGGCGCATCGGCTCGTCGGCGGTGACCAGGCCCCAGCCCGTCTCGCCGGCCTCGGCGTTGGTGCGGCGCACCGAGATCGGCACCAGGTCCTGCTGGATCTTGCCGTTGGCGTACGCCTTGGCGGCCTTCTCCTGCGAGCGCACCGCGTACTCGTCGGCGCGCTGCTTGGTGATGTGCGGGTAGCGGTCGTGCAGGTTCTCCGCGGTCATGCCCATGAACAGGGCCGACTCGTCGACCAGCTTCTCGCTGACGAACCGCGGGTTCGGGTCCACGCCCTCGCCCATGGGGTGGCGGCCCATGTGCTCGACACCACCGGCGATGACGGCGTCGTAGGCGCCGAAGGCGATGGAACCGGCGGTGGTCGTCACCGCGGTCAGGGCGCCGGCGCACATGCGGTCGATGGAGTAGCCGGGGACGGACTGCGGGAGGCCCGCGAGGATGCCGGCGGTGCGGCCGAGGGTCAGGCCCTGGTCGCCGATCTGGGTGGTCGCAGCGATGGCGACCTCGTCGATCTTCTTCGGGTCGAGACCGGGGTTGCGGCGCAGCAGCTCCCGGATCGCCTTCACGACGAGGTCGTCGGCGCGGGTCTCGTGGTAGATGCCCTTCGGGCCCGCCTTGCCGAACGGGGTGCGGACGCCGTCGACGAAGACGACGTCCCTGACGGTACGAGGCACGATGGCTCTCCTCCAGAGGTGCGGGGGCGCTGAGCGCGCGCTTATGACCATGCTACTAATGAGTAACGTAGCTGCACAGTCCTGCCGGGTCGAGCGGTGAAGGTCACACCGGTGGGCGTCGCCTCAGCAGGCGCCTACCCCCGCGGCGGTGCCGTCGATCCCCGCGGCGTCAGTACCGGGGTCGGTACCGGATGCGAGCCCGGTCCCTCGCCCGTGATCAGGCCGAACAGGGTTCTCGCCACCTCCGCCCCGAATCCGTGCACGTCATGGCTCATTGCGGAGAGTGTCGGGTGGGTGAGGCGGCACAGCTGGGAGTCGTCCCAGGCCAGGAGGGAGACGTCGCCGGGGACGCTCAGCCCCATTTCCGCCGCCACCGACAACCCCGCCACGGCCATGATGTCGTTGTCGTACACGATCGCCGTCGGCCGGTCCGGCGGGGACGCGGTGAGCAGCGACCGGGTGGCCCGCGCGCCCGCGTCGCCCGAGAAGTCCGTCGCCACCTGCCAGGCGCCGGCCAGCTGCAGTCCGCGCGCCGCCTCGTCGAACGCGGCCGTACGGATCGCGGTGTGCCCGAGGGCCGCCGCACCGCCCACCCGGGCGATCCGGCGATGCCCCAGGGCGGCCAGATACCGCACCGCCTCGGTGACGGCCGTGGCGTCGTCGGTCCACACCGAGGTCAGCCCGCCGGTCAGCGACGGATGACCGACGGCGACCACCGGCAGCCCGAGCCGCTCGGCCACGGCCACCCGGGGGTCGTCGGCCCGGAAGTCCACCAGGATCGAGCCGCCGATCTGCCGCCCCTTCCACCAGGAGTCGAGCAGCCCGGCCTCCTCGTCCAGGTTCTTCACCAGCCGTAGCAGCAGCGAGCAGGAGTGCTCGGTCAGCACGCCCTCCAGGCCCGAGATGAACTCCATGTAGAACGGCTCCAGCCCGAGCATCTGCGCCGGCCGGCAGATCGCCAGCCCCACCACGTCCACCCGCGCCCCGGCCAGTGTCCGTGCGGTCAGGTTCGGCGCCCAGCCCAGCTCCTGGGCGGCCCGGAAGATCCGGTCCCGGGTCGCCTCGGACAGTCCGGGCTTGTGATTGAAGGCGAGCGACACGGCACCCTTGGACACGCCGGCGCGCGCGGCCACGTCCTTGATGGTGACGCGGGGAGTGGTCATGGGGTGGGCTCCACGCAGTACAGGGCGGCTCGGGCGGCGGCCGCCTCGGGAGTCTTCCAGCCGCTGACGCCGAACGTCACCTGCTCCCCGGGGAGCAGGGTCACGAGCCCGCGATCGGCCCGCGCGTCCGGGTCGAGCCGGTCGGCCTGAAGCAGCAGATCCCGTACGAGGGTGCGGGCCGTCACCGTGATCCCGCCCGGCACGAGCGCCACGTCGAACTCCGGCCGGGGGTACGGGATGTCGCGGTCCGGCGCGGGAAAGTGCAGGGCCCGCAGCCTTCCCCCACGCTCGGCTTCTCCCCCACGCTCGGCTTCGCTCGCGCGGGGGGACCCCCATGCGCGGGGGGACCCCCATGCGCGGGAGGACCCCCACGCATCGGCGACCAGGAACTCCTTCGTCCCGACGGGCTCCAGTTCCCGCGGCACGGGCACCACCGTCACGGCTCGCGGCCCGGCCGTGAAGCCCACGTCCGTCGTGCCGATCACCCCGCCCTCGACGGACATCCGGCGCAACGTCACCTCACCCGCCCACGCCCGCCCGGCCTGGTTGACCACCGCCAGGACCAGCCGGCCGTCCCGCTGCTGCACCGTCAGCAACCGGTCCGCGTACAGCCGTCGCAGCTCGTGGTACAGCGGTTTCTCCCGCCCGTCCCCGTCGATCGCCGCCCATGAGGTCACCGGCCAGCAGTCGTTGAGCTGCCAGACGACCGCTCCCGCGCACACGGGCCAGTGCGACCGCCAGTACTCGATCCCGGCGGCGACGGCACGCGCCTGGTTGAGCTGTGTGAGGTAGTGCCAGCGGTCGAAGTCGCCCTCGGGAAAGGCGAAATGCCGCTCCAGTCCGCGGCGCAGCTTGCCGTTGCCGTCGTCCGCCTTCTGGTGGTGCAGCATGCCGGGGGAGTCGGCCGCGAGCTCCTCACCGGGCAGGGCGCGCCGCAGCGTGGCGTACGTGGGAGGTGCCTGCCAGCCGAACTCGGCCACGAAACGCGGCACGTTCGCGCGGTACTCGGCGTAGTCCTCCCGGTTCCACACCTCCCAGGAGTGGTGCGTGCCGTGGGCCGGGTCGTTCGGGTGCCGCTCCCACGACCCGGACCAGGGACTGCCCGCCGTATACGGCCGCGTCGGATCCGACTCGGCCACCACACGCGGCAGCAGACCCAGGTAGTAACCCTCGCCCCAGGAGTCCCCGGCCAGCGGCGGCTCCCAGCCCCAGTCCCGGAACCCCCACAGGTTCTCGTTGTTGCCGTTCCACAGCACGAGCGAGGGATGCGGCATCAGTCGTACGACGTTCTCCCGCGCCTCCGCCTCCACCTCCCCGCGCAGCGGCTGCTCCTCCGGATAGGCCGCGCACGCGAACGGGAAGTCCTGCCAGACCAGCAGCCCCAGCTCGTCGCAGGCGTCGTAGAAGTCCTCGCTCTCGTAGATCCCGCCACCCCAGACGCGTACGAGGTCCACGCCCGCGTCGGCCGCCTGCCGCAGCCGCTCCCGGTACCGCTCGCGGGTCACCCGGGACGGGAACACGTCGTCCGGGATCCAGTTGACGCCCCGGGCGAACAGCCGCTCGCCGTTGACGACGAGAGTGAAGCCGGTGCCGTGCGCGTCGGGCCGTTGGTCCAGCTCGACCGTCCGGAAGCCGATCCGGCGGCGCCACACGTCCAGCACGTCCTGACCGTGCAGCAGCGTCAACTCGACGTCGTGCAGCGGCTGTTCGCCGTATCCACGCGGCCACCACAGCTCAGCGTCCGGAACTTCCAGCCGTACGACGCCGCTCGCCCCCTCGATGTCGGCCCGCGCCCGCACACCGCCGACCGTCGCCTCCACGGTGAGCGGTGCCTCGACCCGGGTCCGTTCGACGTCGACCGCCAACTCGACGCGTCCGGTGCCCTGTTCGACGGTCACGAGGGGTCGCACATGGGCGATCCGGGCCGTCGACCAGTGCTCCAGCCGCACCGGCCGCCAGATCCCGGCCGTCACCAGGGTCGGCCCCCAGTCCCAGCCGAAGGAGCAGGCCATCTTCCGCACGTACTGGTAGGGCTCGGCATAGGCGGCGGGCCGCTCGCCCAGCTTGCCGCGTACGGCCTCCGCCTCGGCGTAAGCGGAGGTGAACCGCACCGACAGCCGCCCGTTCAGCCCTGTCACGTCGAAGCGGTACGAGCGGTGCATGTTCCGTACCCGGCCCAGGAGTTGACCGTCGAGCGAGACCTCGGCGACCGTGTCGAGCCCGTCGAAGACGAGGTCGGTCTGTTCCTGCGCCGAGGCTGCCCGCAGCTCGGTCTCATAGGTCCAGTCGCGTCGCCCGACCCACGCCACCTCGGCCTCGTTCCGCCCGAGAAAGGGATCCGGGATCACCTCGGCCGCCAGCAGATCGGTGTGCACACAGCCGGGCACGGTGGCCGGGAGCAGACCTCCCTCGTGCCGCAGGACCCATCCTTCGGTGAGCGGTGCCGCCTGAAGCATGCGAACTCCCTAAACCGATCCATCCCAGCAGTGGGGAACAGTTTGGCATCGTTGGCGAGATAGGGACTTTACCGGTTAAGAAAACGTTGTCAGAGTTCGGAACCAGCCAACCCGCTCGTGCTCGTCCGTCCCGAGAACGGAGCTGATGCACATGAACCGCCGTACAGTCCTCGCCATGGCCACGGGTGCCCTGCTGCTCTCGGCGTGCACCGGCACCGGAGGCAGTTCGCAGGGTGCGGAGGCCAAGGCGGCCGACGACCCGTCAAAGGTGAGCGGCACCATCACGGTTCTCACCCACCGGACCGACCTGGTGCAGGACGGGACGATGAAGAAGTACGCCGCCGAGTTCAACAAGACGTATCCCAAGGTGAAGGTCGAGTTCGACGCCATCACCGACTACGAGGGCGAAGTCAAGATCCGTATGAACACCGAGAACTACGGTGACGTCCTGATGATCCCCGCGGTCGTCGAGAAGAAGGACTACCCCAAGTTCTTCGCCTCGCTGGGCAGTCAGGCAGAGCGGAGCGAGAAGTACCGCTTCACCGGCTACACCACCGTGGACGGCAAGGTCTACGGCCAGAGCCCGCTCGGCGCGGTCCCGGGTTTCATCTACAACAAGAAGGTGTGGCAGGAGGCCGGGATCACCGACTGGCCCACGACACCGGACGAGTTCCTCGACGCTCTGAAGGCGATCGAGTCGAAGACCGACGCGATCCCGTACTACACCAACTTCAAGGACATGTGGCCGCTCACCCAGTGGACGCAGGTCAACGGCTCGGTCAGCTGCGACGAGCAGGCCACCACCAAGCTGGCCGAGGGCGACCCGTGGGCCGAGGGCGCCGATCTCCGTGTCGCCGACACACTGCTGTACGACATCGTGCGCGAAGGGCTCATCGAGAAGGACCCGACGACCACCAACTGGGAGGCGTCCAAGCCCCGCATCGCCAAGGGCGAGATCGCCACGATGTGGCTCGGCTCCTGGGCCGTCATCCAGATGCAGGGCGCCGCGAAACAGGCCGGCGCCGACCCCGACGACATCGGGTTCATGCCCTTCCCCGCCCAGCGGAACGGCACGTTCTGCGCGGTGGCCCTGCCCGACTACAACCAGGCCGTCAACATCCACTCCGAGCACAAGGAAGCCGCCCGCGCCTGGATCGACTGGTTCACCGACAAGTCCGGCTACGCGGCGGAGAACCTGGCGCTGTCCCCGCTCAAGGACGCCCCACTGCCCGACGTGCTGAAGCCGTACGAGGAGGAGGGCGTCAAGCTCCTCGACCTCGACGACACCAAGGGCGCCGAGGTGAAGTCCATCGACAACCAGTCCGAGGTCGGCATCAACAAGCCCGACTACCGCCAGGACCTGGTCGACCTGGCCCGCGGCGCCACGAAGGGCAGTCTGGACGACTTCCTGACCGGCCTCAGCAAGAAGTGGACCGACACGCAAGCGTCCCTGGGGTCCTGATGACGGACACGACCGTGAAGGCGGCCGTCGAGCCCACATCTGGGCCGACCGCACCCGAACCGGCCCCCGCCCCGCGCTCGGCACGTCTGTGGCGCGGGGCCACCCCCTGGCTCTTCCTGCTCGCCCCGCTCGCGCTGCTGCTCGTCTTCACCTACGCGCCGATCGCCAACATGGTCGCGTACAGCTTCACCGACTGGGACGGCGTGAGCCCCGAGCTGCACTACACGGGCACCGAGAACTACGCCGAACTGTTCACCCGCTCCGACCTGTTCGAGGTCTTCTGGGTCAGCGGCTACTACCTGGCCGCCTCCGTCGTCCAAATAGTCGCCGCGCTCTACTTCGCCACGATCCTCAGCTTCAACGTCCGCTTCCGGAACTTCTTCAAGGGTGTGCTGTTCTTCCCGTATCTGATCAACGGGGTGGCGATCGGCTTCGTCTTCCTCTACTTCTTCCAGGACGGCGGCACCCTCGACTCCGTCCTCGGCCTGTTCGGCGTGGAGACGGACCGCGCCTGGCTGGGCACGCCCACGTCGGCGAACACCTCCCTCGCCGCCGTCTCCGTCTGGCGCTACCTGGGCCTGAACTTCGTTCTCTTCCTGGGCGCGATCCAATCGATCCCCGGGGAGCTGTACGAGGCGGCCGAACTGGACGGCGCGAGCCGCTGGCACCAGTTCCGCTACATCATCGCGCCGGGCATCAAGCCGGTCCTGTCCCTCACCGTGATCCTCTCCGTCTCGGGATCGCTCTCGGTCTTCGAGATCCCGTACATCATGACGGGCGGGGCGACCGGCACCGAGACCTTCGTGATCCAGACCGTGAAGCTGGCCTTCCAGTTCAACAAGACGGGGCTCGCCTCGGCTGCCGCGGTCGTGCTGCTGCTGATCGTCCTGGCGGTGACCTGGGTACAGCGGCGCCTCGTCCCCGACGACAAGGCGGACCTCGCATGACACACCGCGCAGTGGCCCGCACCCTGGTGTACCTGTCCCTGATCGCCGCGACGGTGGTGGTCCTGCTTCCCCTGACCGCCGTACTCCTGACGTCCCTCAAGTCCGAACGGGAAATGGCGAACGACAGCGGAGCACTCGCCCTCCCCGACGACCTGCTGAACTTCAGCAACTACGCGACCGCGTTCCAGGACGGCCGGATGCTCTCGGCGTTCGCCAACACGGCGATCATCCTGCTCTTCGCCATCGGCGGCACGGTCCTCATCGGCTCGATGACGGCGTACGCCGTGGACCGCTTCACCTTCCGCTTCAAGAAACTGGTCGTGGCCCTGTTCCTGATCGCCGCCCTGGTCCCCGGCGTCACGACCCAGGTGGCGACCTTCCAGATCGTCAACAGCTTCGGGATGTTCGACACCCGCTGGGCGCCGATCGTGCTCTACATGGGCACGGACATCGTGTCGATCTACATCTTCCTGCAGTTCGTCCGCTCCATCCCGACCTCCCTGGACGAGGCGGCCCGCCTGGACGGCGCAAACGCCTTCACGATCTACCGAAAGATCATCTTCCCGCTGCTGAAACCGGCGATCGCCACGGTCGTGATCGTGAAGGGCATCACCGTCTACAACGACTTCTACATCCCCTTCCTGTACATGCCGTCGGAGGACCTCGGCGTGATGTCGACGTCGTTGTTCCGCTTCCGCGGCCCCTTCGGGGCGCACTGGGAGACGATCGCGGCGGGCGCGGTCCTGGTCATCCTGCCCACGCTGATCGTCTTCCTGCTGTTGCAGCGCTTCATCTACAACGGGTTCATGAAGGGGGCGACCAGGTAGAGCGCCGCTACGGCGCCTTGGCGGACAGGGCAGCCACCAGAACCGGCGTGACCAGCGCCACCTGCCACGCCCGGGCCCCGTACCCGACCAGCGCGGCAGCAATGGCCTCCCCGTCGGCGGGCTTCGGCGGTTCCCAGCACAGGCGCCGCACGGTGTCCGGCGTGATCAGGTTCTCCTGAGGCAGGTTGAGCTGCTCGGCCAGCGAGGACACCCCGGTGCGCGCCGCGGACAGCCGAGCCGCGGCCGCCGGATCCTTGTCCGCCCACGCCCGTGGCGGGGGCGGCCCGGCCACCGGCTGCCCCGGCTGCGGCAGCCGGTCCTCCGGCAGCGCCTTCGCGCGATCCACTGCGGCCTGCCACTGCTCCAGCTGCCGCCGCCCCACCCGGTGCCCGAACCCGTTCAGGGCCGACAGGGCGTGCACATTCGCCGGCATGGAAAGCGCGGCCTCGACGATGGCCGCGTCACTGAGAACCTTGCCCGGCGATACGTCTCTGCGCTGGGCGATCCGGTCCCGCATCTGCCACAGCTCCCGCACGACGGCCAGCTGCCGCCGACGCCGTACCTTGTGCATCCCCGACGTACGACGCCACGGATCCTTACGGGGCTCGGGCGGCGGAGCCGACGCGATCGCGGCGAACTCCTGCCACGCCCACTCCAGCTTGTCCTGCCGGTCCAGCTCCTTCTCCAGGGCGTCGCGCAGATCGACGAGCAGCTCGACGTCGAGGGCCGCGTACCGGAGCCAGGGCTCGGGGAGCGGGCGGGTGGACCAGTCGACCGCGGAGTGCCCCTTCTCCAGGACGAAGCCGAGTACGTTCTCGACCATGGCCCCCAGGCCGACCCGCGGAAACCCGCAGAGCCGTCCGGCCAGCTCGGTGTCGAACAGCCGCGTGGGGATCATGCCTATCTCCCGCAGGCACGGCAGATCCTGGGTGGCCGCGTGCAGCACCCACTCCACGCCGGACAGCGCCTCGCCCAGCCCCGACAGGTCGGGGCAGGCGGCGGGGTCGATCAGCGCGGTGCCCGCGCCCTCCCGGCGCAGCTGCACGAGGTAGGCGCGCTGTCCGTAGCGGTAACCGGAGGCGCGCTCGGCGTCCACGGCCACCGGGCCGGAGCCCGCGGCGAAGGCGGCGATGACCTCCGCGAGGGCGGCCTCGTCCGCGATCACGGGCGGAATGCCCTCGCGCGGCTCCAGCAAAGGGATCGGTGACAGGTCGGGCGCCCCTGCTGCAGAAGTTCCGCCGTCGTCCGGAGGGGCGCCCCCGGTGGTTCGCAGTGAAGTGTCTGCTGCGGTGTCTTGGGCGTCGGTCACCTGTCAAGGGTATCCGTGGATGGACAGCGCCCGCCGACGGAACGTTCCGTCGACGGGCGCGCGAGGTCGTGAACCAGTCAGGCAGGTGCGGGACCGGGTGCACGACGGGTGGGGGAGACGGAGCGGATCGGCGGCCGATCCGGTTCACGTCCGTGGTGGTGAGGCGGGGTGGCGGGGGAGGGGCGGTTCGAAGGATCGGGGGTGCGGTGGGGTCAGTGGATGATGCCGGTGCGCAGGGCCACCGCCACCATCCCGGCGCGGTCGCCCGTGCCGAGCTTGCGGGCGATGCGGGCGAGGTGGCTCTTGACGGTCAGGGCGGACAGGCCCATCGAGACGCCGATCGCCTTGTTCGACTGGCCTTCGGCGACCAGCCGCAGTACCTCCACCTCGCGGCCGGACAGCTCGCGGTAGCCACCCGGGTGACTCGGGGCACCCGGGGGGCGGCGGTGCAGACGGGCGGCGGCCGCGCCGATGGGAGCGGCACCCGGTCGGGTGGGGAGCCCGACGTTGGTGCGGGTGCCGGTGACGACGTAGCCCTTCACACCGCCCGCGAGGGCGTTGCGCACCGCGCCGATGTCGTCGGCGGCGGACAGGGCGAGACCGTTGGGCCAGCCGGCGGCGCGGGTCTCCGACAGGAGCGTGAGGCCGGAGCCGTCGGGCAGATGGACGTCGGCGACGCAGATGTCGCGGGGGTTGCCGATGCGGGGACGAGCCTCTGCGATGGACGAGGCCTCGATCACATCGCGCACACCGAGCGCCCACAGATGGCGGGTGACGGTGGAACGGACGCGCGGGTCGGCCACGACCACCATGGCGGTCGGCTTGTTCGGGCGGTAGGCGACCAGGCTTGCGGGCTGCTCGAGGAGAACGGACACCAGGCCTCCTGGGGTGCGGGACGGGGCCGGCTCGTAGGGGGTGAAGCCGGGACGAACCGTGCTTTCAAGGTCACAGACGTCTTCGGCACCAAACCGGTCTGCCTTTAGAAAATGATCGCGATCCAGTGAGTAACAATCTGTGCAATTCGGACACACGGTCGATCATTCGAAGATCGAACGGCTTCGGTTCGCATCGTGGTACGGCCGAAAATGGTCGTATCAATAAAGGGTTCGGCCTGAAACGGCCCAGCCGGGTGACGCTCAGCGTGACTGCGGGCCGCGCCGCTGGGGCAGCGTCACCACCGAGGCGTCACCCGGACCGGCCGGCGGCAGGCCCGCGACCTGCGCGAGCAGATCGCACCAGGACGCCAGATGCGCCGCCGTGTCCGGCACCCCGCCCAGGCCCTCCCGCGGTGTCCACGAGGCACGGATCTCGATCTGCGAGGCGGACGGGCGCGCGGACAGCCCGCCGAAGTAGTGGGAGCTCGCGCGCGTGACGGTGCCGCTCGCCTCCCCGTACGTCAGACCGCGCGCCTGCAGCGCCCCCGTCAGCCAGGTCCAGCACACCTCCGGCAGCAGCGGGTCGGCGGCCATCTCCGGCTCCAGCTCCGCGCGCACCAGCGTCACCAACCGGAAGGTACCCCGCCAGGCGTCGTGCCCGGCGGGGTCGTGCAGCAGCACCAGCCGGCCGTCGGCCAGGTCCTCGTCGCCGTCGACGACGGTGGCCTCCAGCGCGTACGAGTGAGGGGCCAGCCGCTGCGGCGCGCGGGTCGGCTCGACCTCGATCTGCGGCCGCAGCCGCGCGGACCGCAGTGCGTCCACGGCGGCCCGGAAGGGCAGCGGAGCTGTCTCGCCCGAATGCAGGTCCTCCTCCTTCGGGTCGTCCGTTCCGCCAGCGTCGTCCGACAGTCGTCCCTGAGCCGCAGCCATGCGGTGCAGATTAAGCGGAACGGGGGCTGAGTGCAGGGTGACACCCCGCCCTGCCTGTTGGTGCCGGCCTCGCTGGGGCTGCCGCCCCCAGACCCCGCCTCGTCGTGGGTGGTTCCTGTCGCACGGTGGGTGCGGGCCGTGTGTGGCTGGTCGCGCAGTTCCCCGCGCCCTTGAGGCCGGCTGCCCCCTGCCCCCCTTGTCGGTGCGGCGTGCGAGACTTTTCGTCGTGAGTGCGAACGGAAGCCCCACGGGCAAGCAGCCGACAGCGACGTATGACTCCGCCTTTCTGAAGGCGTGCAGGCGCGAGCCCGTGCCGCACACGCCCGTGTGGTTCATGCGGCAGGCCGGGCGCTCGCTGCCCGAGTACCGCAAGGTGCGCGAGGGCATCCCGATGCTCGAGTCCTGCATGCGGCCCGAGCTGGTCACCGAGATCACGCTGCAGCCGGTGCGGCGGCACAACGTGGACGCGGCGATCTACTTCAGCGACATCGTCGTCCCGCTCAAGGCCATCGGCGTCGACCTGGACATCAAGCCCGGCGTCGGCCCGATCGTCGAGCGCCCGATCCGTTCCCGTGCCGACCTCGCCCAGCTGCGCGATCTGACCCCGGAGGACGTGTCCTACGTAACGGAGGCGATCGGCATGCTGACCGCCGAGCTCGGTCAGACGCCCCTCATCGGCTTCGCGGGCGCCCCGTTCACCCTGGCGAGCTACCTCGTGGAGGGCGGCCCGTCCCGCACGTACGAGAACGCCAAGGCGATGATGTACGGCGACCCCGAGCTGTGGGCCGACCTGCTCGACCGCCTCGCGGACATCACCGCCGCGTTCCTCAAGGTGCAGATCGAGGCGGGCGCGAGTGCGGTCCAGCTCTTCGACTCCTGGGCCGGCGCTCTCGCCCCCGCCGACTACCGGCGCTCCGTCCTGCCCGCCTCGGTGAAGGTCTTCCGCGCGGTCGAGGCGTACGGCGTCCCGCGCATCCACTTCGGCGTCGGCACCGGCGAGCTGCTGGGCCTGATGGGCGAGGCCGGTGCGGACGTCGTCGGCGTCGACTGGCGGGTCCCGCTGGACGAGGCCGCCCGCCGGGTCGGTCCCGGCAAGGCGCTCCAGGGCAACCTCGACCCGACGGTCCTGTTCGCCCCGCAGGAGGCCGTCGAGGCCAAGACCCGCGAGGTCCTGGAGGCGGCGGCGCAGCTGGAGGGCCATGTCTTCAACCTCGGCCACGGCGTCATGCCGTCCACGAACCCGGACGCGCTGACCCGTCTCGTGGAGTACGTCCACACGCGGACGGCCCGCTGAGTCACCACGTCTGCCGGCAGGCGCAGAGGGGGCCGTGACCGGCGGTGCCCCTCGGTCCTCATCGAAAGGCTCGATGCCTGCCCCGACAGCTCGCCCGTGGCATGGCTCTTTCTTCAAGACCTGCGACTGCGCTTTGGCGCGGTGCCTGGCGGAACCGCCTCTCGGGACGCTGCCTCGTCCAGTTTCTGCACCACGCGCTCGGAGATCTGAGTCAGTACTCGCAGCTCCGCCAGCGTGACATGGTCGAGAAACAGTGCGCGCACCGCCTCCATATGACGTGGGGCAGCGGCTTCGATCATTGCGCGCCCCGCGTCTGTGATCACTGCGAAAGCGCCCCGTCCGTCCTCGGGACACTCTTCCCGCACCACCAGCCCACGCTTGACCATGCGGGAGATGTGGTGGGAAATCCGACTCTTCTCCCATTCCAGCGCACGGGCAAGATCCTGAGCCCGCTGCCGCCCGTCCGGTACGTCCGTCAGCTCGACCAGCACTGCGAAGTCTGCCTCCGAGACGTTGGACTCCGTCTGCAGCAAGCGTGACAGCCGGCTCCGGAGCTTCTCCTGAAGGCGGACGTAGCTGCGCCACGCGTGCTGCTCCTCCGTCGTCAACCACCGCACCGTTTCTGCCATGGAGTCAGTTTAGATTAGTTGATGAGTCACCTGTCATGCGACGCCCTCAGGCGGTCGCGCAGCGCCGCCGAGATCCGCCCGGCTGCGGCGAGTTCGTCCGGCGTGAGCGCATGGACGAACAGTTCGCGGACCGCACGCAGATGCGGCAGCAAAGCGTTGCGGAACGCCTCCGCACCTGCGGCCGTGAGCACCACCTCGGTGCCGCGGCCGTCGGCGACGCAGTCCTCGCGCCGGATCAGCCCTCGTCGCTCCATGCGCTTGATCTGGTGCGAGAGCCGGCTGCGCTGCCAGCCGATGTGGGCCGCCAGTTCGGAGGGGCGCAGTCGCCCTCCCGCTTCTCGCAGCGCGAGGAGCGTGGCGTAGTCACCCGGTGACAACGAGGACTCGCTGACCAGGCGCGAGGAGAGTTCCGAGCGAAGCGCTTGCATCGTTTCGATGAAGTCCTGCCATGTCCGCAGTTCCTCGGCGGTGGGCAACCCTCTGCGTCGCTCTCCCACTGACCCTCCCTTTGGTTGACACGTCAATCATGCTGGGTAAGTATTTGACGCGTCAACCAACCGGCTGTCGCGCGACACCGAATGTCCGCGGTACCAGTAGGAGGAGTCCATGACGGCCACCGCGTTCGAATTGGGGCTGAACTCGTTCGGAGAGGTCGCGACCGACGGCGACCGGTCGCTGAGCGATGCCGAGACCGTCCGCCTGTTGATCGAGGAGGCCCAGCTCGCCGAAGCCGTGGGTATCGACTCGTTCAGTGTCGGCGAGCACTACCGCGCAGGTCACAACGACAGCGCCACTCCGGTCCTGCTCGCCGCGATCGCCACCGCGACGGAACGCATCCGGCTCGGCACCTCGGTGACCGTGCTGAGCACCAACGACCCCGTGCGGCTCTACCACGAGTTCTCCACGCTGGACGCCGCCTCGAACGGTCGCGCCCAGCTGGTACTGGGGCGGGCGTCGGCCACCGAGTCGTTCCCGCTGTTCGGCTACGACCTCGCCGACTACGAGGAGCTGTTCGAGGAGAAGCTCGACCTGTTCATGCGCCTCCAGCGTGAGGAGACGGTGACCTGGTCGGGTCGGTTCCGGCCGCCGCTCGTCGAGCAGCGACTGCGCCCCCGGATGCCGCCCGGTGGCATTCCCACCTGGATCGGCGTGGGCGGCAGCCCGAACTCCGTGGTACGCGCGGCCCGCTACGGCCTGCCGCTCATGCTGGCCGTCATCGGTGGACGCCCCCAGCGCTTCGCCGGCCACGTCGAGCTCTACCACCGGACGCTCGAACAGTTCGGACACGCCAGGCAGCCCGTCGCCCAGCACTCACTGGGGCTCGTCGCCGACAGCGACGAGGAGGCGATCGAGACCTGGTGGCGGTACTGGCAGCCGGTCGTCGCCGCCCTTGCGGAGGAGCGCGGGTTCTACCAGCCGACCCGTGAGCGCTACCTGTCGGAAGTCGGCAAGGGCGCGCTCTTCGTCGGCTCTCCCGAGACCGTCGCACGCAAGATCGCCACGATGGCCCGCGATCTGCATCTCAGCCGTTTCGATCTCAAGTACGACCTCATGTACCTCCCCCGCGAAGCCCGAGCCCGCACGATCGAGCTGCTGGGCCGCGAAGTCGCCCCGCGGGTCAGGGAGCTGCTCGCGAAGGAGCCCGCCCATGTCTGAACTCACCTTCGGTCTGGACACGTTCGGCGATGTGCCGGAGGACGACTCGGGCACCCCGGTGTCCGACGCGCGGGCCATCCGGCAGGTCCTCGACGAGGCCGTGCTCGCGGAGCAGACCGGTGTCGACGTCCTCGCCCTCGGTGAACACCACCGTCCGGAGTTCGCGATCTCCACTCCGGAGACCGTGCTCGCCGGCATCGCCACACGGACCAGCCGTATCCGCCTCTCGTCGGGTGTGACCGTGCTGAGCTCGGACGATCCGGTCCGCGTGTTCCAGCGGTTCTCGACCGTGGACGCGCTCTCCAACGGCCGCGCCGAGGTGATCCTCGGGCGCGGCTCGTTCACCGAGTCGTTCCCGCTCTTCGGATACGACCTGGCCGACTACGACGTGCTGTTCGAGGAGAAGATCGAGCTCTTCGCCAAGCTGCTGGAGGAGAAGCCCGTCACCTGGAGCGGCACCAAGCGCGCTCCACTGGAGAACGCCGACGTCTTCCCCAAGACCGAGTCCGGACACCTCAGCACCTGGGTCGGTGTCGGCGGCTCACCCCAGTCGGTCATCCGCACCGCGCACTACGGGTTCCCGCTCATGATCGCCATCATCGGCGGCAACCCGGAGCGCTTCGCGCCCTACATCGACCTCTACCAGCGCGCCACCGACAAGTTCGGCACGACCGCCCATCCGGTCGGGATGCACTCGCCCGGCTTCATCGCCGACACCGACGAGGAGGCCCGGGAGCTGCACTGGCCGCACTACAAGGTCATCCGTGACCGCATCGGCGCGCTGCGCGGCTGGCCGCCGCTCCGCAAGGAGGAGTACGAGGCCGAGATCGAGCACGGCTCGCTCTACATCGGCTCGCCCGAGACGGTCGCCCGCAAGATGGCCCGCGCCATCACAGCGCTCGGCGTGGGCCGTTTCGACCTCATCTACACCACGGGGGCACAGCCGGTCAGCGCCCGCCTGCGCACAGTCGAGCTCTACGGCACGAAGGTGCTCCCGATGGTCCGCGACATCCTCGCGGGCTGACACCGTGAACGGAGTAGAAATGGACACCACCACCGCTGCCGTGCGCACGGTCGGCATCCTGGGTGCGGGGAAGGTCGGCACCGTGCTGGCACGGCTGGCCCTGGCAGCCGGTTATCGCGTACTCATCGCCGGATCGGGCGACCCGGCCAAGATCGCGCTCACCGTCGAAGTCCTCGCCCCCGGCGCCGTCCCGGTCACCGCGCCGGCCGCCGCGGAGGCGGAGGTTGTCATCCTGGCGCTCCCGCTCGGCAAGTACCGCACGATTCCGGCCGAGGCCCTGCGGGGCAAGCTCGTCATCGACGCTATGAACTACTGGTGGGAGGTCGACGGCATCCGCGATGACCTCACCGACCCACTCACCTCCTCAAGCGAGATCGTGCAGGCGTATCTGTCCGGAGCGCGGGTGGTCAAGGCGTTCAACCACATGGGTTACCACGATCTTGAGGACAGCGCTCAGCCCGAGGGAACGCCGGGGCGCAAGGCGATCGCGATCGCCGGTGACGACCCGGACGACCTGGACACCGTCGCGGGCCTCGTCACCGCTCTCGGCTTCGACCCCGTCACCGCAGGTCTCCTCGCTGACGGAGTACGGCTCGAACCAGGGACCGAGCCTTTCGGCGCCAACGTTGGCGCCGGGGAACTGCGCGCGATGCTCGTCCGCTTCCCGGAATCGGCACGTGGACGCGCCGTGATCAGCGCAAGGGGCGCCGCCGCCTCACCGGTGACCGGCCAAGCCGCCTGACCGCCGACCCTGAGCTCGGCTGGCGGCGCCTACGAGCACCCACACAGTTGACACGTCAAGAGAAACCATCCTTGGAAAGGAAGTCATGGCTACCTCCATCACTGACATTCGGGCCGACCACTCCTTGTCGGCGAACTCCCTCGCCGGCCCGGGCGCCGGCCGGCATCGGGGCCCACGTGCCAAGGACGATCGCTGCACGCCCGGAAGCGCAACCTTTGGGGGGCGCGGCCGTCACCGCAAAACCGCTCCCAGCCCCCAGATCGAGCGGGCTCGTGGGGCCTGAGGTGACACCCGGCCGAACCATGACCGGGCGCACCGCACCCAGGACCTCGACACGCGGCACGGCGGGCCGCGTGTCGAGCGCGATCCACCCGAATCAGGGGCGCCGTTGAGCTCGTCGGGGGAGATGCTGACGGCAAACGGCGAGTGCATGGAACGGGTGAGTGATGTTGAGCCGCTGACCGTCGATGAAGAACGTTTCTGGCGTGCCCTGATGCGCGTCACGGTGGCGCTGCCGCGCTCGCTGGACGCAGATCTGCTCCGGTCAACGGGCCTGTCGCTCACCGACCATGTCGTCCTCGTGAACCTCTCCGAGGCCAAGAACCAGGAACTGCGGATGACGGACCTCGCCGCAGCCTGCGCCCTCTCGGCGAGTCGGATCACCCGAACTCCACTGAAGCAGATCGACTCCACCATCGTCCGTGTCCGTCGCACTCCGCCGCCACCGCGACCGGCGAGGCGGCCGGCCACCGACGACAACGCCGCAGATGGGGGTGGCAGACCCCGCGTCTGCGACACCCCTCTCGGAGCCGACCTGGAGGAATGGTTCACGGCGCTCACCGTCACCGAAGAGGCCCCACTGGCCGGGCGCGACACGGCATCCCGAGGGGCGGCAGATTAGCCAGGTGCGGCCGCCGCTCTCGCGTAGGCCGGGTCGAACATCGCCCATCACTGTCGGATCGTCTGATTCAAGACGATCACCGCGAGCATCAGCTCCTCGACCTCGCAGAAGGCCTGAGGCTCGTCCCAGGTGCTGCGCCACTCCTCAGGACGCAACCCGCCTCGGTACAGCGGCCCGAGTGATGCGCGGCGGAGCGGAAGGAGGGGGCCGTTCCTCCAGAGTGCGCCAGGGTCACGCTGGAGGCACGCTGGAAGGGCGAGTTCAGGGCGCCTTCTGAGACGTCCTTGCCGGCGGTGACGCCCAAATTCTGGGTATTTCCGGCTGTGGCACGTTGACGGGCGACGTCATCGCCTTCCCTTTGACAGGTGACGAATTGAGCGCTCCCTCCACCTGCTCAGCCGATAACGCAGGCGGAACCCGAATCCACGAAGGTGAGTGAAAAGATGGAGCTGAAGCTCGAAGTCATCATGCTGCCCGTCTCTGACGTCGATCGGGCCAAGAGCTTCTACGAGGCGGTGGGATTCCGCCTGGACGTCGACAACACGTTCAGTGACGACTACCGATTGGTGCACTTCACGCCGCCCGGCTCCGGGTGCTCGATCATCTTCGGCAAGGGAATACTCTCCGCCGCCCCCGGCTCGACCCAGGGCCTGTACCTCATCGTCTCGGACGTCGAGCAGGCCCGTGCGGAGCTCGTCGGCCGCGGCATCGAGGTGAGCGAGGTGTTCCACGACGCCGGAGGGCTTCTGCACCACGGCCACGAGGCCGGAGACGCCGTCCACCGCGGCGCCGGCCAGGAGCGGATTTCCGGCCCTCACCCCGAGCGCACCTCTTATGCCTCCTACGCCACCTTCAGCGACCCGGACGGCAACGGCTGGGTTCTTCAGGAGATCACGGAACGCCAGCCTGGCCGGTGACACCACGCCTGGCACCCAAGGAGTACGTTCGACGACGGGGGAACAACAGCAAGGCTCAACAATATGGCAGGGCTTTATGGTCGAGAAAGGCCGATGCCATGAACTGCTACGACTGCGCTACCAACGCGCTTCAACCGGTACAGGCTGTCGCTGTAGCCGCTTGCGCCCGGTGCGGAGCCGGGATGTGCCGCTAGCATCTGCATGTCACCAGCGATCCGCTTCCTGGCGTACCCAACCCCCCCGCCCAGGCCGGAAGCCAGACGACTGACGTGCGACGTCTGCTGCACAGCGGAGCATGCGGCCGCCGGTGCTGCCTGAGCAGCCCCGCACGGGTCTCTAATCCGTCCGCCCGGGACGGCACTCGGCGCCTTGTCCGCCCGCACCCGCGCGGGGCGTAGGCGGGACGATCGAACCCGAGCCCGGCAGGGATGGCTGATGGCCGAGCACCTTGTGCTGCCTTGACTCGACTCGCGGTCCGCGTCTTTGGCCGGCCCTCTCACCAACCCGGCCGTGCGCGCCTGCCGAACAGCAGGCCGCGCGGTTCCGGTGGCGGCGGGGTGCCGGGCCGGAGCGGCCAGGCGAGCAGCATTCCCGCGAGGAAGCCGACGATGTGCGCCGCGTACGCCACGGTGCCGGCGTCGGAGATGCCCTCGCCGGAGGAGTACACCGCCTGCAGCCCGAACCAGAAGCCGAGCACCAGCCAGGCCGGCAACCTCAGCGGCAGGAAGATCAGGAATGGGACCAGCACCCACACCCTGGCCTTCGGATACAGCACCATATAGGCGCCCAGCACACCGGCGATCGCCCCCGAGGCGCCGATCAGCGGCTCGGCGGACTCGGCGTTCAGCACGGAGAAGCCGTACGAGGCCGCATAGCCGCAGACGGCGTAGAAGAGCGTGAACCGCACATGGCCCATGCGGTCCTCGATGTTGTTGCCGAAGATCAGCAGGAAGAGCATGTTGCCCAGCAGGTGCAGCCAGCTGCCGTGCAGGAACATCGCGGTGAGGACGCTGAGTTCCGGCGACTTGTCGTAACCCGGCGGGCCGACCACGCAGCCCGGGCCCTGCGGGCCCACCGCGATGTCGCCGGTGGGCACCAGCCGCGGCATCTGATGATGAATCAGTTCGCGGGGCACCACGGCGTATTGGTCCAGGTAGGCCTGGAGATGGCACAGCTGCGCCAGGCTGCCGTCGCCCGCCACGGAACCCGCCATGCCGGGCATGGACAGGAACACGACGACGTTCGCCACGATCAGCGCGTATGTCACCCAGGGCGTGCGGCGCGCCGGGTTCACGTCATGGACGGGGATGACCACAAGGAAGTAGTGCCCGCGATACGTCCGCCGAACCGGTGAACGCGGCCGTCCGGGTGTGCGTATGTCTTCTCGACCGGCCGCGGCACGGCGAGGCGCGTCGCGGGACGACGTGAGGAACAGGCGATGAACGACCGAGTTACTCCTGCGATGCAGGCCACGCCCGACGGCGAGGCACAGATGGCGCTGGTGGTCCACCTCCCCTGGGAGGACGTCGCCCGGCTCGGCCAGGAGGCCGGCCGGCTGGCGCAGCAGTTGCAGCGGCCGGTGACGCTGGACGAGGCGGTGAGCCACCGGCTGCGATCCGTGTCCCCGGGCGCGCACGCAAAACCGGCGGGGGCACAGCCGACAGCCATGCCGTCCGCCGCATCCGTGTCGTCGCTGCCGTCACGCCCGCCGGCGGAGCAGGCACGGCAGGCGATCGACCGGATCAACGGCACGGCGTAGCGGTGCGGATGGCGCCGTAGACCGTGCGTTGTGCGCCGGGTGCGGGTTGTCCGTGGCTGTTCGCGCAGTTCCCCTTGGGGTGCTGCCCCTAAGGCGTCTTGTTCCGCACCGCCGCTGCCGCCTTCCTCGCCGCGACCAGCACCGGATCCCACACCGGCGAGAACGGCGGCGCATACCCCAGATCCAGCGCCGTCATCTGCTCCACCGTCATACCGGCGGTCAGCGCCACCGCCGCGATGTCCACCCGCTTGCCCGCCCCCTCCCGGCCGACGATCTGCACGCCGAGAAGCCGCCCGGTGCGGCGCTCGGCGAGCATCTTGACGGTCATGGGGGAGGCGCTCGGGTAGTACCGGGCGCGGCTGGTGGACTCGATGGTCACCGTCTCGAACTGCAGCCCCGCCCGCCGGGCGTCCTTCTCGCGCAGCCCGGTCCGGGCGATCTCCAGATCGCACACCTTGCTCACCGCCGTGCCCACCACGCCGGGAAACGTGGCGTAGCCACCGCCGACGTTCGCACCGATGATCTGGCCGTGCTTGTTGGCGTGGGTACCGAGCGCGATGTGCCGTTCGCGGCCGGAGACGAGGTCGAGGACCTCCACGCAGTCGCCGCCGGCCCAGATGTTCTCGTGCCCCCGTACCCGCATCGCCAGGTCGGTGAGCAGCCCTCCGTGCTCGCCGAGGGGCAGTCCCGCCGCCTTCGCCAGCGCGGTTTCCGGGCGTACGCCGATGCCGAGCACGACGACGTCCGCCGGGTACTCGGCGTCCGCCGTGGCCACCGCCCGCACCCGGCCGTCCTCGCCCATGTGCAGCTTGGTGACCTCGGCGTCGTTGACCATGGTGATGCCCAGGCCCTCCATGGCCCGGTGCACCAGGCGGCCCATGTCCGGGTCGAGGGTGGACATCGGTTCCCTGCCACGGTTGACGACCGTCACCTCGAAGCCGCGGTTGATGAGCGCCTCGGCCATCTCGACGCCGATGTAGCCCGCGCCGACGACGACCGCACGCCGGCCACGCGCGGACGTGAGGGTGTCCAGGAGGTCCTGGCCGTCGTCCAGGGTCTGCACCCCGTGGACGCCGAGGGCGTCGATGCCCGGCAGGTCGGGGCGGATCGGGCGGGCGCCGGTGGCGATCACGAGCTTGTCGTACGGCGTCCAGGACTCCTCCCCGGAATCGACGTCACGCGCGCGTACTCCCCCTTTCTCGACATCGATCTCCGTGACCTCCGTGCGCAGACGCAGGTCGATGCCGCGCGCGCGGTGCTCCTGCGGAGTGCGCGCGATCAGCTCGTCCCGCTCGGAGACATCGCCGCCCACCCAGTACGGGATGCCGCATGCGGAGTAGGAGGTGAAGTGGCCGCGCTCGAAGGCCACGATCTCCAGCTCGTCCGGGCCCTTCAGCCGGCGGGCCTGTGACGCCGCGGACATCCCCGCGGCGTCACCGCCGATCACGACCAGGCGCTCTGCCCCGTTGCTGCCACGGCTGGTACGGCTCATGCTCATGCGGACACGCTACGGGGACCGGGCGTTTCAGTCCTGCTCGCCCCGCTGCTCCTCCCCGGCGCTCTCCGGCGCAGGCCGGGCGGTGGGCAGCGGACCCAGCGCCGTCATCGCGTTCTCCGCGGCCGGGCGGTCCGACAGCCGGGGCCGTACGAGGCGCAGCCAGAGCAGGACGAGCAGCGCGGCCAGGGCAGCGAACGGCAGCACCGCGGCGACGGCCACGACGATCCAGCGCAGCATCGCCACGAACGCGTCCCAGCCGCCCGTCAGCGCGTCCACGAACCCGGGATCGTCGTCGCCCTCGGCGGCCTTCTTCACCGGCGTCTCGGACAGGGAGAGCGTGATGGTGGCCAGGCTCGTACGGTCCTTCAGGGACGCCTGCTGGGCGAGCAGTGCCTCCAGGTCGGCCTGGCGGCCGCTCAGTTCGCCCTCCAGCTCCACCACGTCGCTGAGTTTGGTCGCCCGGTCCATCAGCTCGCGGATCCGGGCGACGCTGGCGCGCTGCGTCCTGATCCGGCTCTCCACGTCGACGACCTGGTCGGTGACGTCCTGTGCCTTCGCGGTGCGGTCGAGGAGCTTGCCGGCGCCCTCCAGATCGGTCAGGACGTCCTCGTACCGGTCGGCGGGCACGCGCAGGACCACGCGGGTGCGCTCGTTGCCCTTCTCGTCCCGCGTGGTGGTCTCACTGCCGACGTAGCCGCCGGCGTTCTCGGCGGTGGCGCGGGCGTCGTCCAGCGCCTTGGGCACGTCCTTGACCTGCACGGTCAAGGAGGCGGTGTGGATGATGTCGCTCGTGCCGAGCCGGGGCGGCGCGGTGGCGCGGCCCGAGTCGGCACGGCCGCCGCTGTCGGGGACGCCTGCCTTGGAATCGGCCTGGGCCGCGGCCTCGCCGGCACTGCTGTCGCCTCCGCTGTCGTCCGCGCCGGTGCAGCCCGTGAGGGCGAGGGCGGCGGCGATCAGGATCCCGGCCAGGGCCTGGGCCGGCCGTCGTACGGAACGTCGTGCGCGCATGTGGGTGCATCCCCCCGAGGGTCGTGACGACTGACGCTTCTTCGACGCCGGGAGGGGGCGGGACGTTTGACCGGGCCGGTCCCGATGCGGTCACGGTCGGGACTCGGTGGGGCCACGGGGCCGCGGCGGGACTGTCGGTGGAGTCTGAGAAGGTGGAGCCATGAACGGAGCAGGCACGGACGCCGGGCATGTCGTCGTCATCGGAGCCGGAATCGCCGGGCTGGCCGCGGCGCACCGGCTGCTGGCGCGGGGGGCGCGGGTGACCGTGCTGGAGGCGTCGGACCGGGTCGGCGGGAAGCTGCTGCCCGGCGAGATCGCGGGCGTGCGGGTCGACCTGGGCGCCGAGTCGATGCTGGCGCGCCGGCCCGAGGCGGTGGCCCTCGCCCGCGAGGCGGGGCTGACCGACCGGCTCCAGCCACCGGCGACCGCGTCCGCCTCGCTGTGGACCCGCGGCGCCCTGCGCCCCATGCCCAAGGGCCACGTCATGGGCGTGCCCGGCACTGCGTCCGCCCTCTCCGGGGTCCTGTCCGACGAGGGCCTGCACCGCATCGAGCGGGACGCCGACCTGCCCCGCACCGAGGTCGGCGACGACGTGGCGGTGGGGGAGTACGTGGCGGCGCGGCTCGGCCGCGAGGTCGTCGACCGCCTGGTGGAGCCCCTGCTGGGCGGGGTGTACGCGGGCGACGCGTACCGCATCTCGATGCGGTCGGCCGTCCCCCAGCTCTTCCAGGTCGCCCGCACCCACACCTCGCTCACCGAGGGGGTGCGGGAGATCCAGGCCGGGGCGGCCGCGGCCCAGCAGACCGGGCCGGTGTTCATGGGCATCCGCGGGGGCGTGGGCAGCCTGCCCCTCGCCGTCGCGGAGTCGGTGCGCGCCCGCGGGGGCGAGATCGTCACCGGGGCACCCGTGACGGAGCTGCGCCGGGAGCCGGCCGCCGGGTGGCGGATCGTCGCCGGTGACCGGGTGCTGCACGCCGACGCCGTGATCGTCGCCGCGCCCGCGCCCGCCGCAGCAGGGCTGCTGCGCGCAGAGGCCCCCGCCGCCGCTGCCGAGCTCGCCGCCGTGGAGTACGCGTCCATGGCCCTGGTCACCCTCGCCTACCGCAGGACCGAGGCGCACCTGCCCGAGGGCAGCGGGTTCCTGGTGCCGCCGGTCGACGGGCGGACCATCAAGGCGTCGACGTTCGCCTCGCAGAAGTGGGGCTGGATCGCCGACGAGAACCCGGACCTGGTCGTGCTGCGCACCTCCGTCGGGCGGTACGGCGAGACGGAGATCCTCCAGCGCGACGACGCCGGGCTCGTGGAGGTCTCGCGCACCGACCTGCGCGCGGCGACCGGCCTGGCGGCGACCCCCGTCGAGACCCGCGTCACCCGGTGGTCCGACGGCCTGCCCCAGTACCCCGTCGGCCACCACGCGCGCGTGGCCCGCATCCGCGAGCACCTCGGCAAGCTGCCGGGACTGGCCGTGTGCGGCGCGGTGTACGACGGCGTGGGCATCCCGGCGTGCATCGCGAGCGCGTACGCCGCGGTGGACCAGATCCACGGCGACCTGGGCGCTGTGCAGGAGCTCACCGCGAACCCGGTGCAGAGTCTGCACGGCGGAGCGGGAGAATAAGGGACATGAGTGACGACGCCCCCACCACCGGCCCTGCTCGGATCCCGAACAAGGGCAAGCTGGCCAAGGACCTCAACGAGGTCATCCGCTACACCCTGTGGTCCGTGTTCAAGCTGAAGGACGTACTGCCCGAGAACCGCGCGGGCTACGCCGACGAGGTCCAGGAGCTGTTCGACCAGCTCGCCGCCAAGGACGTCACCGTCCGCGGCACCTACGACGTCTCCGGGCTGCGTGCCGACGCCGACCTGATGATCTGGTGGCACGCCGAGACCAGCGACCAGCTGCAGGAGGCGTACAACCTCTTCCGCCGCACGCGGCTAGGCCGTGCCCTGGAGCCGGTCTGGTCGAACATGGCGCTGCACCGCCCCGCCGAGTTCAACCGCTCGCACATCCCGGCGTTCCTCGCCGACGAGACGCCCCGCGACTACGTCAGCGTCTACCCGTTCGTGCGCTCCTACGACTGGTACCTCCTGTCCGAGGAGGACCGCCGCCGGATGCTCGCCGACCACGGCAAGATGGCCCGCGGCTACCCGGACGTGCGCGCCAACACGGTCGCCTCGTTCTCCCTCGGCGACTACGAGTGGATCCTCGCCTTCGAGGCCGACGAGCTGTACCGCATCGTCGACCTCATGCGCCACCTGCGCGGCTCGGAGGCCCGGCGGCACGTCCGCGAGGAGGTGCCTTTCTTCACCGGGCGCCGGAAGTCCGTGACGGAGCTGGTCGCAGGCCTCGCCTGATCAGTGTGTGGGCCGGGCGGCCGTTGCCTTCGGGGTGCGGTCGCCCGGTGTCGTCGGCTTCGGTTCCGGGTGCGGTGCGCAGGCCGCCCGGCCCGACGGGAGACGGCCCTGCAGCAGGTACGCCTCCATATGGCCGTTGACGCAGGGGTTCGCGCCGCCCGCGATGCCGTGCGTGCCGGCGTCCCGTTCGGTCACCAGGACGGAGCCCGAGAGCCGGCGGTGGAGTTCGAGGGCGCCGCGGTACGGGGCGGCCGCGTCCCGCTCGGCGGCGAGGATCAGCGTCGGCGGCAGCTCTCCCGGCCCGGTCCGCACGTCGAGGGGCTGCTGACGCGGCGCCGGCCAGTAGGCGCACGGCAGGTTCATCCACGCGTTGTCCCAGGTCTCGAACGGTGCCACGCGGGCGAGCCGGGTGTTGTCCCGGTCCCAGACCTTCCAGTCCGTCGGCCAGGGCGCGTCGTTGCACTCGACGGCCGTGTAGACCGCCCTGGAGTTCTCCGCCTCCACCGCCTTCTCCTTCCGCGGCGCGGCCAGGTCGACCAACGGCCGCGGATCGCCCTTCAGATAGGCCGACAGCGCCTCGGCGCGGCGCGGCCAGAAGTGGTCGTAGTACCCGGCCTCCAGAAACATGTTCTGCAACTGCCCCGGCCCGACCTTGCCGCCGGCCGGCTCGGCGGCGAGCCGCGCCCGTGCGGTGTCGTAGCTGCGTTGCACCTCCCTCGCGGTGGCGCCCAGCCCGTACACGGTGTCGTGCTCCGCGATCCACGCCTTCAGGTCCGTCCAGCGCCCCTCGAACGCGGCCGACTGGTCGAGGTTGTTGCGGTACCAGATCTGCGCCGGGTGGGGGTTCACTGCGGCGTCGAACACCATGCGCCGTACGTGGGAGGGGAACAGCGTCGCGTACAGCGCCCCGAAGTAGGTGCCGTACGACGCGCCCACGAAGGTCAGCTTCTGCTCGCCGAGCGCCGCGCGCAGGACGTCCAGGTCGCGGGCGTTGTTGAGGGAGTGGTAGTGCCTGAGCGCGCTTCCGGACCGCTGGGCGCAGCCGCGGGCGTAGGCCTTCGCCCCCGCGATGCGCTCCTGCTTGTACGACTCGGAGGGGTGCGTCGGTGCCTGCGAGGGCGCCTTGAAGTAGTGCTTGGGGTCCTGGCAGGACAGGGGTGCGGAACGGCCGACGCCGCGCGGGGCGTAGCCGACCAGGTCGTACGCGGCCGCGAGGCGCTTCCACTCGGGGAGTCGGCCGACCAGCGGGAAGTGGTATCCGGAGGCGCCCGGACCGCCCGGGTTGTAGACCAGGGCGCCCTGCCGCGGCACCTTGCGCTTGCTGTTGTGCGGGTCGCGATGGGTGGCCCGTACTCTGCTGACGGCGAGTTCGATCTGCTTGCCGCGGGGCTTGGCGTAGTCGAGCGGGACGGTGACCGTGCCGCACTCCATGGTCCCCGGCAGGTCCTGGGCGTCGGGGCACTTGCCGAAGTCGATGCCCTCGGCCTGTGCGCGGGCGGCGGCCAGGGCGGTGCCGCGCGTCTCGGCCACCCTGTCCGGGGCGCCGGGTGCGCCGCCGGCCGGGGCGGCGATGAGCGTGGTGAGGAGCAAGGAACCGGCGGCCGTGTAGAGGACGGCAGCTCTCATCGGGTATCCCTTCGGAGCGCGGCAGCGACAAAAGGGATATTTCGGGCTATTGCGGGTGAAGGCAAGCACCGAACGGTCGGTGCCGTCGCCAATGCGCCCGTACGCCCCCCAGGCCCTGTCCGCCCGGGAGGCCCACGGCGAGTACGCGTGGCCTCGATCCGGGGGAGGCCCGGTCAGCGGCGGAGCAGTACCCGGCGGGCGCGTGCCATGCGGGAGCGCGGACGTGGTGTCGTACCCGCCCGGTCCAGCCACCACTGGCGCAACTCCCGCCGCGCGCGGGCGTCTTCGGGCCGCTCGGCGAGCAGCAACTGCTCGGCGAAGTGCAGTGCGTCGCGCCGGTAGCCGCCGGTCATCGGGTGCCGGTGGGCGTACGCGAGGAAGGCGGGCCGGTAGGCGTCACCGAGGATCTCCGGCAGCTCCGGCGCGACCTTCGCCACCACGTCCGCCCGCTTCCCGGCCAGCGCCCGCGCCTGCACCCCGAGGCGCACCCGGTCGAACCCCTCCGGCACGGGCGTACCGGCGACGAGCGCGGACAGCAGCGCGGCCTGCGCGAGGCCGAGCCGCTGGCGAGCGGGGTCGCAGGCCTGCGTCGAGAGGGCCGGCCCGGCCGTCGGGAGAGCGGCTCGGTCCGGCTCACCGCCCCTTGCCCGCCCCTCCTCCAGGGCATCCCGAATCGACACCAACTCCCGTTCCAGCTCCGCCGGTTCGGGGAAGTTCTCGTCCCGCTCCAGCAGCACTCCCGGCGGTGAGACACGGGACGCGAGGTCGGTCAGGATGTCGAGGACCGGCTGCGGGACCGGGTGGGCGTGGCTGTCGTGCCAGACGCCGTCGCGCTCGAAGCCGCCCGCCACATGGACGTAGGCGAGGGCCTCCAGCGGGATCTCGGCGAGCGCCTTGGCCGGGTCCTCGCCGCGGTTGACGTGGTTGGTGTGCAGGTTCGCCACGTCGATCAGGAGCCGTACGCCGGTGCGTTCGGCCAGCTCGTACAGGAACTGGCCCTCGGTCATCTCCTCGCCCGGCCAGGAGATCAGCGCCGCGATGTTCTCCACGGCGAGCGGCACGGGCAGCGCGTCCTGCGCGATGCGCACGTTCTCGCACAGCACGTCGAGGGCGTCCCGGGTGCGCGGCACCGGCAGCAGATGCCCGGCCTCCAGCTGCGGGGACGCGGTCAGCGGGCCGCCGGCCCGGACGAACGCGATGTGCTCGGTCACCAGCGGCGAGCCCAGCGCCTCCGCCCGCTCGGCGAGGGCCGTCAGCCGTGCGGGGTCGGGCCGCTCGGCGCCGCCGAGGCCCAGGGAGACGCCGTGCGGGACGACCGTCACCCCGCGCTCACGCAGCCGTAGCAGCGCGTCGGGGAGATGGCCGGGGCAGACGTTCTCGGCGACGACCTCGACCCAGTCGACGCCCGGCATGGCTTCCACGGCGTCCGCGATCTCCGGCCGCCACCCGATTCCGGTCCCCAGTCGCTCCATGGCCCCCTCCTTCACGTCCGATCTGCCACCTGGATCCGCTGTGTCGTCTCCTTCGACGGCCCGCTGTTCCGGCGTGAGGGGGGTATGGCCCCGGCTCCGGGGCACAAACCCTTCGGCGCGCACGTTCAGAGCAACATTTGAGGTTGCGTGGCCGGCGCCAGAAGGTACGGACGGGAGACCCCGGACGTTCACGGCCGGCCACGGAACGTTCAGCGCAGCGCCGAATGATCCGCGACCACCGTGCAGGAGCCGGGAGCGATCTCCGTGAACCCGGCGTCGCGGACCAACGGCAGCCCGATCGAGGTGAGTTCACGCCAACGGGCCGGGTCGGCGGTGCGCACGGCCAGCGGGAAGCCCGCGTCCCGCCAGGTCGCGCGCTCCTCGTCCGACAGCTCCCACCAGGCGAGCTGGGCACCGTGACCGGCCTGGGCCATGGCCTTGCCGGCCGACATCTCCACGTCCGGGTTCAGCCACAGCACCGGCGCGCTCCGGTCCGCCTCGAGGGGCGGCTCCGGGTCGTCGAGGTCGGTGCCGGAGACCTGGAGCTTCGCCAGTTCCTTGGGCCAGCCGTCGAGCGGAACCGGCGGAAACACCCGTACCTCCGCCGCCTTGCCCGTGACCGTGATGCCGGGCAACGCCTCCGCCCGCCGCCACTCGGCGCCACGCGCCCGCCGCACCACCTTGCGGATCCGGGCGTCCTGCCAGTCCCGCATCGCCTGCGCCCACTCGCCCTCACCCAGCGACCGCTCGTCACTCAGCATCACCAGGACGGCACGGGCGGCCGTCTCCAGGGCGTCGGTACGGGCAGGCGGCGCCCCTCGCTCGATCCGCACGACAAGCGGCAGCACAAACTGCGGCGCGGTGTCGCGGGCGCTGGGCTCGGACCGGAAGGGGCTGTCGTTCAGTTCGCTGGTCACGCCGTCCAGTCTGCCAACCTCAGGGGCGCAGGGCGGTCTCGGTGTGCGGCTGAGCCGCGTGGGCGGCCCCGATCAGCTCGGACACCTTCACGAACCGGTACCCCTGCCGGCGCAGCTCCGGCACGATCACCCGTACCGCGCGTTCGGTCGTCGGGGCCGCGCTGCGGGTGCAGTGCAGTACGACGACCGACCCCGGCCGTACGCCGTCCAGCACGTCCCGGGCCACGGCGTCGGCGTCCGTCGCGAACGCGTCCCCGCTCACCACGTCCCACTGCACCGCGGTCAGGCCGGCTCCGCCGAGCGCGCGCAGTGCCCGCCGGTCGTAGCAGCCGCCAGGGAAGCGGAAGTACGGCTTCGGATCCGGTACGCCCGCCCTGCGGAAGGCGGTGTACGCCCGCTCCACGTCCGCCCGCATCCGGTCCTCGGCGACCGTCGGCAGCCCGTAGCAGTCGGGCGTGAAGGCGTAGTGGCTGTAGGAGTGGTTGGCGACCTCGAAGAGGGGGTCCCGGCCGATGCTCCGGGCCTGGACGGGGTACTCCTCCGCCCAGCGTCCGGTCATGAACACGGTGGCCGGCACCTGCAGCGACCGCAGCGTCGCGATCAGCGAGGGGTTGTCGAAACGTTCGCCCGCGGCTGCGCGGGGGCCCTGGTCGGCGGTCATGTCCGCGTCGAAGGTGAGCGCGACCGTCCTGCCCTGGGTGCGCGGCCCGTTGGTGAAGACGGGGGTGAGGCCTTCGGGGCCCTGGGCGAGGGCGGGCGCACGGGAGTCGGCGGCCGACGGGCCCGGGCGGGCCGGGCGGGGCTGCGGGCGCTCGGTGCCGCCGCAGCCGACGAGGGCGGCGCCAAGTACGCAGACGGCGGTGAGACGTCGTACGGGAAGGATCACCGAATGAACATAAGCAGAAAAGCATATAAACAGGGCATTCGGTCCCTTGGTGTCCCTTCGATGTCACCCGCTCAGCTGTCGTCGATCTCCGGAACCGCGTGCGTGGCGCCCGCCGCTCGTGCTGTGGAGCGGTGGTCCGTGGTGTGGGTCTCCAGGAAGCGCAGCAGTTCCACCGGGAAGGGGAGTACGAGCGTCGAGTTCTTCTCGGCGGCGACGGCCACGACCGTCTGCAGCAGCCGCAGCTGGAGCGCGGCGGGCGTGTCCGCCATCTGCTGTGCCGCCTCGGCCAGCTTCTTGGACGCCTGGAGCTCGGCGTCGGCGTTGATGACCCGGGCCCGCCGCTCCCGGTCGGCCTCCGCCTGCCGGGCCATGGAGCGCTTCATCGTCTCCGGCAGCGACACGTCCTTGATCTCGACCCGGTCCACTTGCACACCCCAGCCCACGGCCGGGCTGTCGATCATCAGCTCCAGGCCCTGGTTGAGTTTCTCGCGGTTGGACAGCAGGTCGTCCAGGTCGCTCTTGCCGATGATCGACCGCAGCGAGGTCTGCGCCATCTGCGAGACCGCGAACTTGTAGTCCTCGACCTTGATGAGCGCGCTGGCGGCGTCGACCACCTTGAAGTACACGACCGCGTCCACCCGCACGGTCACGTTGTCCCGGGTGATGCCCTCCTGGCCGGGCACGGGCATCGTCACGATCTGCATGTTGACCTTGTGCAGCCGGTCGACGATCGGGATGATCATCGTGAATCCGGGCGGACGCACGGAACCTTTGAGCCGGCCGAGGCGTAGCACCACGCCGCGTTCGTACTGTTTGACCACCCGCGCTGCTGCGGCGAGATACAGCGCGCCCGCGGAACCGACCGTCGCGGCCACCGCCAGGAGTTCGTCGAGCATATGACGTCCCCCTCACCCGGAGGAGCGTAATGAGTGAAAGCCTTCTCCTGTAAAGATATGCCCGGTATCGGGTCCGGGGCCATGGTCGGTCCCGGACCCGATGCGGGCCCCGGTCAGGACGAGGTGACCTTGACCGGTTCGGTGTCGGACGCGCTGTGCCGCTCGGCCCAGCTCTCCAGCGCCGTACGGCAGGCGTGGTCCAGGTGGTGGAGGCCGGACAGGTCCAGCTCGATCGGCCGGTCCTGGGGGAGCGCCTCCAGGCTGTCCAGTATCTTCGGCAGCTGCAGGAAGGTCGCGTTGCCGGACAGGTACGCCTGGACCGGTCCGGCGCCCTTGTCTATGACCTCCAGCTTGATGTGCGAGGCCTCCCAGGCGGTCTTGGCGACCGACAGGGCCAGACCGATCAGGACGCCCTCGAACATGTTCACGGCGACGATGGCCACCGCGGTGACGACGAGGATCAGCGCCTCGCCGCGGTGTGTCCGCCACAGCGACACGATCTGCCGGAACGGGATCAGCTTCCAGCCCGCGTGGACGAGGACGCCGGCCAGCGCGGGCAGCGGGATCAGCGCCAGGGCGCCCGGCAGCAGCGCGGCGAACAGCAGCAGCCAGACGCCGTGCAGGACGCGGGAGGTCTTGGTCTTCGCACCCGCCTGGACATTGGCCGAGCTGCGCACGATGACCGCGGTCATGGGCAGTGCGCCGAGTGCCCCGCAGACCGCGTTGCCCGCGCCCTGCGCCATCAGTTCCTTGTCGTACCGAGTGCGCTCACCGTCGTGCATCCGGTCCACGGCCGCCGCGCTGAACAGGCTCTCCGCGGAGGCGATCAGTGCGAAGGCGAGGACCGTGCCGAGAGCTGCCGGGCTCGCCAGCTCGCCGAAGGCGTCGGCGCCCGGCACCTGGACGGCGTCGAGCAGGCCCTGCACCTCCACGGTGGCCACCGGCAGATCGAACGCGAGCGCGGCGAGCGTGGCCAACACCACCGCCGCGAGCGCACCCGGCACCGCCCGCACGGTCTCGGGCAGCCGCTTCCAGAGCACGAGCACGGCCACGGTGCCCGCGCCGATCGCGATCGAGGTCAGTGCCGTGGTGCTGCCCACGGCCTCGACGAACGCCCTCGGCAGCCCCGTGATCTTGTCGATGCCGGATGCCGGGGCCGTCATGCCGGCCGCCGCGTACATCTGGCCCGCGATGATCACGAGCCCGATGCCGGCCAGCATGCCCTCGACGACCGAGACGGAGATGGCCCGGAACCAGCGCCCCAGCTTCAGGGCGCCCATGACGAGTTGGAGCACTCCGGCGGCGAGCACGATCGCGCCGAGCGCGGGCAGCCCGAACTCGCGGACCGCTTCGAAGACCAGCACGGTGAGCCCCGCGGCCGGGCCGGACACCTGCAGGCTGCTGCCGGGCAGCAGGCCGGTGACGATGCCGCCCACGATGCCGGTGACCAGACCGAGTTCGGCCGGGACACCGGAGGCGACGGCCACGCCGACGCACAGCGGCAGCGCGACCAGGAAGACGACGATGGAGGCGCCGAAGTCCTGCTTGAGATAAGGGTATTTGTGGAGGTTTTTCTGGGGGTGCTTGTGGGGGGAATTGGTCATGACGGGATTCACAGCGCCTCGAACGCGTCGGTGGCTGCGCGGTGTTCGCGCACGGTGCCGGTGTGTACCTCGTAGTACCAGCCGCGCAGCCGCAGCCGGCCGTCCGCGAGCCGTTGCTCGACGCACGGGTAGGAGCGCAGGCGCAACAACTGGGCCAGCGCATGCTGTTGCACCGCCTCGGCGACCGTCGGGTCCGCCGGGTCGGCGGACCTGGGCTCGTCGGCGGCGTGCGCCAGCCAGTCGCGCACGGCAGGTACGGCATCGAGGTCGTCGCCGCGCACCAGCGCGCCGACGGCACCGCAGTGCGAGTGGCCGCAGACCACGACGTCCTGGACGCCGAGCACCTCCACGGCGTACTCGATGGTGGCCGCTTCACCGGTGGGGCGGCCGGAGGTGTACGGGGGAACGATGTTGCCCGCGGTGCGCAGCTCGAACAGCTGGCCGGGGCGGGCGCCCGTGATCAGGGCCGGTACGACCCGGGAATCGGAGCAGGTGATGAACAGGACCTCGGGGGACTGGCCCTGTGCAAGCTGGGCGAACTCCTCAGGGCGCTGTCCGAACGTGCGGGCGTTGTCGATGAGGGGCTGCATGATGTGGTGATTCCTCCTGGCGCGCAGTCAGGGCGCGTCGGGCGGGCAGGACAGAGGTGGGGGACTGCTCTGCTCTCAGCAGCGGAAGACCTGAAGTGCCGCCGGAGAGTGGGCTGTCGAGGGTCTCGACGCGTGGTCGTGTGCGGCGTTGCGCACGCCCGCGTCGGAATCGGCCCCCTGATCCCGCGCCGGCAGCGGGCGCTCGGGCGCGCAGGGCGCGGAGTCGACCGCGCGGTGGCGGTCGCGGATACGCAGGGGACCGGTCGGGTCCCCGAACTGCGTGTTGTGGTGGCAGGCGGCGTCCCCGGCGCGCAGCGCCTTGCCGGAGGGGTTGGTTCCGGGCTGCGCCTCGGCCTCTGCATGACGGGCTGTGTACGCATGTGCGAAGGACGCCGTGGACGTGAAGAACGGGAGGGTCAGCAGGAGGGCAGCCAGGACCGAGTGCAGCGTGCGGGCCGTCCCACCTCGAAACATGAGCCTCCCTCCGGTTTGTTCACGCCTCTAGTCCGCACCAACGGTTGGTCAACGGTTGGTCAAGAAAGACATTAACCCTGCGAAGTTGTTTGCAGGGTTAACTCGGCGTTTCGACCCGAAGAGAGCCTCAAAAGCGAGGGTGATTTGGCGTGATCCAGCCCTTGAATCTGAGGGGTTGGTCCGCTATTGAGCGTCGACCAGGCGCTTCGCGTCCCGGGCCAGTGCGGTCAGCCGGGAGATCGCGCGGAAGTACTTCTTGCGGTAGCCGCCCTTCAGCATGTCCTCGCTGAACAGCTGATCGAACGGCAGTCCCGAGGCCAGGACCGGAACCTCCCGGTCGTAGAGCCGGTCTGCGAGGACGACGAGCCGCAGCGCCGTCGACTGGTCCGGAATCGGCCGCACATCCGTCAGGCACACCGCCTTCAGGCCGTCGGTCAGGGCGCCGTAACGGCTGGGGTGGACCCGGGCGAGGTGGTCCAGCAGGTGCGGGAAGTCGTCGAGCGAGGCGCCCTCCATGGCGTACGCCGCCTTTGTCACCTGTTCGTCCGAGTACGGGGCCGGAGCCTGCGGCAGGCCGCGGTGGCGGTAGTCCTCACCGTCGATGCGCAGGGTGCGGAAGTGGGCGGACAGGCCCTGGATCTCGCGCAGGAAGTCGGCCGCGGCGAAACGGCCCTCGCCGAGCCTGCCCGGCAGGGTGTTCGACGTGGCGGCGAGCGCGACGCCCGCGTCGACCAGCTTGCCGAGCAGGGTGGAGACCAGGACGGTGTCACCCGGGTCGTCGAGCTCGAACTCGTCGATGCACAGGAGGCGGTGGCCGGACAGGGTCCGCACCGTCTGCTGGAAGCCGAGAGCGCCGACGAGGTTGGTCAGCTCCACGAACGTGCCGAACGCCTTCAGTGCGGGCTCGGCCGGGGTGGCGTGCCACAGGGAGGCGAGCAGGTGGGTCTTGCCGACGCCGTAGCCGCCGTCGAGGTAGACGCCGCGCGGTCCCGCCGGGGGCTTGGGGGACCTGGACCTGCCGAACCCGAAGAATCCGCGCCTGCCCGTGTCGGGCACTCCGCCGAGGCCGGTGGCGAAGCCCTCGAGGACCCCTACCGCCTCGCTCTGGCTGGGCTGGTTCGGGTCCGGGATGTAGGTGCTGAAGCGCACCGAGTCGAAGCGGGGCGGGGGCACCATCTCGGCGACCAGGCGGTCCGCGGGGACGTGCGGCTCGCGGGTGCACAGGGAGAGCGGGCCGGCTTCGGCTATCGGGCTCCGCCCGGCGGCGGTAGAGGGGGACACGCTTACCCATGCTAAGGGGTGGCTCGGGTTCGGCTGCGGGCTGCGGGCTGTATGTGGCCGGGCCCACGATGGGGGTCCCCCGCTGGAGGGAAGGCGAGACGTCGGACAGTTCCTCCCCCGCGTGGAACACTGCACCGCATGCGACGCCTGTTCCCTGTGACCGACCAGACGGACGACCGCGAGTGGAGCCTCGCCGAGCTGGCCGCCGCCTATGCCTATCCCGAACCCCGGCCGGGAGAGCCGGTGGCGTGGGTGCGGGCCAACATGGTGAGCACGCTCGACGGCGCCGCCCAGCACGACGGTCGCTCACAGCCCATCTCCAACGCCACCGACATGCGGATCTTCGGCACGCTCCGGGCGCTGGCGGACGTGGTCGTGGTCGGTGCTGAAACGGTCCGTCAGGAGGGGTATCGCCCGGCACGCGCGCGTGCGGAGTTCGCGGGGCTGCGCAAGGCGGCCGGGCAGGGGCCCGCCCCCGCGATCGCGGTGGTCACCGCGAGTCTGGATCTGGACTTCTCGCTTCCGCTGTTCACCTCGCCCCTGGTTCCGACCCTGGTCCTCACGGGCGCCGCCGCGGCCCCGGACCGGATCGTGGCGGCCGAGAAGGCCGGCGCCCGCGTGGTGCTCGCCGGTGACGGCGTCGGAGTGGAGCCCGCCCGGGCCGTACGGGCCCTCGCCGAGCTGGGACACACACGCCTGCTGACCGAGGGCGGCCCACGGCTGCTGGGCCAGCTGGTGGCCGCCGGGGTCCTCGACGAACTGTGCCTGACCGTGTCCCCGATGCTCGTCGCGGGCGACGCGCAGCGGATCGCAGGGGGGCCGTCGGTGGCGGTACCGCAGCGTTTCGCCCTGGCGTCCCTGCTGGAAGAGGCCGGGTTTCTGTTCTCCCGTTACCGTCGGTCCTGAGAACGGCGGAATCATCCGTTCCGTTTAACTTTCGCCGGGCACACTAGGACTCGCAGTACCCGTGCGATCACGGGGAGGATGGTTTTCCGCAGGGCCTGGTACGGCCCACGGAGGAGAAGGGGCGCCTGGTGTTCACAAGCGTTTTGATGATCGAGAAGGCCCTGACGTCCGCCGACGTGGAGTTCGTCACCACCTTGCACGGGGACGAGCCGGTCACCTTCCACGTGCTGCTCCAGCCGCGCGGCGAGCAGGCGGACCGGTTGCTGCGCGCCATCGACGACCTCGCCCTCGGCGATCTCGACGAGGCGGTGCGCGAGGGGGAGACCCCGGAGGGAGAGGCGGCCAGAAGCGAGGGGCAGCGGGCGCTCGAGGTGTCCCTGCAGGCGCTGCGGGCCTCGGGCAGCGAGGCCGAGGGGCGGCTGATCGAGGCCCACCCGCTCGATGTGCTCAAGGACCTCGTCGAGGAGACCGGTGCCGACGAGGTGATCGTCCTGACCGATCCCCACTACGTGGAGGAGTTCTTCCACCGCGACTGGGCTTCCCGGGCCCGGCACCGGGTGGGCGTGCCCGTGCTGAAGTTGTTCTCGCACAGCAAGGCGTAGTGAGGCGCTGTCGGCCGCAGGCAATAGGCTGGGGCCCGCGTTCGCTCGCGGGCGCTGATCGTCGCATTCGGATCTTGGGGAGATACACGCATGGCACCCGGCCTTCCTACCGCCATGGACCGACCGCACTTCATCGGCATCGGCGGCGCCGGGATGTCGGGCATCGCGAAGATCCTCGCGCAGCGCGGTGCCAAGGTCGCCGGCAGCGACGCGAAGGAGTCGGAGACCGCCGAGGCCCTGCGCGCGCTGGGTACGACCGTGCATATCGGACATGCGGCCGAGCACCTCGCGGACGACGCCAGCTGTGTCGTGGTGTCGTCGGCGATCCGCGCGGACAACCCGGAGCTGGCCCGGGCGGCCGAACGGGGCATCCCGGTGATCCACCGCTCCGACGCGCTCGCCGCCCTGATGGACGGCCTGCGCCCGATCGCGGTCGCGGGCACGCACGGCAAGACGACCACCACCTCGATGCTGGCGGTGTCGCTGTCCGAGCTGGGCCTGCACCCGTCGTACGCCATCGGCGGCGACCTCGACGCCCCCGGCTCCAACGCGCTGCACGGCGAGGGCGAGATCTTCGTCGCCGAGGCGGACGAAAGCGACCGCAGCTTCCACAAGTACGCGCCCGAGGTGGCGATCGTCCTCAACGTCGAGCTCGACCACCACGCCAACTACGCGTCGATGGACGAGATCTACGAGTCGTTCGAGACGTTCGCCGGGCGGATCGTGCCCGGCGGGACGCTGGTGATCTCGGCGGACCACGAGGGCGCGCGGGAGCTGACCCGGCGGCTGGCCGGGGCCGTGCGGACGGTGACCTACGGGGAGGCGGACGACGCCGACGTACGTGTCCTGTCGGTCGTGCCGCAAGGGCTGAAGAGCGAGGTCACGGTCCTCCTGGACGGTGCGGAACTCACCTTCACCGTCTCCGTCCCGGGCCGCCACTACGCCCACAACGCGGTCGCCGCCCTCGCGGCGGGCGCGGCCCTCGGCGTGCCGGCCGCGGAGCTGGCCCCGGCGCTGGCCGCGTACACGGGAGTGAAGCGGCGCCTGCAGCTGAAGGGCGAGGCGGCCGGCGTTCAGGTGATCGACTCCTACGCCCACCACCCGACCGAGATGACGGCGGACCTGGAGGCGATGCGCGCGGCGGCGGGCGACGCGCGCATCCTGGTCGTCTTCCAGCCGCACCTGTTCTCCCGCACCCAGGAGCTCGGCAAGGAGATGGGCCGGTCCCTGGCCCTGGCCGACGCCTCCGTGGTCCTGGACATCTACCCGGCCCGTGAGGACCCGATCCCCGGCGTGACCAGCGAACTGATCATCGAGGCGGCCCGCGCGGCCGGCGCCGACGTGACACCCGTCCACGACAAGGCGGAGGTGCCCGAGACCGTGGCGGGAATGGCGAAGGCCGGTGATCTCGTTCTGACCATGGGCGCGGGCGATGTCACCGACCTCGGCCCGCGCATCCTGGACCACCTGTCGAAGTGAGGGGCTGAACGCTCATGTCGTACGACGTCGAAAAGCCGGACGAGCAGTGGCGTGCGGAGCTGACGCCGGCCGAATACGCCGTACTGCGCGAGGCCGCCACCGAGCCCGCGTTCACCGGTGAGTACACCGACAGCAAGACCAAGGGCGTCTACTCCTGCCGGGCCTGCGGTGCCGAGCTGTTCACCTCGGACACGAAGTTCGAGTCCCACTGCGGCTGGCCGTCCTTCTTCGACCCGAAGGACACCGACGCCGTGGAGCTCGTCGAGGACCGCTCGTACGGCATGGTGCGCACCGAGGTGCGGTGTGCGCGGTGCGGATCCCATCTCGGGCATGTGTTCGAGGGTGAGGGGTATCCGACCCCCACGGACCAGCGGTACTGCATCAACTCGATCTCCCTGAGGTTGCAGCCCGAGGGGGAGTGAGCGCACGTTGTGGCGTGTGTCACGCAAGGTTTAGGGTTGAAGCACCTGGAGGATCTCCCCGCAGGGCGAGCCGAACGACGGTGTGCGCCGGGGTCTCCTCCAGGTGAAGGAAGTGGTCCCGTTGTCGGTCGCATGGGACGACATCGGCGGTCTCGTCGATGCTCATGAGCGGTTCCTGGCCGGTGCACGGGTCGAGTCGGACGTACGCGACTCGGTGCTCGACTCCTGGAAGCGGTGCCGGTTCGCGGGGCTCGAGCCGCACCGGCTGCTGATCCCCTACGCGCCGGACCTCGCGGTCGAGGACCCGCTGCTGCGCGCCGCCGAACCGGTGCTCAAGCGTCTGACCGCGTCGTTCGAGAAGGTGAGCATGGCGGTCGTGCTGTGCGACGGGCAGGCCCGCCTGGTCCAGCGGCACGGCGGTGACCGGCAGTTGCTCGCACTGCTCGACGAGGTGAACTTCGCCCCGGGCTTCTGCGCGTCGGAGGAGGTCGCCGGCACCAACGGCGTGGGCACCGCGCTGGCCGAGCGGCGGCCCGTCTACGTCGTCGGCCGTGAGCACTTCGCCGACTGCCTGTCCTTGTTCACCTGCGCGGGCGCACCCGTGCGGAACCCGCTCAGCGGGCGTATCGAGGCTGTCCTCGACCTCACCTGTCTGCGGGACGAGGGCGACCCCGCCATGGTGCGGCTGGTGCACGATGCCGCCCGGGACATCGAGACCCGTCTGCTGGAGCAGGCGACGGAGCGGGAGCGGGCGCTGCTCACCGCGTACCGGCGGGCCTCGCATGCCGCGGACGGCGGCGACGCATGGCCGCGGCAGCCCGAGCAGGCGCCCACGGGCGCCGAGGCCCTCCACGAGGGCGCGGGCCTCGGCCGGCTCGATCTCGCCGTGCTGCGGGAGAAGGCCGAGGAGCTCATCGCCTCACCGCACCTCACCTTCGACGAGGTGGCCCTCTCCGGTGGCCGAGTGGCGATCCTGCTGCGCCGGCCGATCAGGGGTGATGCCGGTGAGATCGGCGTCGTGGTCGAGGCCCGAGTGCTCGGCGAGCCGCGCCTGCGGCACGTGGAACTGGCGACGGACGGCTCCGCCGCGCCCGGGGCACCGCCCCTGTCCGCCGCCCTCCCGACGGTGACTGCGGCGCCGGTCCCGACACCAGGGGCTTCCACCGCGTCGGCCACACCTGGGGTGGCGCCGGCCCCTGGGGCGGGTTCGTCTGCTGGGCCGACGGCTTCTGGGGCGGCCTCTTCTGCCGCGCCGACACTTCCTGCCGCGTCGGCCTCTTCTGCCGAGTCGACGCCTCCTGCCGCATCGGCACCTTCTGCCGTATCGTCGCCACCTGCATCGGATGCTCCCGCCGTGTCACCGTTCCTGGCGGCGTCGGCCACGGCTTCCGTGCCGTCGGCGTCGGCCGTCGTCATGCGGACGGTCGTATCCGCACCGGCTGACCCGGCCGCGCCGGCTGTCTCCCCGTCGGAGGCACCCGCTGCGCCGGCTGTCCTCCCGCCGGAGGCGTCGGCCGCGCCTGCTGTCCCCCCGCCGGAGGCGCCCGCTGCGCCCGCTGTCTCCGCGTTCACCGCGCTGCGGGAGGACGCCGGTGACTCGGCCGCCGACGGCTGGCTGTTGCTCGTCGGTGAGCCCGGTGTCGGTCGGCTGGCCGTGCTGGCGCGCAGGCGGCTGGAGCTGTTGCACGACGCCGGCGTCCGGATCGGAACGACCCTCGACGTCGCGCACACCGCGGAGGAGCTGGCGGAGGTGACCGTTCCGCGGTTCGCCGACTTCACCGCCGTGGATCTGCCCGCTTCCGTGCTGCGCGGCGACGAGCCGGGGCCGCTCGGCGAGGACACCGCGCTGCGCCGGGTCGCACTGGGCGCCGTATCCGGGGAGTCCCCGTTGCAGGAGACCGGCGGAGCGGTCCACTACGGCCCGGCCACACCGCAGGCCCACGGTCTGGAGAGCGGCCAGTCGGTGCTGGAACCCGACCTGGCCGCGGCCGAAGGCCGGCACGGCCAGGACTCGGAGGGGACCGAGCGGATGCTCGCGGCGGGCTTCCACTCCCTGATCACCGTTCCGCTGCAGGCGCGTGGCGCGACCCTCGGCGTGGTCAGCTTCTACCGCTCGCGGCAGCCCGCCCCCTTCGAGGACGACGACCTGTCCCTCGCCCAGGAACTGGCCGGCCGCGCAGCGATCTGTATCGACAACGCCCGCCGCTACACGCGCGAGCACACCACCGCTCTCGCCCTGCAGCGCAGCCTGCTGCCCCGCGGGCGTCCCGAGCAGAGCGCGGTCGAGGCCGCCTTCCGCTATCTGCCCGCGCAGGCCGGCGTCGGCGGCGACTGGTTCGACGTCATCCCGCTGTCCGGCGCCCGGGTGGCGCTGGTCGTGGGCGATGTCGTCGGCCACGGGCTGCACGCCGCCGCGACGATGGGCCGGCTGCGGACCGCCGTGCACAACTTCTGTTCCCTGGACCTGCCGCCCGACGACCTGCTCACCCACCTCGACGACCTGGTCGGACGGCTCGACCGCGGCGAGGGCTGGGCGGTGGAGAACACCCACCCGGACGCGGGCATCGTCGGCGCCACCTGCCTGTACGCCGTCTACGACCCGGTGACCCGGCGCTGCAGCCTCACCCGTGCCGGGCATCCCGTCCCGGCGGTCGTCGGACCCGACGGCACCGTGGAGTTCGTCGATCTGCCGTCGGGGCCGCCGCTCGGGCTCGGCGGGATGCCGTTCGAGACCGTGGAGCTCGATCTGGCCGAAGGCAGCCAGCTCGTGCTGTACACCGACGGCCTGATCGAGGACCGGCTGCGCGACATCGACACCGGCCTGGAGCGGCTGCGTACCGTACTGGCCTGCGCAGGCCGACCGCCGGAGGAGACCTGTGACGCGGTCCTCGACGCGCTGCTCGCGGACCGGCCGAGCGACGACGTGGCCCTGCTGGTGGCCCGTACGAACGCACTGGGGCCGGAGCGGGTCGCGCAGTGGGAGCTGCCCAGCGACCCGGCGGTGGTCTCCCGCACCCGTGCGGCGGTCACCGGCCAGATGGCCGTCTGGGGGCTGGACGACATGGCCTTCACCACCGAACTCGTCGCCAGCGAACTCGTCACCAACGCCATCCGGCACGCGACCGGCCCGGTCCGGCTGCGGCTGCTGCGCGACCGTGCGCTGATCTGCGAGGTCTCCGACGGCAGCAGCACCTCACCCCGGCTGCGCCGCGCCAGGACCGAGGACGAGGGCGGGCGCGGGCTGTTCCTCGTCGCCCAGCTCACCGAGCGCTGGGGAACCCGCTACACCACGGACGGCAAGGTCATCTGGACGGAACAGCCACTGCCCTGAGGCGTCAGCCGGCGGACTCGGCGGCGTGCGGGCTGATCACGCCGAAGGTCACCAGGGCGATGATGACCAGGCCGAGGGCGATGCGGTAGTGCACGAACGGCATGAAACTCCTGGTCTCGATGAACTTCATGAACCAGGCGATGACGGCGTACCCGACGGCGAAGGCGATGAGAGTGGCCAGCAGCGTCGGACCCCAGGTGGCGTGACCGCCCTCGGTGGCGTCCTTCAGCTCGTAGAGCCCGGAGGCGAGGACGGCCGGGACGGCGAGCAGGAAGCAGTACCGTGCGGCGGCCGCCCGGGTGTAGCCCATGAACAGGCCGCCGCTGGTGGTGGCGCCGGACCGGGAGACACCGGGAATCAGTGCCATCGCCTGGCACAGGCCGTAGATCAGGCCGTCCCGGACGGTGAGGTCGTGCAGGGTCTTGCCCTCCACGACGGTGCGGTGGCGGCCGCCGGCCTCGGCGCGGTCGGCGACGCGGTCGGCGATGCCCAGGACGATGCCCATGGCGATGAGCATGGTGGCGGTCAGGCGCAGGTCACGGAAAGGGCCCTCGATCTGGTCCTTGAAGGTGACACCGAGCACCCCGATGGGAATCGAGCCGATCACCAGCATCCAGCCCATGCGGGCATCCTGGTCCTGGCGCGTCTTCCGGTCCACCAGGGAACGGCACCAGGCGCTGATGATGCGGCCGATGTCGGTGCGGAAGTAGATGAGCACGGCGGTCTCCGTGCCGATCTGCGTGATCGCGGTGAAGGCCGCGCCCGGATCCTGCCAGCCCGAGAAGGCCGCGACGAGCCGCAGATGCGCGCTCGAGGAGATGGGCAGGAACTCGGTCAGGCCCTGGATCAGGCCGAGGATGATGGATTCGAACCAGCTCATGGGGACTTCAGCCGTTCAGTGTGTCGACGTGGGGGCGTCTGGACGCCCGCAGGTGGTTGCCCGGGGGGGGAACCTGCGCGGTCTATGTCTGTTAAGTACGTTTTAAGGTGTTCAGTGTGGCTCGATGGCTCCAGTCCTTCCGAAGACCCTCGATGGTGCACGCCGTCGGCCGTACGAACGTGCCCGCTGCCGGGACCGGCGTGTCGTCGCGGCTGACGGCGCTGCGGTCGACCGCTGCCGGGATCGGCACGACGCTGGACGAGGAGACCACCTGCTCGGAGCTGACCGGCGCGGTGTCCGACCTGATCGGCGGCGCCGCGGCGATAGTGCGGGGCGGTACCGAGACGGAGTCGGCGTACGAGGCGGTCAGTGGCGACGCCGCCGTACTGCCGGACATCGCGTGGGCCGCGGCGGTGGTCCGCAGGGTGGGCAGCCGGGTCGGACGGCACGAGGCCGGCCCGGCGCTCTGTGTGCCGCTCGCCAGCGGCGAGGACCACTACGGCGTCCTCGTGTGCGCCCGGCAGGAGGGGGTTTTCACGCGCTCGGAGACGGACGCCCTCGCCCTGCTCGCCGAGCGGGCCGCCTCGCACGTCCGGCACGCCCGGGAGCACGACCGGATGAGCCGCATAGTCGGCGATCTCCAGCGCGCGCTGCTCGCCGAGCCCGGCCGGCCGCATCCGAACCTGGATGTCGCGATCCGCTATCTGCCCGTGGGGCACCGCGCCCTGGTCGGCGGTGACTGGTGCGAGACCGTCCGGCTGCACTTCGGGCGGACGCTGCTCGTCGTCGGTGATGTGATGGGGCACAGCATCGAAGCCGCCGTGGACATGACCGCATACCGCTCGGCCCTGCGCTACATCGCCTCCGCCGACCTTCCGCCGCACCGGGTGCTGCGCCAGCTCGACGACATCGCCTCCAGCGAGTCCGACCGCCGGCCGGCCACCTGTCTGATCGCGCGTGTCGACCCCAACCGCGGACAGGTCACGCTGGCCAGCGCCGGCCATCTGCCGCCCGCGGTGATCGACGGCAAGGGCGACACGTCGCTGCTCCCGGTGCCGGTCGGCCCGCCGCTGAGCACGGGACTGGGCGGTTACGAGCCGGCCACGTACGAGCTGGACGCCGAGAGCACCCTGGTGCTGTTCACCGACGGGCTCGTCGAGCACCGTGGCGAGGACATCGACCAGTCCCTGGACCGACTGGCGAGGCTCCACTTCAACGCTTCGGAGGGGGTCGAAGGCATCCTCGACACCGTCCTGGCCCGCCTCGACGCCCGGCACGCGGAGGACGACGTGGCTGTCCTGGCGGCCCGGCTGCGGAGCCGGCCGCCCTCGGTGCACGAGGTCCTCGGGCACGCCTGAACGTTTCCACCACGGTCGGGTTCCTTACGAATCCGGGACATCCGGGGGCGGCGGCGCCACCTGCCGATGCCGGGTGCGAGGCTGGCGGCATGGAACAACAGTCGTACGGGGCGCGGGTTCTGGTCGTCGATGACGACCCGACCGTCTCCGAGGTCGTCTCCGGGTATCTCGACCGGGCCGGATATGTCGTGGACCGGGCCGGTGACGGCCCCGACGCGCTCGCGCGGGCCGCCGTCCACTGGCCGGATCTGGTGGTGCTGGACCTGATGCTGCCCGGCATGGACGGCCTCGAGGTGTGCCGGCGGATGCGGGACCGCGGACCCGTGCCGGTCATCATGCTCACCGCGCGCGGCGACGAGGACGACCGGATTCTCGGCCTGGAGGTCGGCGCCGACGACTACGTCACCAAGCCGTTCAGCCCTCGCGAGCTGGTCCTGCGGGTGGAGTCGGTGCTGCGCCGCGCCCGGCCCGGCCGGCAGCCCGCCGGCACCCTGCGGACCGCCGGACTCACCGTCGAACCCGGCGCCCGGCGCGCCGCCAAGAACGGCATCGAACTCGCCCTGACCATCAGGGAGTTCGACCTGCTCGCGTTCTTCCTGCGGCATCCCGGACGGGCGTTCAGCCGGGAGGAGCTGATGCGCGAGGTATGGGGCTGGGACTTCGGTGATCTGTCCACGGTGACCGTCCATGTGCGGCGGCTGCGCGGCAAGGTGGAGGACGATCCGGCCCGGCCGCGGTTCATCCAGACGGTGTGGGGCGTCGGTTACCGCTTCGACTCCGCCGACGGGGAGGCGTGAGCCGTGCGCGACACCCTGCTCATCGCCCTGTTCGCCTTCCTCGGCGCCGCCGCGGCCGGGCTGCTCGGGGCGGGCGTGCTGCTGCTGATCCGCCGGCGCTCGCTCACCGCGCACCTCGCCGTGGTCGTCGCCGTCGCCGTCGGCGCCATGCTCGCCGGCACGCTCGCGGTGGCGCAGGCGATGTTCCTGTCCCGGCACGACCTGACCGTCGTGACCACCGTCGTCGCGATGGCCACCGTGGTCTCGCTGGCCACCGCGCTGCTGCTCGGCCGCTGGGTGGTCGCCCGCAGCCACGCCCTCACCCTCGCCGCCCGCTCCTTCGGCGACGGCGGCGACTTCACCAGCCCCGACGGCCCGGCTACCGCCGAACTGGCCGCGCTGAGCCGGGAGTTGGAGGCGACCAGCCGTAAACTCGCCGAGTCCCGGGACCGTGAGCGCGCCCTGGAGAGCTCCCGGCGCGAGCTGGTCGCCTGGATCTCGCACGACCTGCGCACCCCGCTCGCCGGACTGCGCGCGATGTCCGAGGCACTGGAGGACGGTGTCGCCGCCGATCCCGACCGCTATCTGCGGCAGATCCGCGCCGAGGCCGAGCGGCTCAACGACATGGTGGGCGACCTGTTCGAGCTCTCCCGCATCCATGCGGGGACGCTGGCGCTGAGCCCGAGCCGGATCTCGGTGTACGACCTCGTCGGCGACGCCCTCGCGGGCGCGGACCCGCTCGCCCGCGAGCACGGCGTACGGCTCGTCGGCGACCGGGTCGAGCCGGTGCCGGTCGAGGTGGACGGCAGGGAGATGAGCCGGGTGCTCGGCAACCTGCTGGTGAACGCGATCCGGCGGACCCCGGCCGACGGTACGGTCGCGGTGGCCGCCGAACGTTCGCCCGACGGTGTGGTCCTGTCCGTGACGGACGGCTGCGGCGGGATCCCGGACGAGGACCTGCCGCGCGTCTTCGACACCGGCTGGCGCGGCACCGACGCGCGGACGCCACCGGCCGGGGCCGGGCTGGGGCTCGCCATCGTGCGGGGCATCGTGGAGGCCCACCACGGCCGGGCCGCCGTACGCAATGTCACCGGTGGCTGCCGATTCGAAGTGACGCTCCCGCCGGCCGACACCTGACGCGTCCGCCGGCCGGCCGTCTGCCGGCGCTGCCGGGCCACAGCAGCGGCGACCGAGCCGGCGTCCCCCGGCAGCGGGCCGGACGGCACGCACTGCCGTTACAGCACCTCGGACGTCACCTGCTCCTGACCCCGGAATACTCCTGAACCGGGAGCCGGACGGTGAACACCGTCCTCCCCGGTTCGCCGGCCAGCCCGATCGTGCCGCCGTGGGCCCGCACCAGTGAGCTCGCGACCGACAGCCCGAGCCCGCTGCCGCCGCGGTCGCGGCTGCGGGCCTTGTCGACGCGGTAGAAGCGGTCGAAGACCCGCTCCCGGTCGGCGGCCGGTATTCCGGGTCCCCGGTCGGTGACCCGGACCAGCGCCGCGCCGGCCGTCACGGAGGTCTCCACGCACACCTTTGTGCCGGCCGGTGTGTGCACGGCGGCGTTGGTGAGCAGGTTGTCCAGTACCTGCCGGATCCGCTGCTGATCCAGCCGCAGCCGCACCGGCCCGTCCCCGGTCGTCACCGTCAGCGGGTGACTCGGGTGCGCGGCGCGGAAGGCGTCCGCGGCCTGCTCGACCAGCTCCACCAGGTCGGCGTCCACGAGCCGCAGCGGGGCCTCCACCTCGGCGGCGTCCAGCCGGGCGAGCAGCAGCAGGTCGTCCAGGAGGAAGCCCATCCGGGCGGCCTCGGCGCGCAGCCGCGCCAGATGCTTCTCCCGTTCCTCGGGCGCGTTGGCGGCCGCGTACTGGAACAGGTCCGCATAGCCCCGTACCGACATCAGCGGCGTCCGCAGTTCGTGCGAGGCGTCCGCGACGAACCGGCGCAGCCGCTGCTCGGCCTCGGCGCGCACGGCGAGGGAGTCGTCGATGTGTTCCAGCATGGTGTTGAACGCCGTGCGCAGCTCCTCCACCTCCGGCCCGCCGCCGGGGCCGTCGGCCCGCAGCGGCAGCCGCGCCGCCGACTCGGTCAGATCGTGCGAGGCGATGCCGTGCGCGGTGTGCGCCATGTCGCTCAGCGGCTTCAGCCCGCGCCGCAGCATCCTCCGGCCGAAGATCACCAGCGCGATCAGCGCGAGGACGAACGTCACGACCTGGATCGTGATCAGCCGGCTGACCGTGTCCTCCATGTCGTCCATGGGCGCGGCGCTCACCAGGACCACTCCGGGTTCGACCTCGCAGGCGCGCAGCCGGTAGGTGCCCTTGCCCTCGAGGTGGCCGGTGCGCAGAAGCTCGGTGTCCGCGGTGGTCTGCGCCCGGGCCAGGGCGGTGAAGTCGTCGACGTCCCGCGGCAGGTCGCCGGGGTCCTCCGGCCTGCGGAGGACGGGCTTGCCGTCCGACACGTCGTACACGGCGTAGAACCAGCTGTAGTACTTCTTTCCCGAGAGCGTGCCGTAGTCCGCGATGCTCTTGGACTGGGCGATCTGGCCCTGTGCCAGCTGCGTGTCGAGCTGGGCCGACAGATAGTCCCGCATGTACGTCGTCAGGGCCGTGCCGACGACGGCGAACACCACCAGCGCCAGGGCGCCCAGGCCCAGCGCCAGCCGGGTGCCCAGGCGGAGCCTGCGGTACGTCTGCCGGAGCCGGCGGATCACTCGGCGGCCCGCCGGATCACGTATCCGAAGCCCCGGACGGTGTGGATCAGCGGGGAGCCGGTGTCGTCGAGCTTGCGGCGCAGCCGGCTGACGACCAGTTCGACGACGTTGGAGCGGCCGCCGAAGCCGTACTCCCACACATGGTCGAGGATCTGCGCCTTGGTGAGCACGGTCGGCGACCTGCGCATCAGATAGCGCAGCACCTCGTACTCGGTCGGAGTCAGCGTCAGGAGTTTCCCGCCGCGCCGCACCTCCCGGGTGTCCTCGTCCATCGTCAGGTCCGCCACCCGCAGCACCGACCGCTGGAAACCGGGCCCGGCGGTGCGCCGCAGCACCGTCCGCAGCCTGGCCATCAGCTCCTCCACGGCGAACGGCTTGACCAGATAGTCGTCACCGCCCCGGGTGAGTCCCGCCACCCGGTCGGAAATCCCGTCCCGCGCGGTGAGGAACACCACCGGCACCATCGTCCCCGAACTGCGCAGCCGGTCCAGGATGCCGAAGCCGTCGATGTCGGGCAGCATCAGATCCAGCACGACGATGTCCGGATGGAACTCGGCGACACGGCGCAGTGCCTCGTCGCCGGAGTTCGCCGTGACCGCCTCCCACCCCTCGTAGCGGGCGACCGTGGCGACGAGGTCGGCGATGGGCGGGTCGTCGTCCACGACCAGGAGCCGTACTTTTTCCACCCGTTCATAGTGCGCCAACCGTTCTCCCATGCCGGACCACGTGACCACCCCCGCCCACATCGATATCCACTTGAAAGTCGTACGACAGGAATTCGACAGCTCCCGCCAGCGAAGCTCGGAGTTCTCAAGGCCCCGATCAAGGAGTTGCCGTCCGTGACGACAGTCCAGTCACCTCCCGCGCCCACCGCGGCGCTGCGCCCCAAGGTGGTGGCCCGCACCGGTCTGTACGCCGTGCTGGCCGCAAACGTGGCCGTGGTCACCGTCTTCTTCGTCCAGGCAGGGTTCGCCTCCAACGCGCTGATCGTCCTGGGCCGGCTGGCCGGGCTGTACGGCGCCCTCCTCATGGCGTTCCAGCTGCTGCTGGTGGCCCGGCTGCCCTGGCTCGACCGCCGGATCGGCATGGACCGGCTGACCCTGTGGCACCGCTGGGTCGGCTTCTCCCTGCTGTGGACGCTGCTGGCCCATGCGGTCTTCATCACCTTCGGTTACGCCGACTCCTCGGGGCTGGATCCGGTGAACCAGCTGATCGACCTGGCCGAGACCGTCGAGGGCGTGCTGCGTGCGGTCGTCGCACTGGCGCTGATCATCGTGATCGGCCTGGTCTCGGGGCGGTTCGCCCGACGCCGGCTGGCCTACGAGACCTGGCACTTCATCCACCTCTACACCTACATCGCCGTCGTCCTGGCCTTCTCGCACCAGGTGGCGGTCGGTACGACCTTCGTCGCCTCGCCGGCGGCCACCGCGTACTGGTGGACCCTGTGGGGCATCGCGCTCGGCTCGGTCGCCGTGGGCCGTGTGGTGCTGCCGCTGTGGCGGAACCACCGCCACCAGCTGCGCGTCTCGGCCGTCGTCCCCGAGAACGACAACGTCGTCTCGGTCTACGTCACCGGCCGCGACCTCGACCGGCTGCCCGCACGGGCCGGCCAGTTCTTCCTGTGGCGGTTCCTCACCCGCGACCGCTGGTGGCAGGCCAACCCGTTCTCCCTGTCGGCGGCCCCGGACGGCCGCACCCTGCGCCTGACCGCCAAGGCCGCCGGCGACGGCACCGCCGCCCTGCGTCATCTGAAGGCCGGCACCCGGGTCTTCGCCGAGGGCCCCTACGGCGCCTTCACCACCATGCACCGCACCCGCCCCGACGCCCTGCTCATAGCCGGCGGTGTCGGCGTCACCCCCATCCGGGCCCTGCTGGAGGAGCTGCACGGCCACGCCGTGGTGATCTACCGCGTGTCCAGCGACCGGGACGCCGTCCTCTACGACGAGCTGCGCGACCTCGCCCGGGCCAAGGGCGCCGAACTGTATCTGGTCACCGGCCCGGTCGTCCCGGACAAGCTGGCGCCCGGCGAGCTGGGCCGACTGGTCCCGGACGTGGCCGACCGGGACGTCTACGTCTGCGGTCCGCCCGGTATGACGGCCGCGGTGCTGCGCAGCCTGCGCGAGCTCGGCGTGCCCAAGCCGCAGATCCACTTCGAACGCTTCAGCCTGGCCGGATGACGGGGACGAGGTACCTACCGTGAAACGAGCACTTCCTGTCCTGGTCCTGACCGTTGCCGGACTGATCCCCGTCTGGCGGTACGCGCCCTCGGACGGCACGACCACGACCGAGGCCGCCCAGCCGGCCGCGCCCCCCTCCACGGCCCCCTCCGCGACCTCCACCACGGGATCCCCGGACACCTCGGCCCAGAGCGTCGTCGCGGGCTCCACCGTCACCACGGAGAAGGGCGATGTACAGGTGGAGGTGACCTTCCAGGGCGGCGCGATCACCGCCGTACGCATGCTGAAGCAGCCGAACCACCCCCAGACGACGGCCGCCGTGCCGACGCTGATCGAGGAGACGCTGCAGGCGCAGAGCGCGGACATCGACGCGGTGTCCGGCGCGACGATCACCAGCGAGGGCTACAAGAAGTCCCTGCAGGCCGCCATCGACGCGAAGGGCGCCTGACATGCGCCGGGTCGAGCACGTGATGGGCTTCCCCGTCTCCTTGCGGATCGACGACGAGCACGTCCCCGCCGGGCTCGCCGACGCCGTCTTCGCGTGGCTGCGCGAGGTCGACGAGCGGTTCAGTCCCTTCAAGGACGACAGCGAGGTGTCCCGCCTCGACCGGGGCGAGATCGCCCTCGGCGAGGTCAGCGCCGACCTCGCCGAGGTGCTCGACCTGTGCGAGCAGTACCGCCTCGCCACCGGCGGCGCCTTCGACGCCCGCCTGCCCGGCCGCGGCCTCGACCCCTGCGCCGTGGTCAAGGGCTGGTCGGTGCAGCGGGCGGCGGAGCTGCTCACGGCCGCGGGCGTACGGCGGTACTGCCTGAACGCCGGGGGCGACGTGGTCGTCGCCGGCGGTCCGTGGCGGGTGGGCGTACGGCACCCCGACCACGCCGACCGGGTGTGCACGGTCCTGGAACTCGACCACGGGGCGGTCGCGACGTCCGCGCTGTACGAGCGGGGCGAGCACATCGTCGACGGGCGCACCGGACGTCCGGCGACCGAACTGATCAGCGTCACCGTCGTGGCCCCGACCCTGACGGAGGCGGACACCGTGGCCACCGCGGCGTTCGCGATGGGCGCGGAGGGCGTCGCCTGGGCGGCCGGACGGGCGGGCTGCGAGGTGTACGCCGTGGACGCCGGGCGGCGGGTGCGCCGTACGGCCGGGCTGCCCAGGGCGGCATGACCGTCGGCGGGGACTGCAACCGGTCAGCACGCGACGCAACCCGTCGAAGTCCTGCACCACAACCGGTCTAGACTCTCCCCGCAACGGCCCGCCGCCATGGCGAGAGCGGGCAGCGACGGCCAAACCCGAAGGGCGTTCGGCGTTTTGATACGGATAGATTCAGTCACCAAGCGGTACCCGGACGGCACGGTGGCGGTCGACCGCCTGTCACTGGAGATACCGGACCGTTCGATCACGGTCCTCGTCGGGCCGTCGGGGTGCGGCAAGACCACCACCCTGCGGATGATCAACCGGATGGTCGAGCCGAGCGAGGGCCGCATCCTCCTCGACGACGTCGACATCATGCAGCAGCCGGTCAACACACTGCGCCGGTCCATGGGTTACGTCATCCAGAACGCCGGCCTCTTCCAGCACCGCACGATCGTCGACAACATCGCCACCGTGCCCCGCATGCTCGGCTGGGGCAAGGACAAGGCCCGCTCCCGGGCCCGGGAGCTGATGGAACGGGTCGGCCTGGACGCCTCCCTCGCCAAGCGGTACCCCTACCAGCTGTCCGGCGGACAGCAGCAACGCGTCGGTGTGGCCCGGGCGTTGGCCGCCGACCCGCCCGTGCTGCTCATGGACGAGCCGTTCTCCGCCGTCGACCCCGTGGTCCGCAAGGGCCTGCAGGACGAACTCCTGCGGATCCAGGACGAGTTGGGCAAGACCATCGTCTTCGTCACCCATGACATCGACGAGGCCGTCAAGCTCGGCACCATGGTCGCCGTGATGCGCACCGGCGGCCGGCTCGCCCAGTTCGCGCCGCCCGCCGAGCTGCTGTCCCACCCCGCGGACGCCTTCGTCGAGGACTTCCTCGGCGCCGACCGCGGCATCCGGCGCCTGTCCTTCTTCCCGTCCGCCGGGCTGGAGTTGCTCACCGCGCCGATCGTCGCCGTCGACGCCACGGCCGAGCAGATCGCCGCGCGCGACACGACGGACGTCCCCTATCTCCTCGTGACGGACCTGGACGGCAGGCCTCTCGGCTGGAGCGAGCCGCGGGAGCTGGCCGCCGGGAACATCGCGGTGGATCAACTCCTGCCGTACGGGCGGCCGTTCGTGGCAGGCACGGAATCGCTGCGGGCCGCGCTCGACTGCGCCGTCCTCTCGCCCACCGGCTGGGCCGTCGCCGTGGACGGCGAGGGCCGGGTGGCCGGGGTCGTCTCCCAGCAGACCATCGGCGAGGCGATCCGTGGTGCCCACGCCGAGCGACGGGCCGACGGGACGGCCGAGAAGGCCCAGAAGGTCGCGCGATGAACGAACTCTTCGACATGCCCAGCGACATCCAGCAGGGTTACTTCGGCGTGGTCGCACTGCACCTGCGCGAAGCGCTGCTTCCGGTGCTGGCCGGGCTGCTCGTGGCGCTGCCCGTCGCCCAGCTGTGCGTGCGGCTGCGCTGGCTGTACCCGCCCGTGCTGTGGGTGACGACCGTGCTGTACGCGATCCCGTCGCTCGCCTTCTTCGTCGTCCTCATCGACTACACCGGCCTGAGCGAGCTCACGGTGATGATCCCGCTGGCCGTCTACAGCCTGGTGGTGCTGGTCCCGGCGATCGTGGACGGCGTGCGGTCGGTGCCGCAGGAGACGCTGGCCGCCGCCACCGCCATGGGTTTCGGGCCCGTACGACGCTATGTCCAGGTGCAGTTGCCGATCGCGGCGCCCGCGATCATCGCCGGGTTGCGGGTGGCGTCGGTGTCGAGCATCTCCCTCGTCAGCGTCGGCATGCTGATCGGCAACGAGGGAGCCCTCGGCAACCTGCTCAACAGCGGCATGATCTACCACCAGGACCGGCTGATCTGGCTCTCCGTGGTGGGCACGGCCGTCCTCGCCATCCTCGTGGACGCCGCGCTGATCGTCCTGCGGCTGCTGGTGACGCCCTGGATGCCGCGCGGCGCCCGGAAGAACGCGCGCACGACCGCCGTGCAGGAGGCCGCCCGGTGAACGTCCTGAACCACATCGACGCCTTCTTCAGCGACAGCGCCCACTGGCAGGGCTACGACGGCATCCCGACGCGCGTCGTCGAGCACATCGAGTACACACTGCTGGCGCTCGGCATCGCCGCCGCCGTCGGACTGCCGATCGGCCTGCTCACCGGGCACACCGGCCGCGGCGGCAACACGCTCGCCCTGGTCGCCACCGCCGCCCGTGCGCTGCCCAGCTTCGGCCTGATGGTGCTGATGTTCGTGCTGCTCGGCCTGGGCATGGCCCCGGTGATGATCCCCCTGGTCGTGCTCGCCGTCCCGCCGATCCTGGTCACCACCTACGAGGCGATGCGCTCCGTGGACCCCGCGCCGGTGGACGCCGCTCGCGGCATGGGCATGGCCGAGGCCGGGGTCCTGTTCCGGGTCGAACTGCCGGTGGCCCTGCCGCTGATCCTGAGCGGACTGCGCTCGGCGGCCATCCAGATCGTCTCGACGGCCACCATCGCCGCGTACGTCAGCTTCGGCGGCATCGGCCGCTACATCATCGACGGCCTCTACCAGCAGAACTACGAGAAGGTCGTGGGCGGCGCCACCCTGGTCGCCGGGATGGCGCTGGCCACGCTCGCGGTGTTCTGGGCGATCGCCCGCCTCACGGTCTCGCCCGGCGTGCGCCGCAGCAGCTGAGTCACCCCTCGGTGCGGGCCAGCGCCAGCTCCAGTACGACGAGCAGCGCGTCCCGCACCGAGCCGCGCTCGCGGGCGTCGAACACGACCACCGGGACGTGCTCGGCGACGTCCAGCGCCCAGCGGACCTCCTCCAGGGCGTGCTCGACCTGCCCGTCGAAGGCGTTGATCGCCACGGCGAACGGGATCTGCCGGTGCTCGAAGTAGTCCACGGCGGCATAGCAGTCGTCGAGCCGGCGGGTGTCGACGATGACGAGCGCGCCGACCGCCCCCTCCACGATGTCGTCCCACATGAAGCCGAACCGGTCCTGACCGGGCGTGCCGAACAGATACAGCTTCAGCGTGGGATCGATGGTGATGCAGCCGAAGTCCATCGCGACCGTGGTCGTGGTCTTGCGCGGGGTGTGGGAGAGGTCGTCCACCCCCGCCGCGACCTCGGTGATGGCGGCCTCGGTGATCAGCGGCTCGATCTCGGAGATGGCGCCGACGGTGGTGGTCTTGCCCACGCCGAAGCCGCCTGCGATCACCATCTTCACCGGCAGCGGCGGCCGTACGGCTCGCTGCGCGGCCGCGCCGACGGTGAGCGGTTCAGTCGGTGTCACGGAGTACCCCCCGGGAGTCGGGGATGGCGCGGAGGCCATCGATAACCCTTCGCAGGACGGACGCGTCGTGGGTGACGGCGGCGTTCGGCACGTACACCGCCAGATGTCCGGCGGTGCGCAGGTCCTCGGCGAGGACCCGGACGACGTTGAGATGCAGCCGCAGCCGGGCTGCGATCTCGGCGATGGACTGCGGCTGCTTGCAGGCGGCAACGATGTCGTGCTGCTCGAAGGAGAGCCGGTCGAGCGCGTCGAGCCCCTCGGTGGTGGCGACCACCTGGGTCTCGACCGGGATCGTCCGGCCGGACGCGGCCTCGCCCGCGCCGGCCACCCGGCCGGCGGTGACGAGGAACGGCCGTACGGCGGGGACGTGTCCGGCCGGGTCGGGGCCCGGGGGCGTCAAGCCGTCCGCCATGGGGTGTCTTCCTCCTCGACCGGCCGGTGACCGGTCAGCCCGTCGACGGGACGCCGACGCTGTTCTTCAGTTCGAGCACGAGCTGAGGGCTGAGCGCGGCACCGGCGCGGTTGGCGAACAGCGTCATCTCGTAGGCGATGTTGCCCAGTTTGGCCTCCTTGTCGGCGACCACGCCGAGCACGGCGCCGCTGCCGATCGCGGAGACCAGGACATGGCCGCCCTCCAGGTCGATGATGACCTTGTTGAGAGCGCCCAGGCCGTAGTTGCCGGAGGCGCCGGCGGCAAGGCTGGTGAGGCCGGAGACGATCGCCGCCAGCCGCTCGGAGTGGGCCCGCTCCCGCAGCTGTGCCACGGCGATGAGCAGGCCGTCGGAGGACACCGCGATGGCGTCGACGACACCCGCGGTCTCGGTCGCGAAACGGTTGAGCAGCCATGTGAAGTCGGCTGCGGCGGCCCGCAGTTCGTCCGGCGTGGAGTCTCCTGTGGGAGTGCCACCTGTCGACGTGCTCACTGCTCCGCTCCTTCCGGGAGGTGGTTCTGGTCGTGCGAGCCGCTGGGTTCGCGGGTTTCGTCGGGAGCGCGGCTGTTGCCGGCGCCCTCGCTCGGGGTGTCGCTGTCGCGATGGGCGCGTTCCACGGCCGCCTCGAACTCCTCCAGGGCGCTGCGGACCGCTTCCGCGTCGGCGGGGGCGGCCGGACGGGCGGCCGTCTGCCGGTCGGCCTCGGCGGTCGTACGGAGCGTGGCGCCCCGGACGCGGCGGCGCAGCGGGCGGGAGCCGTCCGGGGCCGTCTCGGTGCGGGCCTTCGGGATCAGCGGCTTGTCGTCGCCGGCCGCGGGTGCGCGCCGGGGGACACGGCGGGGGAGCGGGGTGGGGTCGTCCGCGGGGGCGTCGTGCTGCGCACGCGCGGTGTCCGGTGCGGCGTCCACCGGGTCTCCCGGCACGGCCGGCACGGCGGCTGAGGGCCGCGGCCCGGCCGCCGGAGCGGGGTCGGTCGCCGTCCGGGCTCCCGCGCGGTCGTGCGCGGGCGGGTCGGTCGCCGTCCGGGCTTCCGCGCCGTCGTGCGCCGTACCGCCGGAGGCCGCCGCGCCGTCCCCCGCCGTACCGCCGGAGGCCGCCGCGCCGTCCCCCGCCGTACCGCCGGAGGCCAGCGCGCTCATCGTGAGCAGCAGCGACGACGGGATCGTCACCTCGGCCGTCACGCCGCCCCCGGGCGTACGGGACAGGGTCACGCCGATCTCCCAGCGGCGGGCCAGGTTGCCCACCACGAACAGGCCGAGCACCTTCGTCGGCACCAGGTCGAGCCGCTCGCGCCGGATCAGCCGGGCGTTCTCCTCGGCCAGCCGCTCGGCGCTCATGCCCAGGCCGTGGTCGGCGACGGTGATCGTCGCACCGGAGTCGCCGCTGCGCACGGTCACCTCGACGGGGCTGCCGGCCGGGGAGAACGACACGGCGTTCTCCAGGAGTTCGGCCACCATCAGCATCAGGTCGCCGACGATGTCCGGCTCCACCATGATCTCGGTACCGGCGTGCAGTTCGACCCGCTGGTAGCCCTCGATCTGGCCGAGCGCGGCCCGTACGACGTTGGTGAGCGCGGTCGGCCCGGAGTCCAGGACGGTCTCGCGGATGCCGGCGAGCAGCATCAGGCTGTCCGCGTTGCGACGCAGGCGGACCGCGATGTGGTCGATGCGGTAGAGGCGTTCGAGGAGAGCGGGGTCGGTCTCGCCCCGCTCGACGGCGTCGATGAGGGCGAGCTGCCGGGTCGTGAGGTTGCTGACCCGTCGGCCGACGTTGCCGAACATCTCGGCGACGTTGCGCCGGCTGAGCACCTGGCGCTCCAGCAGGGCGGCCGCGGTGGTCTGCACATGGTTGAAGGCCTCGGCGAGATCGCCGATCTCGTCCTTCGCACCTACCGGGATCTCGCGCAGCCGGGGCGGTGTGTCGTCCTCGGCGTCGTCGTCGGCCACCCGGGCGAGCTCACGTCCGGCGACGTCGGCGACCTGCCGGGCGGCCCCCGTGAGGGCCTGCACCGGCCGGACCACCGAGCGGCGCACCGCCACCGAGAAGGCGCCCCAGAGGAGGAAGCCGGCCAGCGCGAGGGCGAACAGCCAGGCGGCGTTCCACCAGGCGTCGCTGGAGGAGTCGTCGGCGCGGTCGGCGATCTGGTTGATGAGCGAGCCGGTGATCTTCAGGCGGCTCTCCGACTGCTTCCGGTATTCGGGGTAGGAGGCGAGGGCCGCGGTGAACTTCTCGCGGATCTGCGCCGGCGACCCGGCCTGCAGCGAGCTGGGGTCGATCTGCAGCTCGGCGTACTGCCGCAGGATGGTCGCCTGGGCGCTGCTGTGCTCGATGCCGCGGAGCTCGGTCGCCTGCTCCTCGGTGGCGAACCGGCTGAAGCGCTCGGCCTGGTGGGTGTACAGCTCGTAGGAGCCGACCGCGCCGATGAACTCGATCAGCGCGTTGGAGTCGCCGGTCGACGCCGAGAACACACTGGTCTCGAAGGAGCTGTGGGCGGCATCCGCGCGCAGCAGCGAGTCCAGCAGATTACCGGTGAAGGTGGCCGCGAGGGCCGTGTTGCGGTCCAGACCGAGGCCGTCGATCAGGCCCTTGGCGGCGTTGGTGTAGGCCGGGTCGATGTTGTCGGCGGGCAGATAGCCCTGCTCGATGGTCCGCCGCAGGCTGCCGAGTCCGCTGATCTCCCGCAGCGCCTGTGCCTCGGTGTCCGGCAGCCGGTCGCCGAAGGCGGCACGCACCTTCTCGACCTGGGCGTCCACCGCGTCCTGTGCCTCGCGGTAGGCGGACAGCCCGGGCTTCGCGCCGGTGCCCTGGGCCTCGTGGCGCACCGACAGCAGGATGGCCTGCTGGTGCTCGGTCTCCACCCGGTCGACCAGCTCCGCGACCTGCGCGCTGTCCCGGACGAGCGTGGCGGCCTCCGCCGCGCTGCGCGCCTGCATCACCTGGTCGCTGATCAGGTAGGTGAGCAGCAGGGCGAGTCCGGCGAGCGGCACTCCGACCAGCACGTTGAGCTTGCGGCGGAACGGCCAGCGGTCGGCGAAGCCCCGTATGCCACCCCTCGCTGCGGCTTCGCTCCGCTCGTTCGTGGACACCAGGCCTCCTTCATGGGGTGTCGCACGGCGCACGAAAAACGCGCGTGTCCGTTCGCGTGTCGTTCTGATCGGTTCCGGCTGGTGTACGACGACACCGGTGCGGTCTGTGTCGCCGCTGTGACCGGAGAGCAACTCCGGTGAGACTATCGCCTCTTGGGTGGTGTGATCGTGCCACTCCAAGTCAAGAATCCGTTACAACCCGCTCCGCTTGAGGAGACGTTCGTTCGCGGTTCCTTCACAACAGGTCACTCATCGAAGCCAATCGGTGACCTGGCTGCTCTTGACTGACCGAGAACTCGCTGGATTGGATCAGCGGGTGCGGTGTGTCCGCACCCGTACGCCGCACGCACCCGCACGTCCCGCCAACGCCAAGCTTCCCCCACCACATCCTCAGCCCGGAACGGGAATTGTGACTTCTACCGTGAAGAGCAGCTGGTCCAGAACACGTCACCGCGGCGCGGCCGCCGTCGCCCTCGCCGTCGCGGCGGCGCTGGTCGCGGGCTGCGGCTCGTCCTCCGACGACGAGTCCGACAACCCGCTCTCGGAGGGCAAGGCGGACGGCGACACCGTCGTCGTCGGCTCCAACAACTTCGCCGAGAGCATCCTCCTCGCCGACATCTACGGCGAAGCCCTGAAGGCCAAGGGCATCAAGGTCGAGTACAAGCCGAACATCGGCAGCCGCGAGACCACCTACGGCCTGCTCAAGAACGGTTCCATCGCCGTTCTGCCCGAGTACAACGGCTCGCTCCTGGCCTACCTCGACCCCGACGCGGAACAGAAGTCGGCCGAGTCCGTGAACGCCGCGGTCAAGTCCAAGCTGGACTCCAAGCTGACCCTGCTGGAGTCGGCGCCGGCCGAGGACAAGGACTCCGTGTCCATCAACGCGGAGACCGCGAAGAAGTACGATCTCACCGCGCAGTCCACCCTCGCGGACCTGAAGGACATCGCCCCGGAACTGGTCATCGGCGGCTCGCCCGAGTTCCAGACCCGGCACCAGGGCCTGGTCGGGCTGGAGAAGGAATACGGCCTGGAGTTCAAGTCCTTCAAGGCCCTCGACGCCGGCGGCCCGCTCACCCAGGCCGCGCTGACCAAGAACACCGTGCAGGCCGCGGACATCTTCACGACCGACCCGACCATCACCAAGGAGAAGTTCGTCGTCCTGCAGGACCCGAAGAACCTCTTCGGGTTCGCCAACGTGACCCCGCTGGTCTACAAGAGCGGGCTCTCGCAGGAGGGCATCGACGCGCTCAACGCGGTCTCCGCCAAGCTCGACACCAAGACGCTGCTCGACCTGGACTCCCAGGTGCAGCTGGAGAACAAGGACCCGCTGGACGTGGCCAAGGCCTGGCTGAAGTCGGTCGGCCTGAACTGACCATCACCGGGCTGCTCCGCCTCGCCGTGCCCCGCGCCGCCCTCAGGCCCGCGGGGCACGCCCGGTGCACGGCCAACCGGCCCTCACTGCACGGCGGTTCACCGCCGCCGTAGCCGCAGGGCCAGAGCCGCGCCGCCGACGAGGGCCAGCACAGCGGCGGCGCCACCCGCCAGCAGGGGTGCCGAGGGGCCGGAGCCGGTGCCCTCGGCGGACGCCACCGGGGTACCGGTGGGTGCCGTCGTCGTAGGCCGGGCAGCGGCCCGGCCCTCGGGCGTCCTGGAGGGAGCGGCGGCCGGGCCGTCCTCGGGGCGGCCCGCCGCGGACGGCGGGCCGCCCGCTGTGAACACCACGTCCGAGCACGAGTAGTACGTATCGGCCGTACTGTTGTTCTGCCATACCGTGTACAGCACATGACGTCCCGTCCGGTCGGACGGGAGTGTTGCCCCGATGCGGTAGGCGCCGTCCGTCAGGGTGGGGTCCTCGACTTCCGCGAACGGCCGCTCCGGCAGGTCGGACCAGGTCAGCGGCTTCGCCGGATCGTATCCGGGCTCGGTCAGATAGAGCCGGAACGTGCCGGTGTGCGGGATGGTCGAGACGTACCTCATGGTCAGCGACCCGCCCGGTGACAGGCGGGTGGCCGGCCAGTCGGGGCGGGGCAGGTCGAGGCCCCGGTAGGCGGGCAGGCCCCCGCTGCACAACCGCCCGTCGGGGATCGTCTGCCGGTCCCGGCCGTTCACGTTCGCGACCCGGAGGTTGTCCCAGGCCTCGAACGACGCGCCGTTCGCGGCGACGGCGGCCCGGCACGCCGCGGACCGGGCCCGCTCGCCGCCCTCGGGGGAGCAGGCCACCACCCTGCTGACCGGATCCGTCGGCGCGCCGTGCGCCTGCGCCGGACCCGCCGCCCAGAGTCCCAGCAGCAACGGGCCTACGGCAGCGGCCGCCAGGGCGGTGCGACATACGGTGGTCCGGGGCATGCGAACCCCTCCTCCTCGGCCGGTGCGCGAACGGTCTGCCGAGTGCAGTACGGGAAACCGGCCCGGCGCGTTCACGCGTCGACATGCGGCACCAAAGGGAACGTTCGCGGTCAACCGGCTTATGGAAAGGGTGGGTTTCCGGCCGGATCAAGGGTTTCCCCTGTATCCGAGGCACCGTCACGTTGCCTATCGTTCGAGCACAGGCGACCCACAGGTAACCCCTGCTACGGGTCGCCCCTCGCGCCTGGCCGGCCATCGCGCTCCGCTTTTCGGTTCACCCCCCTCCGCTTCGACGACGAAGCGCATCGACCGCCGCTCCGCGTTGCCCGGAGACCGGCCACGAAAGGCAAGCCTTTGCGAACCTCCCCTGCCATCAGACGCAAGCTGATATCCGTCGCCGCCGTTTCCGCGACGCTGCTCACGGTCGCCACCGCATCGGTCGCCGTGGCCCAGGAACCCGCACCTCAGGAAGCCGCCGTCCCGGCCGCGCAGACCGAGGCCGCACCGGGCACCCCCGCCGAACGCCTCATCGTCGGCTACAAGTCCGGCGCCGCGGAGGCGAAGTCGAACAAGGCCGCCGACGCCGACGCCGCGACCAAGGGCAAGGAGGCCGGCGAGAAGCTCGACTTCCGGCGCCGCCTCGGCACCGGCGCCGCCCTGGTCGACCTCGGCGAGAACCTCACGAAGCGCGATGTCGCCGACGTCGTCGCCGAGTACCGGGCCGACCCGCAGGTCGCCTATGTCGTACCGGACCGCCTCAACACCCCGCAGGCCGACCCGAACGACACCGACTACGCCAAGCAGTGGGACCTGTTCGAGGCCACCGCCGGCATGAACGTGCCGGCCGCCTGGCCGACCTCCACCGGCAGCGGTGTGACGGTCGCCGTCATCGACACCGGCTACGTCGCCCACTCCGACCTCGCCGCGAACATCGTCGGCGGCTACGACTTCATCGCCGACACCGCCGTCTCCGTGGACGGCGACGGCCGTGACAGCAACCCGGCCGACCCGGGCGACTGGTACAACGCCAACGAGTGCGGCTCCGGCATCCCGGCCAGCAACTCCTCCTGGCACGGCACGCACGTGGCCGGCACCATCGCCGCCGTCACCAACAACAGCAAGGGCATGGCGGGCATCGCGTACGGCGCGAAGATCTCCCCGGTGCGCGTGCTCGGCAAGTGCGGCGGCTACGACTCCGACATCATCGACGCCATCACCTGGGCGTCCGGCGGCACCGTCTCGGGCGTGCCCGCCAACTCCAACGTCGCCAAGGTCATCAACATGAGCCTCGGCGGCGACGGTGCCTGCACCTCGGCGACCCAGAGCGCCATCAACGCGGCCGTGAACCGGGGTACGACGATCGCCGTGGCCGCGGGCAACGACAACGACAACGTCGCGAACCACTCGCCGGGCAACTGCAACAACGTCATCTCGGTCGCCGCGACCAACCGCACCGGTGCGAAGGCCTCGTACTCCAACTACGGCTCCCTGGTGGACATCTCGGCCCCGGGCGGCCAGACCAGCACCGGCACCGCCAACGGCATCTACTCCACGCTGAACTCCGGCACCAGGACGCCGTCCACCGAGTCGTACGCCTACTACCAGGGCACCAGCATGGCCACCCCGCACATCGCGGGCCTCGCCGCGCTGATGAAGTCGGCCAAGTCCTCGCTGACCCCGGCCCAGATCGAGTCGGCGATCAAGTCCAACGCCCGTGCGCTGCCCGGCTCCTGCTCCGGTGGCTGCGGTGCGGGTCTGGCGGACGCCGCCAAGACGGTCCAGGCCGTGGCCGGTGGTACGTCCACCGGTACGACGTTCTCCAGCAGCTCCGCCGTCTCGATCCCGGACGCCGGTTCGGCCGTCGAGTCGCCGATCACCGTCAGCGGCCGCAGCGGCAACGCGCCCTCGGCCCTCCAGGTCGCGGTCGACATCACCCACACCTACCGCGGTGACCTGGTCATCGACCTGGTCGCGCCGGACGGTTCGACGTACCGCCTGAAGTCCTCCAGCTCCTCGGACTCCGCGGACAACGTGAACACCACCTACTCGGTGAACGCCTCCGGCGAGACCGCCAACGGCACCTGGAAGCTGCGCGTCCAGGACACGGCGGCCCAGGACACGGGCCGGCTGAACAGCTGGAGCCTGACGTTCTGAACGGCTCACGGTGAGCTGAGGCTGCGCGCCTCGTGAGCGGGCGGGACGGCCGAGGAGTGCTGCGACCGTCGGGTCCACGTGCCCCTTCGTCCCGTCCCGTCCGCGCCTCGCACTCTCCAGCAGGGCGTGGGCCACGGGAGCGGGGTAGCGGCCCAGGAGTCCGCTCAGTGCCTGGTTCTCCGTCAACTCTGTGAAGATCAACGGCCGTTCCAGCAACTTTGCGAGGGTCGCCGTCTGTTCGACGGGACTCACCGCCGCCGGCCCGGTGAGCGCGTAAGCCCGACCCGCGTGTTCCCCCGGTTCCGTCAGCACCCGTACCGCGACGTCGGCGATGTCCTGTGGATCCACCGTCGCGTTCGCCGCGGTGCCGTACAGGGCGCGCACCGTGCCGTCCTCGCGGATCGGCCGGGCCCAGCTCAGGGTGTTGGACATGAAGGCACGCGGCCGCAGCAGGGTCCACGACAGACTCGAGGCGCGCAGCAGCCGCTCGTTCTCCCGCTGCCACCGAGTGATCAGATCGGTGGCCCCGGGGTCGGTCACCGCCTGGGCCGAGAGCTTCACCACATGATCGACGCCCGCTGCCTCGGCGGCAGTCAGGAAGTTCTCGTCGTGGGTGTGTGTGAGGGGGTTCGCGGTGACGAGCAGCGCGGACCGCACGCCGGTCAGCGCCGCGCGCAGCGCGCCGGGGTCGTCGAGGTCCCCGGACACCACCTCGGCGTGCGGGCGCACGAGCGCGGCGGCGCGGTGCACGGTGCGGGTCAGCAGGCGTACGGGCTCGGTGTGGGGCAGGCGTTCGGCCACCAGCCGTCCGACGGTTCCGGTCGCCCCGGTCAGCAGGATCACGACGCGGGAAGGTCGAGCGAGGCGAGGACGCGGGCACCGCGGTCGGCCTTGCTGTCGAGGCCCAGGAGCAGCCCCGGCACGGCGATGCTCGGCAGGATGTGACCCCACAGCACGGACAGCCGATGCCCGAGGTCGGCCCGGCCGCTCAGCGCCCGCGACATCAGCTGCAGGCCCGCGAAACCGCCGACCAGCAGGTCGACCGTGTTCCGCGGCTCCACCGTGGGCAGCAACTCACCCCGCTCGCGCGCCTGTTCCATGAGCACCATCAGACGCTCGCCCCACTGCCGGAACGGCCCGCTGTGATCGACACCGGAGGGTGTCGCCTGGTCCACTGTCAGCCGTACGCTCCCCCGCAACAGGGGGTTGGTCAGCAGCCGTTCGCCGACCACGAAGGTCATGTCGATGATCTCCTGCAGCCTGCAGGGCTGCTGGGGGACCGCCCCGAACGGCACCTGCTCGTCGAGCACCGCTTGGGCGAGGGACTCCTTGGACGGGAAGTGGAAGTACAGCGCGCCCTTGGTGACTTCGGCCCGCTCCAGCACCATGGCGATGGTGGTGGAGGTGTAGCCGTGTTCGTCGAAGACCGCGCCGGCGGCTTCCAGGATCGCCCTGCGTGTTCTGATGGCGCGCTCCTGTTTCGCCATGAGAGACCCTCCCCGGCGCCCTGTTGGCCGGTTCTCGCCGTGGGCGCCACGATCGTGCCGGAACTGCCCCGATCATAGAGTGCTACGGAGTGATCTCATTGAAAACAAACCGGTCGCCTCGTATTCTGGCGCTCGCCCGCAGCGGACACATCACGCTCCGCCTGGCTTTCGGGGGACCGTAGGAGAGACATGCCTCAACCGCTTGCCGAGACCCCGTCCTTGATGGCGACCGTTCCCCGGCAGTTCGTCCACCGTGCGGCCGTCGCCGAGACCTTCCTCACCGACTGGAGCCGGAAGGGAGCCGACCGCTTCACGGTGTCCGCCCAGTGGCCCCGCGCCCATGGGTTACACGTGTCGTCCGACCGTTCCGCGTACGAACCGCTGCTCGTCGTGGAGACGATCCGCCAGGCCGGAACCCTGATCGCGCACACCGAGTACGAGGTGCCCCTGGGGTACCACTTCGTGCTCCAGCAGTTCGAAGTGGACACGTTTCCCGAGCACTTGACGGTCGGCCCGATACCGGCCGAGCCGCTCGTCGAGCTCGACTTCTTCGATGTGCGGCACCGCGGCGGCCGCCCGGCCGGCGCCCGCTACACCGCCGAGGTGCTGGTCGACGGCACCCGCGTGGCCTCCGCACGCGTCGCGTTCACCTGCGTCGGCGACTCGGTCTACCGCAGGCTGCGCGGCGGCCGCACCCCGGACACCGTGTCCGCGCCGCCCGTACCGCCCGGACTCCCGGCGGAGACCGTGGGGCGCGCTCTGGCCGCGGACGTCGTACTGGCGCCGACCGAACGCGACGATCGCTGGCAGCTGCGAATCGATACCGCACATCCCGTTTTCTTCGACCACCCCCTCGACCACGCACCAGGCATGCTCCTGCTGGAGGCGGCCCGCCAGGCGGCCTGGGTGCGAGCGGCGAAGCCCGGCTCGCCCGCCTCCTTCCACGCCGCCTTCCATCGCTATGCCGAACTGGACGAACCCGTCTGGATCGAGGCCGTGGAAGAGCGGGGAACCGGGACACGGATCGTTGCCGCACAGGGAGAGTCGACGGTCTTCGAGTGCCTGGTGGGAGTCGTCACCGAGTGAGCTATCGTGTGAACAGGGAGAAACAAACGGCGTAACCCGTTTTATTTTCAGGGGAGTCCAGCCGATGGCGAGGCAGTTGCGAGCCGAACAGACCCGCGCGACGATCATCACGGCCGCCGCCGATCTGTTCGACCGTCACGGCTACGAGGCGACCAGCCTGAGCGACATCGTCGAGCACGCCCAAGTCACCAAGGGCGCCCTGTACTTCCACTTCGCGGCGAAGGAAGACCTGGCCCACGCCATCATGGAAATCCAGTCGCAGGCCTCGCGGCAGCTCGCCCGCGAGGTGGACGGCCGGGACTGCTCGTCGCTCGAAGCCCTGATGCGCATCACCTTCGGCCTCACCCGGCTCACCGTCGAGGGTCCGGTCGCCCGAGCAGGCCTCCGGCTCGCCACCGGCGGAGTGGGGGTGCGGCCACCGATGCCGCATCCCTTCACCGAGTGGCTGGAGATCGTCTCGCGCAAACTGCTCGGCGCCGTCAAGGAATCCGACCTCCACCCCGATGTGGACATCGACGTCGTCGCCCACTCCGTCGTCAGCTTCTTCGTCGGCATACGTGTCACCGGCCGCACCCTGGAATCCCTGTTGCGCCTGCCCCGCCGGGTGACCGAGATGTGGTACGTCCTCATCCGCGGCCTCGTGCCCGTGACCAGACGCCCGCGCTATTTCGGCCTCGCCGTACAGCTGGAGCGGGAGATCAGAACGGCGTGAGCGGCGCGGTACGGTGAGCCGCATGCCCGCCTCCGCGCCCCTGATCCTCGGTAACGAACCCGGCTCCTTCCCGCACAGCGTGCTGGCCGAACGCCATCCCGCGATCATCCGGCAGGTGCGGGAGGCCTTCCCGTACGGCCCCGACCGCCGGCGCGCGCTCGACGCGCTGCTCACAAGCTGCACCAAGGGCGTGATCGAACCGCTCCCCGCCGACGCGCACGACCGGGACCGCTGGGCCGCCTGGGGGCTCGACACCTACGCCGGGCGTTCCTGGTTCGACGTGCCCTGGCTGTGGTCCGAGAGCTACTTCTACCGCCAACTCCTCGAATCCGTCGGATACTTCGCCCCCGGCCCCTGGCAGGGCATCGACCCCTTCCGCCCCGACAAGCTCGCCGAGCTCGACGCACCGCAGACGGACGAGGAACTCGCAGCGCTCGACGCCCTGGAGGACCGCCCGGCCGACGAACGGGACCGGGCCCTGTTGCACGGCTCGCTCTGGGGCAACCGCGCAGACCTGGGCTTCCGGCTGTCCGCCGGCGGAGCCGACATCTCGGCCGCCGTCCCCGGCCTGGTCGCCGACGACAGCGAGACCCTGTGGTCGCTGCTCCCGCCCTCCGGCGCGGGCACCCTGTGCCTGATCGCCGACAACGCCGGCCGCGAGCTCATCCCCGACCTGCTCCTCATCGCGCATCTGCTCGCCGGTGGCCGCGTCGAGCGGGCGGTCCTGCACGTCAAGCCGCACCCGTACTACGTCTCCGACGCGACCCCCACCGATGTGCTCGACGCGCTGCGCCGGCTGACGGCGGCGCCGGGCGCGGCCCGCGGCTACGGGCGGCGGCTGTGGGCGGCGCTGACCGACGGCCGTCTCACGGTGCGGGCCCACCCCTTCTCCTGCGGCCCGCTGCCGTACGCCGAGATGCCCGACGACCTGCGCGCCGAGTTCGCCGCCGCCACGGTGACGATCGTGAAGGGCGACCTCAACTACCGCCGCCTCGTCGGCGACCGGCTGTGGCCCCCGACGACGCCGTTCCCCGACGTCACCGGCTACTTCCCCGGCCCGGTCGCCGCTCTGCGCACCCTGAAGTCCGACGTGATCTGCGGCCTCGACGCCGGCACCGAGGCCGCGCTGGACGCCGCGGAAGGCGGGCGCTGGCGGATCGGCGGCACCCATGCCCTGATCCAGGTCAGAAGCTGTCTCTGAGCCCTGCCTGACAAAGCTCGCAGGGGGTGCATCCGGGGTCTGGTTCCTCAGAGATCGATCGGCGTCGTGTCGGGTGCACACGCGTCAGTGGTCGCACCGCAAAGGCGGTGGGGCACAGCCGTTCGTCACGGTGGCTGCACGCGGCGGGCCAGCCTTCGGCCCCATGTCTGGGACGGCGCTTCGATGTAACGGTAGGTCAGGACGCATAGTGGCAGCAGCACGGCGAAGAATGTCGCTTCGAGTACGGGATGGTCCTGCCGCCACCGGCCGATCGTGTCGTCGATCACTGCCAGCAGAACCGGATGCACCAGGTAGACCGAGTAGCTGATCGTTCCCAGTTCGATCAGTGGGCGGGGTATCCGCCGACGGCGCGACGCCAGTCCGGCACCAAAGGTGAGCACGGCCAGCAGGAATGCCACGATCCAGCCCCGCCGTGTGAAGTGGGAGCCGTCGCCGTGCCAGTACGCGCTTCCTACGGCGCAGGTGACCACTACGGCAGCCGTGCCCGCCGCAGCCCAACGCCCGTCGCTGCCGTCACCGACCTCGATGGCACGGAAGGTCTTCTGCTGCTGGCTCATGGCTGCCGCTCCCATGTGGAGGTCGGGTGAAGTGGTGGCAACCTGGCTGATTTCGCAGGTAATTCACCAGATCAGACGTGGCTGGGGGAGGTAGCCGAGGTCCTCGCGGATCGTCTCGAACAGCATGTCGGGGGGCTCGGCCCGGCGCGGCCTCCACAGCGCCCGCGCTCGACGCTCCGACGGTCCCGACTCACACGATGGTGTGATCATGTCCGGGCCCGCGGATGCCCCCGGCGGGCCACGGGTAGGGCCCGGCCATGACGCAGCAGCCCTTCGAACTCCCGCACTTCTACATGCCGTATCCCGCCCGGCTGAACCCCCATGTCGACGAGGCCCGGGCCCACTCGACCGGGTGGGCGCGCGAGATGGGCATGCTGGAGGGTTCCGGGATCTGGGAGCAGGCCGACCTCGACGCGCACGACTACGGCCTGCTCTGCGCCTACACCCACCCCGACTGCGACGCCGAGGCCCTCTCGCTCATCACCGACTGGTACGTGTGGGTCTTCTTCTTCGACGACCACTTCCTGGAGATCTTCAAGCGCACCCAGGACCGCGCCGGCGGCAAGGCCTACCTGGACCGGCTGCCCCTGTTCATGCCGATGGACCTGTCGACCGAGGTGCCCGAGCCGCAGAACCCGGTCGAGGCGGGCCTCGCCGACCTGTGGGCGCGCACGGTGCCCGCCATGTCCGTCGACTGGCGGCGGCGGTTCGCCGTGGCCACCGAGCACCTGCTGAACGAGTCCTTGTGGGAGCTGTCCAACATCAACGAGGGCCGGATCGCCAACCCCGTCGAATACGTCGAGATGCGCCGCAAGGTCGGCGGCGCGCCCTGGTCCTCGGGGCTGGTGGAGTACGCGACGGCCGAAGTGCCCGTGTCCGTCGCCGGGTCGAGGCCGCTCAGGGTGCTGATGGAGACCTTCTCCGACGCGGTGCACCTGCGCAACGACCTGTTCTCCTACCAGCGCGAGGTGGAGGACGAGGGGGAACTCAGCAACGGCGTGCTCGTCCTGGAGACCTTCTTCGGCTGCACCACCCAGGAGGCCGCCGACACCGTCAACGACATCCTCACCTCCCGGCTGCACCAGTTCGAGCACACCGCCCTCACCGAAGTGCCCGCACTGGCCCTGGAGAAGGGCCTCACCCCCGAGGAGGTCGCCGCGGTCGCCGCGTACACCAAGGGGTTGCAGGACTGGCAGTCCGGTGGCCACGAATGGCATATGCGCTCCAGCCGGTACATGAACGAACGCGCCCGCGCCACTTCGCCCCGGCAGGGTCTGACCGGCCCCGGCACGTCCGCCGCCGACGTCGGCGCGCTGCTCGCCGCGGCCGGCGCCGAGCGGCTTCGCGCCTATACGCACGTGCCGTTCCAGAAGGTCGGCCCGTCCCTGCTGCCCGACTTCCACATGCCCTTCCAGGTGGAGCTCAGCCCGCACCTGGACGACGCCCGCCACCGCCTCACCGGCTGGGCGCAGCGCATGGGCATCCTCCAGGAGGGCGTCTGGGACCTGGACAAGCTTCGCGCCTACGACCTCGCTCTGTGCTCGGCGGGCCTCGACCCGGACGCAACCCCCGAGGCCCTGGACCTCAGCGCGCAGTGGCTCGCCTGGGGCACGTACGGCGACGACTACTACCCGCTGGTCTACGGCCACCGCCGCGACCTGGCCGCCGCCCGTCTCACCACGGCACGCCTGTCCGCCTGCATGCCCGTCGACGGCGAGGAGGCTCCGGTCCCGGCCAACGCCATGGAGCGCGGACTGATCGACCTGTGGGCCCGGACGACGGCGGGGATGACCTCCGAGCAACGGTGCACCCTGAAGTCCGCGGTGGACGTCATGACCCGGAGCTGGGTGTGGGAGCTGTCCAACCAGCTCCAGAACCGCATCCCCGACCCGGTCGACTACCTGGAGATGCGGCGCGAGACCTTCGGCGCCGACCTCACCATGAGCCTGTGCCGGATGGGCCACGGCCCCGCCGTACCGCCGGAGGTCTACCGCAGCGGCTCCGTCCGCTCCCTGGAGAACGCCGCCGTCGACTACGCCTGCCTGCTCAACGACGTCTTCTCCTACCAGAAGGAGATCGAGTACGAAGGTGAGATCCACAACGCGATCCTTGTCGTCCAGAACTTCTTCGGCTGCGACTACCCGGCCGCGCTGGGCGTCGTCCACGACCTGATGACCCAGCGCATGCAGCAGTTCCAGCACGTGGCCGCGCAGGAACTGCCCGTCGTGTATGACGACTTCGACCTCTCGGACGAGGCGCGCGCGATCATGCAGGGCTATGTGGTCGATCTGCAGAACTGGATGGCGGGCATCCTGAACTGGCACCGGGAGGTCGACCGCTACAAGGCCGACTGGCTGGCCCGGCGCGCCCACGGCTTCCTCCCGGACCGGGCCCCGGCCGTGCCGATCCCCGGCCGGCTTTCCGGCCCCGTCCCCGTCAGCTGATCCCGCCTCTTCCATGGTTGACAGGGCGTCAGTCTCACTCGTTCGTGGCTCGTTGTGCGCCGGTGCGCCGGGTAGTGCACCACCGGAGGCGAACCATGGAACAGACTGCATTGCGTCCCAAGCCGATGCCCGGTCGGGAGCCGGGCGGCGGCACCGGATCGAGCCCCGGCCGGCGGCCGCACGCCGCGCGCCGTCGCGGCCGACGGCTCACGACCCTGCTTTTCGGCCTCTTCATCGGAACGGTGCTGGTGCTGTCCGGCGTCGGACTGGGCACGGTGGGCGCCACGGTGATCGGCATGAGCAAGGTCGCCGAACTCCAGCGACAGGCGGGGCAGGCCGGGCCCGCGGCACCGGGGGCGCGGGTCGGCCCGTCCGTCTCGTCCCGCCCGGGCCCGTCCATGCCGGCCACCGCGCCGAGCCCCTCACCGTCGGCGCCCGCGGGGGCGACCCTGGCCGTGGAGGTCGTGGACGCCGAGAAGTCCGGCGCCATGGTCGTGGGGGTCCACGTCCCGGGGCCCGGCTTCGCGGCGGGCCTGGTGCGCGGGGACGTACTCCTCACGTTCGACGGCACTCCCGTCGAGTCCGCGTCGGACCTGGTCCGTGCGGTGGGTGCGGCACGGCCGGGGGTGGCGGTCGATATGACGGTACGTCATGAAAGCGGTGGCTACCAGCAGTTGACGGTGGTGCCCGGTGTCATCACGTGACCACCCGGAAGTGGCTGGTGAGCCGCCCCGAGTCGTCCAGGACGTGAAAGGCCAGCCCGGCCGGTGCGTCCCGGTCGGCGACCTGCTCGCCCTCCCAGGGCAGCCGCAGCGTCCATGTCACCCCGGGGCCGACGACCAGGGGCCGTCCGGCGAACGCGGTGGCCGCGGGGGTGTGCGCATGCCCCGTGACGAGCCCGGCGATCTCGGGGCGGCGCTCCATGAGGGCGGCCAGCCGGTGCGGTTCGCGGAGCTGGTAGGAGTCGGGCAGGGGGTGATGCAGTGCGACGGGCGGGTGGTGGAAGGCGAGCAGCACCGGAACGGCTGCGTCGAGCTCGTCCAGCGTCGCCTCGATCCAGTCGTACGTCTCGTCGTCCAGCGCCCCTTCGTCGCTGCCGGGGATGCTGGAATCGCACATCAGCACGGCGGCGTCGTCGAAGAGGTGCACGCCGTTGACCGGCCCCTGGGCCGCGGGCCGCCCCAGCAGCGCCTTGCGGAACGGCTCGCGGCGGTCGTGGTTGCCCGGGCAGGTCAGCACCGGGAACGGCGTGTCGCCGGTGTCCAGGCCGAGGATGCGGGCGGCCTCCTCGTACTCCGCCTCCGTGCCGTGGTCCGCGATGTCCCCCGTCACCAGCAGCGCGTCCACGTGACCCGGCAGTCCCCACAACCGGTCGCGCACCCGCTCGGCGCGCTCCGTCGCCCGTGGGCTTCCGTCCAGGTGCAGATCGCTGATGTGGGCGAGTACGAGCACGGGTGGGGCCTCCCTGCAGCGCGGATTAACGGGATGGCTGCATCTAAGCATTAGATGAAATGGGTGGGCAATGTGAAAGCATCAGCGGGTGGGCCGGGCGTGGCCGGCTTCCGGCCCGAAACCCCGGCTCACCGGCTCGCGCGGCCCCCTCCGGCCGGGCAGGATGCTGCCCGTGGTACCCACACGGCTCAAGGAGGACCGGATGACCGGCAGTACGGTTGCGCCCTTCACCGCCGACGACTACCGGGCCCGCATGGAGCGCGCCGCGCGGGCGGCCGCGGACGCCGGGCTCACCGGGCTGCTGGTGGCGCCGGGACCGGACCTGGTGTGGCTCACCGGCTACGCACCCACCGCGACCACCGAACGGCTCACCCTCCTGGTCCTTACCGCCGGGCAGGATCCCGTCCTCGTCGTCCCCACCCTCGAGGCCCCGGACGCCGCCAAGGCCCCCGGTGCGCCCGCCCTGAGCCTGCGCGACTGGACCGACGGCAAGGACCCCTACGTCGCCACCGCCGCCCTGCTCGACGCCACAGGACACTTCGGTGTCAGCGACAACGCCTGGGCCATGCATCTGCTGGGCCTGCAGAAGGCGCTGCCCGGCAGCTCCTACGCCTCCCTCACCGAAGCCCTGCCGATGCTGCGCGCCGTCAAGGACGCGGCGGAGCTGGAGCTGCTGGCGGCCGCGGGAGCGGCCGCAGATGCAACGTACGAGGAGATCCGGAAGGTTCCCTTCGCCGGCCGCCGGGAGTCGGACGTCGCCCGCGACCTCGACGGTCTGCTGCGCCGGTTCGGGCACGCCCAGGTCGACTTCACCATCGTCGCCTCGGGTCCGAACGGCGCCAATCCGCACCACGAGGTGGGGGACCGCGTCATCGAACGCGGTGACATGGTCGTCCTCGACTTCGGCGGCCTCAAGAACGGCTACGGCTCCGACACCTCCCGCACCGTCCACGTCGGCGAACCGACCGAGGAGGAGCGCCGGGTCCACGACATCGTGCGCGAGGCCCAGGAGGCGGGCTTCCGCGCGGTGCGGCCGGGAGCCGCCTGCCAGGAGGTCGACCGGGCCGCCCGCGCGGTCATCGCCGACGCCGGGTACGGCGAGTACTTCATCCACCGCACCGGCCACGGCATCGGCGTGACGACCCACGAGCCCCCGTACATGATCGAGGGCGAGGAGCAGCCCCTCGTCCCCGGGATGTGCTTCTCCGTGGAGCCGGGCATCTACCTGCCGGGCCGCTTCGGCGTGCGCATCGAGGACATCGTGACGGTGACCGAGGACGGCGGCCGACGCCTCAACGACACCACGCGCGAGCTGGTCATAGTGGACTGACCCCAGCCCAGGAGCCCCCCGTACGAACCCGAGTGACGAGGGTCCGACCATGACCCAGGCACCGACACCCACCGCGGACACCGTCCGCCGGCTGGTCCTTTCCCTGCTCAAGGAGGGCGCGGGCGCCGCCGGCCCCGAGGTCCGGCCGGTCACCGGGACCGGCGGGCACGCCATCTGGTGGGTCGGCACCCGCCATGTGCTGCGCCTCGCCCCCGACCGCGAGGCCGCCGCGCAGCAGCGCCGCGAACTGCGGCTGCGCGACCTCGTCCGCCCGCACGTCCCGGTCGCCGTGCCGGTCAGTGTGGCGCACGGCGAGTGGGCGCCGGGGCTCACCTACACGCTGGACATCAAGGTGCCCGGCGGCTCGGCCGCGGAGCACGACGTGTCCGCCGTCGGCGAGGCCGATCTGGCCGGACTGCTCACGGGGCTGCGCGAGGTGCCCGTACGGCAGGCGGAGGCGCTCGGCGTGCCGCGCCTCTCCCCGCGCTCCCTGGAGGCCCTGCGCCGGGCCGCCGGACGCGCCGCCGGACGCCTCGCCGCGGCCGACGAGTTCGACGCCGGGCTCCTGCGTCAGCTCACCGGTCCCGCGGCGGTCCAGCTCGCGGCGCAGCCCGGCACCGCGGTCCTCGTCCACCACGGCCTCACCGGCGACCACCTCGTGGTCAGCGCCGACGGCCGGGTGCGCGGCGTCCTCGGCTGGGCCGACGCGGTCGTCGGCGATCCCGCCGAGGACATCGCCGGACTGGCCCTCGCCGTGGGCTCCCCGGCCGCCGTGCGCGCCGCCACCCTCGCCGGATACGGCGCCCGCCCCTGTCTGCGCGGTCTGTGGCTCGCCCGCTGCGACAGCGTCGTACGGCTCGCCGAGCGTCTCGCCGGCCGTGGCGACGACCCGCCGGCCCTCCTGAGGACCCATCTGCGCCACGCCTGGGAGGCGATCCTCCTGGAACGCGTGACGGAACTGCGCGAGGACGCCACGGACGACGCGCTGTAGCGCCGCGCGCGCCCCTACGACGCCCTCAGCCGCGGGGCACGCGCGCGTGGGCCGGCGCCGCGCTCACGGCTGCGCCACCACCACGCACGACTCCCCGGGCACGTGCAGCACACCTTCCCCGTCCGGGGGCCCGACCGGTTCCCACGCGGCGAGTACCTGCGCCGGACGGGTGCCCAGGGGGATCGCGGCCGCCTCCTTGCCCAGGTTCACGGCCACGCAGACGTCCCCGCGCCGGAAGACGAGCCGGCGCGCCTCCTCGCCATAGGCCACCTTGATGTCGGAGAGGTCGGGATCGGTGAGGTCCGGCTGCTCGTGCCGGAGCGCGATGAGCCGTCGGTACCAGGCCAGTACGCGCGCGTGGGACTCGTTGCCGGGTTCGGACCAGTCGAGGCAGGAGCGGTCCCGGGTCGCCGGGTCCTGCGGGTCGGGCACGTCCTCCTCGGCCCAGCCGTGCGCCGCGAACTCCCGCCGCCTGCCGCGCCGTACCGACTCCGCGAGCGCCGGATCGGTGTGGTCGGTGAAGAACTGCCAGGGTGTGCCGGCCGCCCACTCCTCACCCATGAACAGCATCGGCGTGAAGGGGCCGGTCAGCGTCACCGCGGCGGCGCAGGCCAGCAAGCCGGGGGACAGGGTGGCCGAAAGGCGGTCTCCCTGGGCGCGGTTGCCCACCTGGTCGTGGGTCTGGCTGTAGCCGAGCAGCCGGTGTGCGGCCACGCGTGTACGGTCCAGCGGACGCCCGTGACGTCGGCCCCGGAAGCTGGAGTACGTGCCGTCGTGGAAGTAGCCGCCCGTCAGCGTCTTGGCGAGCGCCTCGAGGGGAGCGCGCGCGAAGTCCGCGTAATAGCCCTGGGACTCGCCCGTCAGCGCGGTGTGCAGGGCGTGATGGAAGTCGTCGTTCCACTGCGCGTGCACCCCCAGCCCGCCCTCCTCGCGGGCCGTGATGAGCCGTGGATCGTTCAGGTCCGACTCGGCCACGAGGAACAGCGGGCGTCCCGTTTCGGCGGCGAGAGCGTCCACCGCGGTCGACAGCTCCTCCAGGAAGTGGCACGCGCGCGTGTCCGCCAGCGCGTGCACCGCGTCCAGCCGCAGTCCGTCGAGCCGGTAGTCGCGCAGCCACGCCAGCGCGCTGCCGACCAGAAACGCCCGCACCTCGTCCGAGCCGGGAGCGTCCAGATTGACGGCGACGCCCCACGGAGTGTGGTGCCTGTCCGTGAAGTAGGGCCCGAACTCGGGCAGGTGGTTCCCGGACGGGCCGAGGTGGTTGTGCACGACGTCCAGGACCACGCCCAGACCGAGTTCGTGCGCCCGGTCGACGAACCGTTTCAGCGCCTCGGGCCCGCCGTACGGCTCGTGCACCGCCCACAGCGACACGCCCTCGTATCCCCAGCCGTGCCGCCCGGGAAAAGGGCACAGCGGCATCAACTGGACGTGTGTGACCCCCAGTTCGGCGACATGTCCGAGCCGCTCGGCAGCCGCGTCCAGGGTGCCTTCGCGTGTGTACGTGCCCACATGCAGCTCGTACAGGACCGCACCCTGCAGCGGGCGGCCCGACCACTCGGTGCGCCATCCATGGCGCCCGTGGTCGACCACCGCGCTCAGGCCGTCCGGGCCGTCCGGCTGCCGGCGCGAACGCGGATCGGGCCGTACCGGCCCGTCGTCCAGCGCGAAGCCGTACCGCGTACCGTCGCGGGCCTCTGCCTCCCCGGTCCACCACCCCGCTCGCTCCGGATCTCGCTCCATCGCGCGCGTGGCGCCGTCGCAATGGAGCGTCACACGGCCGGCCTGTGGTGCCCACACCTCGAACTGCACGGACGGTTCCCCTTCGTCTGCTCACCGTGATGTAGCCCGACCATCGTGCTTCAAACACGATCAATCCGCTTGTGAATACCTCCTTTTGCGGCGGGTGTCGTCACGTACGCGCGGGTGCCGACCGTTTCCCCGGTTTCTGGACACCGGGGGTTCACTGACCGACAATCACGAGCGTGACGTCGTCCTTCGAGTTCCCGACCTATCCCGCGCGGCTCTCCGACGCCGAGCGCGACAAGGCACTGAAGCGCTTGCGTGACGGCGTCGCCATGGGCCGTCTCTCGCACGACACGTTCATCCGGCGCATGGAACTGGCACTCGCCGCCCGCCGCTCCGACGAGCTCGCCGTCCTCACCGCCGACCTGCCCACGGAGGGACGCCTGTCCCGTGTGGTGTTCGGCACCGTCGAGGCGGTGTCCGGCTTCACCGAGCGGCTGCGCCGGGCCTGGCAGGCCGAGCGGCTGCCCAAGCTGCTGCTGCCGCACCCGGCGGCCGGGCGGCCGCTGCGCATAGGCCGGGACCCCGGCAGCGGACTCAGGCTGAACCATGAGACGGTCTCCCGCGTGCACGCCGAACTCAGCCGTCAGGGCGGCATGTGGGTGCTGCGCGACCTCGGCTCGACCAACGGGACGACGGTGAACGGGCGGCGGGTCATCGGCGCGGCCGTCGTCCGCGAGGGCGACCAGGTCGGCTTCGGGCAGATGGCCTTCCGGCTCGCGGTGAGCTGATCGGGCCCGTCGCCGCTGTTCAGCCACCCCCAAGTGGGCTGGCGGGGCGCGGTGTTGACGTACACCTGAACTCGTGACTGACTGTGCGTACACCACACACATCAGGTGAACCGACGGCACCACGGAGGTGCGCCCTGCCGCCACTCCTCCGCTATCCGACCGTCGACGAGCTGGGTGCACGAGCGGCCGCCCTCGTCGCCCGCCACCCCCGTACCGCCCGGCTGCGCCGCATCGGCGTCTCCCGCGCGGGCACCCCACTGCACCTGCTGTCCCTCGGCCACGGCCGCCGTCAGGCCCTGGTCGTGGCCGGACCGCACGCCAACGAGCCCGTCGGCGGCGCCACCGCCCTGCGCCTGGCCGGGCAGGTGCTCGCCGACCGCAGCCTCACCGACGACGCCGACGTCACCTGGAACCTGCTGCTGTGCCTCGACCCCGACGGACTGCGCCGCAACGAGAACTGGCTGGCGGGCCCGTACAGCCTCGAGAAGTACTTCCGGCACTTCTTCCGCCCCGGCTTCCTGGAACAGCCCGAATGGCTGCCCGAGGGCGCGGACGGAGCCGTCCTGCCGGAGACGCGTGCCCTGCTCGCCCTCCAGGACGAACTGAAACCTTTCTTCCAGGGCTCCCTGCACGGTGTCGACATCGGCGGCGGCTTCGTCGAGCTGACCCGCGACCTGCCCGGCCTCGCCCCACGCGTGGCCCGCGCCGCGGCCCGCTTCGGCATCCCGCGCGAACTCGGTGCCTACGACACCCTGTACTGGCCGAGCCTGGGACCCGCCGTCTACCGGATCCCGTCGCCGCGCCGGGGCGATCTGGCCGCGGCCATCACCGAGGCCGCCGTCGAGTCCACCTGGTACCACCCGCACCGGCACGGCACGGTCACGGCCGTCGTGGAGGCGCCCATGTGGGGCGTGGCGGCCGTGGAGGACGGCTCCGTGCCTGCCGACCCGGACGGGGCGCTGCGCACCGTCAGCCGCACGCTGCGCCACGACACCCTGCTGCTGCGGCGGCTCCTCGCGCGCGTGCGCCCGCATGTCGCCGCGCTCCCGGACGCCGCACGCCTGCTGGCGCCGGTCGACGACTACCTGCTCGTCTGCCCCGGACTCGCCGACGCCTGGGACCCCGACCTGGGCGACCGGGCGCGCCCGCTGCCGCCGCTCAGCAGCGCCCACCTGGCCGCCCTGCGCATCGCCGGGCGGCGCCTCGCCCTGCGGACGGCCGGACTGCTGCACCAGCTCGCCACCGCCACCGGTGACGACCCGGCCGGTGTGCTCCCGGAGCTGGACCCGCTCGTCGACGCGTGGTGCGCCGACTACCGTGACGACTGCGGGGCCCGCTGGATCCCCATGCAGCGCCAGGTCGAGTACCAGTCACAGGTGGTGCTCGACGCGTTCGAACTGGCCCTGCGGCACGCGTCCGCGACCTCCCGTTCGGGTGATCCGGGCTGGGGACCCGAGCCGGTCGTGCCGATGCATCGGGAATGACGCACACCCTCACAGCGAACGTAGTACGGGGCGTTCTGCCGGCGGCGGCCGCACTGCTCGTCGTCGGCGCGACGCCCGCACAGGGGACGGTCCAGGAGGCCCGCACCGGCGACTGGCTCTACCTCACGGTCACCCGGGGCGACGCCCGGTCCGGCGAACCACGAAGCACCCTGCTGCGGTGCGACCCGCCCCAGGGACACCGACGGGCCGCCGAGGCCTGCAACCAGCTCGATGCGGTGGACGGCGACATCGGCCGTATCCCCCTGAAGGACGGCTACTGCCCGATGGTCTACGCGCCCGTGACCGCCCACGCGCGCGGACGGTGGAAAGGACGGCCGATCGAGTACCGGGAGACGTTCACGAACACCTGCGCACTGGTGGCCCGTACCGGTGCGGTGTTCGTGCAGGACCGTTGACGCCGGTGGGGAAAACCCGGCACGCGCGCGTGGAGCGGCGTCGGGGCGCTTCGGCGCCCTGGGCTTCAGCCCGATCGTTCGCGCGCGTGCCGGGCTGCCGCGACGACCGTGCGGGACTGGTGCTCGACCTGGTGCTCCAAGGGCACCCAGCGGGCGCGGAAACGCTCGGCGAAGGCGTCGCTCCACATCGCGACGAGCTGCTCGAGGCGTGGTGCCGCGCGGTCGTCGTTCTCCTGAAGGACCCGCAGCAGCATCGCCGCGGCACGCAGCGGCAGCCGGCGGGCGAACGCGTCGACGCTGCCCACATACGCGCGCGTGTGGTCGGCGGGCGGTGTGTGCCTCCAGTCCCCGGCCAGCCCCGGCACCAGCTCCAGCGCCCATCTCGCGGCCCGTAACAGGGGCCCGTCGACACCCTCCAGACGCGGCTGCGCCTCGTCAAGCACCCGCTCCACCTCCAGGGTGTCCCGCAGCAGCCGGCTCGCGAGGCGGTGCATCGCCGCGGCCGGCGCCGGATGCGGAGCCGGGTCGTCCACCAGGTCGCTCGCCCACATCGGCACCTCCACGACCGCGGTCAGACCGCCGTAGCGGTGCACGTGGTACCAGGTGCTGCGCCGTGCGTCGTCCGGCATGCTCGGGTACGCCGCGCCCGAACCGGGACCCGGCATCACATGCACCCCCGGGCCCGCCGCGGGCCAGCCGGCGGCGTCCGAAGCGCCCGTCTCCACCGGAATGTGCAGCTCCGCCGCCGACTTGGCGAACGGCTCGGCCAGGCCCGGGACGTCCTTCGTCAACTGCACCCAGCTGCCGCCCAGATCGGTCCCGTGCAGGGTCACCTGGAGGTACGGGCGCAGCTCGTCGATGACCCCGGTCAGGGCACGCGTCTCGGGCGGCAACCGGTCCGGTGGCAGCACCGCCGGCGACCACTCCGGCTGCTCCGGGCCCGCGGGCCGGAAGAAGCCCCGGTGGTAGTCGAGCAGGCTGCGCGGCGCCGGCGTCACGTGCAGGCTCGCCCCGTCCGGGTCCGCGCACAGCAGGAAGTGCCAGGACACACCGGAGCGCAACGGGCGTTCGTGCACGACCCGTTCGGCGAGCGTGAGAAGTGTGGAGCCCCCGGTCGGCTCGTTCGCGTGGGCGCCCGCGACGACCAGGACGGCGCGCCGGGCGCGGCCGACGGACAGCAGGCGCAGGGGGCGGCCGCCGCGGGAGACGCCGACCTGCCGGAGGACACACAAGCGGGGGTGCTGAGCGGCCAACGCCCGGGCGGACGACACGATTTCGGTCACGGTGGGGTAGCGCAGCTCCGGCAGGAGACTCACCCCCGTCATGTGTCCGCCCGGCTTCGCACCCGCAGTACCGCACGGTCTCCGTGCGGTGTCAAGGACGTCGCGGGGGAGGCGCCAGGGGGCTCCCGGAGGCACACCGGCCGTGCCAACGGCTCCGGCACCGGACCCACGGCTCCCCGCGCCCTTCAGCCCACCCTCTCCAGCAGGGCGACCGGCAGTGGCGCGAAAAGGTCGTCCACGCGCGTGTGCCCGGTGAACTCCCGCTCCGGAGCCAGTACGTCGGCCCAGCGACCCGGCGGCAGCGTCAGCCGCGTGTCACGCCAGCCGCCCGCCTCCGCCAGCCGCAGCGACAGCCGCGTGACGGCGGTGACGACCTCCCCGGAGCGCACGTACGCCGCACAGTGGGACGCCGCGGGCCCCTCGGCGGTCAGTGGCGCGTACGTGGCCGCATCCCCGAACACCTCCGGCCGCCGCCTGCGCAGCCGCAGCGCCGCCCCGGTCACCGCCCCCTTGTCGCCAAGGTCCCCGGGCGGGAACCCGACGGGCCGGCGATTGTCCGGATCGACCAGCGCGCGGTACTCGCCCTCCGTGCCCTGGTACAGATCCGGCACCCCCGGCATCGTCAGGTGGACCAGCGCGGTGCCGAGCACGTTCGCCCGGATGTGCGGCTCCAGCGTGCCGCGGAGGGCGTGCACCCGTTCGCCCGGGGCCCCGCACGGCCCCGCCGCGACGAACGCCGCCACCGCCTCCTCGTACGGGGGCTCCTGTTCCGTCCAGCTCGTGTACAGCCCGGCTTCCCGGATGTGCTTGAGCAGCGCCCGCTGCACCCGGTCCGGATCCGCCGGGCCGAGTCCGAACACCGTCTGCCAGGCCGCCCACGCGAGCTGGGCGTCCGGTACGCCCTCGCCCGTGCGGGTCACCTCGGCCAGTGTGTCCGCCCAGCGCTGCGGACACTCGGTGAGCACGGCCAGCGCCGCCCGCAGGTCCGCGCTGCGCTTGGTGTCGTGTGTGGACACCACGGTCCCGGTGCCGGGCCAGTCGCGCTGCACGCGCGCGCAGTAGGCGTGGAAGTCCTCCGGAGGCATGGCGGGGCTCCCCGGATTCCCGCCCACCTCGGTCGCCGACAGCAGCGGCACATAGCGGTAGAACGCAGTGTCCTCCACGGACTTCGCGCGCAGCGCCGACGCCGTCTGCGCGAACCGGGCCCGGAACTCCAGATGGTCCGGACCGTCACCGTGGCGCCCGAGTACCAGGCCGCGCACCACGTCGACCGCACCGGCCTCCTCGGGCACGACGAAGGCCGCCCGGGCCTGCGCGGCGGCCTCCTCGGTGACGACGGAAGCGGCGTCGCCGGACTCGTACGGCCGGTAGACCTGTATCCGCACGAGCAGTTCCCGCAGGGCGGTGTGCAGCGCCCAGGGCGCGCGGTCGCGCAGCGCGGGGTCCGGCGACGTGACGCAGAGCCGGCTCGCCACCCGGGTCAGCCGGTCCACCTCGGCGGCCAGCTCGTGCTCGAGCACCCGGTACGCGGCGCGGCGCACCGTCGCCTCCCAGTTCCCGCCCCGGTCCGTCTGGGGAGCGGCGAACCGCCGGTACTGGCCGAGGAGTTCCCCGGCGCCCGCGGGATCCGTGAACAGGCCGTCGACGTGCCGCAGGGCGTCGTAGCCCGTGGTGCCCGCGACGGGCCAGGAGGCCGGCAGGTGCTCCCCGTCGGAGAGGATCTTCTCCACGACCGTCCAGCGGCCGCCGGTCGCCTCGTGCAGGCGCTGCAGGTAGGCGTCGGGATCGGCGAGCCCGTCGGGGTGGTCGATGCGCAGCCCGTCCACGACACCGTCGTGCAGGAGCTGCAGGATCTTGGCGTGGGTGGCCTCGAAGACCTCCGGTACCTCCACCCGCAGCCCGATGAGCTCCGAAATGCTGAAGAACCGCCGGTAGTTGAGCTCGGTACGGGCCAGCCGCCACCACACCGGGCGGTACCACTGTGCGTCCAGGAGCTGCGGCACCGGCAGCTCCTCGGTGCCCTCACGCAGCGGGAAGGCATGGTCGTGGTAGCGCAGGACGTCGCCGTCGACCTCCAGGCGGTCGATCTCGGCGCCGAGCGGCTGCCCGAGCACCGGCAGCAGCACCTGACCGCCCTGCGCCTCCCAGTCGATGTCGAACCACCGCGCATACGGCGACTTGGGTCCCTCCCGCAGCACCTCCCACAGGGCGCGGTTGTGCCGCGGGGCCATGGCCATGTGGTTCGGCACGATGTCCAGCACCAGCCCCAGCCCGTGCTCCTTCGCGGTGCGGGCGAGCGCGCGCAGTCCGTCCTCGCCGCCCAGCTCGGCGCGCACGCGCGCGTGGTCCACGACGTCGTATCCGTGCAGTGAGCCCGGTACGGCCTCCAGGACGGGGGAGAGGTGCAGATGCGAGACGCCGAGCGAGGCCAGGTACGGCACGGCCGCCGCCGCGGCCCCGAACGGGAACTCGGGCTGCAGCTGCAGCCGGTAGGTGGCCGTGGGCACCACCGGGTCAGGACGCTCAGGTGTCATGGAAAGCTACGTACCCGCCCCGCCGGGTTTCCTGTCATCGTCCCCTGCGCGTGAGTGACGAGCGCGGCAGCGGGGCTCTCTCGAGTCCACACCTAGGCGGGCCGCTGCAACACCGTGAGACTGCGGTCCGGCAGTGTCAGACGGTCGCCGGCAGCCACCTTCGCGTCCGTGCCGGGCGGCACCACGTCGGGTCGGGCGGTGTCGACGACGACGTGCCACTGGCGTCCGTGATCGACCGGCACGACGAAGTCCAGCGCCTTGGGTGAGGCGTTGAACATCAGCAGGAAGGAGTCGTCGGTGATGCGTTCCCCGCGCGCACCGGGCTCGGAGATCGCGTTGCCGTTGAGGAACACCGTCAGCGCGGACGCCTGGGCGGACTCCCAGTCCCGTTGGGTCATCTCCCGGCCCTCCGGCGTGAACCACGCGATGTCGGACAGGTCGTCGTGGGTGCCTTCCACGGGCCGCCCGTGGAAGAAGCGCCGCCTGCGGAAGACGGGGTGGTCCTTGCGCAGCCACACCATCGCGCGCGTGAAGTCGAACAGGTCGCTGCCGTCCTCGGGCCACACCACCCAGGACAGCTCGCTGTCCTGGCAGTAGGCGTTGTTGTTGCCGCGCTGGGTGCGGGCGAACTCGTCGCCGTGGCTGATCATCGGCACACCCTGGGACAGCATCAGCGTGGCGATGAAGTTCCGCATCTGCCGGGCTCGCAGCTCCAGCACCGCGGGGTCGTCGGTCTCGCCCTCCGCGCCGCAGTTCCAGGACCGGTTGTGGCTCTCGCCGTCGCGGTTGTCCTCGCCGTTGGCCTCGTTGTGCTTGTGGTCGTAGGAGACCAGGTCGTGCAGGGTGAAGCCGTCGTGGCAGGTCACGAAGTTGATGGAGGCGAGGGGGCGGCGGCCGTCGTCCTGGTAGAGGTCCGAGGAGCCGGTGAGGCGGGAGGCGAACTCCGCGAGCGTGCGCTGCTCGCCCCGCCACAGGTCCCGTACGGTGTCGCGGTACTTGCCGTTCCACTCCGTCCACAGGGGCGGAAAGTTGCCCACCTGGTAGCCGCCCTCGCCCACGTCCCACGGCTCGGCGATCAGCTTCACCTGCGAGACGACCGGGTCCTGCTGCACCAGGTCGAAGAACGACGACAGCCGGTCCACCTCGTGGAACTGGCGGGCCAGGGTGGCGGCGAGGTCGAAGCGGAAGCCGTCGACGTGCATCTCGGTGACCCAGTACCGCAGCGAGTCCATGATCAGCTGCAGGACGTGCGGGGACCGCATGAGCAGGGAGTTCCCGGTCCCGGTGGTGTCCATGTAGTAGCGGGGGTCGTCCGCGAGACGGTAGTACGACGGGTTGTCCAGGCCCCGGAAGGACAGCGTGGGACCGAGGTGGTTGCCCTCGGCGGTGTGGTTGTAGACGACGTCCAGGATGACCTCGATCCCGGCCTCGTGCAGCGCGCGCACCGCCGACTTGAACTCCAGGACCTGCTGCCCGCGGTCGCCCCAGGAGGCGTACGCGTTGTGCGGGGCGAAGAAGCCGATGGTGTTGTAGCCCCAATAGTTGTTCAGGCCCATGTCCACCAGACGGTGGTCATTGACGAACTGGTGTACGGGCATGAGCTCCAGGGCGGTCACGCCCAGCCCGGTCAGGTGCTCGATGACCGCCGGATGGGCGAGTGCCGCATAGGTGCCGCGCAGTTCCTCCGGCAGCCCGGGGTGCCGCATCGTCAGGCCCTTCACATGGGCCTCGTAGATCACCGTGTGGTGGTACTCGGTGCGCGGCCGCCGGTCGTCGCCCCAGTCGAAGTACGGGTTCACCACGACCGACGACATGGTGTGCGGGGCGGAGTCCAGGTCGTTGCGCCGGTCGGGTGCGCCGAACGGGTAGCCGTAGACCTCCTCGCCCCACTCGATCGAGCCGCTGATCGCGCGCGCGTACGGGTCGAGCAGCAGCTTCGCGGAGTTGCAGCGCAGACCCCGCTCCGGGGCGTACGGGCCGTGCACGCGGTAGCCGTACCGCTGCCCCGGCATGACGCCGGGCAGGTACGCGTGCCGCACGAACGCGTCGCTCTCCCGCAGTTCCACCGCCGTCTCGGAGCCGTCGTCGTGCAGCAGACACAGCTCTACTCGGTCGGCGGCCTCCGTGAAGACCGCGAAATTGGTGCCGGCGCCGTCGTAGGTGGCGCCGAGCGGATATGCCTCTCCAGGCCAGACCTGCATGGACACGACTCTTCCAGGTGTGCCGCCCCGGTGGGGCCGCCTTGACACCGAGTCTCCCCGAAAGTGATGGAACCCCCTCCGGCTTACTGCCCTCTTACCGATCGACCAGTGCATACCCAGGTATGCCGAACCAGTGGGGCAAACACGTACTCCCGAGGAGACAGGGGGAGTAGGGGGAAAATGTGCGCAAGATAGTGCACCGCCATCTGGGCAAGGTGGTGGCCGGTGCGGCCATTGCGGTGGCGGGTACCGCCGTGATGGTCGGCGTCACGCTGCCCGGTACGGCGGGAGCGGACGACACGTCCGGGGGGACGGCCGGCGGGCAGAGCGCCCAGCAGGAGGCCCAGGGGCCCGGCGAGCAGGGCCAGGCAGCGGTTCCGCCCGGTGTGGTGGAGGAAGCCCCGGTCGAGGGCGAGAAGGGCACGGGCCGGGACCCGCTCACCGACGACGAGATCGAGCAGGTCGAGCGGATCGCCCTCAGCCGGCAGCTGCGGACCTCCGGTGAGGACGTCGACGGGGGCCGTGGGCCGCAGCGACTGGGTGTCGACCTCGCGGACCCGGAGGCCGGCGAGCTGGACGACCCGGACGCGCCCCGGCGCGCCGAGGCCACGTTCTACGACTACCGTCACGACACGCTCGTCACCAGGACCGTCAATCTCGAGACGGGGAAGGTCGAGCGGACCGGCACCCAGCAGGGCGTCCAGCCGCCGCTGACCCGCGCCGAGGCCACCGAGGCCGCCCGGCTGCTGATCGCCGATCCACTGGGCGCGGGCCTGAAGGCGGACTACAAGGACGCCACCGGCAGGGAACTCACCTCGCCCGACCAGCTGCTGCTCAACAGCATGGTCTACCGGGCGTCGCCCGGCGCCCAGCCCGCCGCACTCGACCAGTGCGGCGAGCACCGCTGTGTGCGGCTGTTCCCCAAGGTGAAGAACGGGTCGTGGATCGACGCCCGTTCCCTGGTGATCGATCTGAGCGCCCGCAAGGTGGCCGAGCTCGACCGCTGAGCCGCCGCGCTCGCGCCGACAGCCAGTCCACTTTTCCAACTTGCTCCATGGAGCAAGCCTTCCGCAGGGGAGTCACTTCGTCATGCCCGTGATCAGAAACAGCCGTGCCCGCAGGCGGACGGCCCTGGCCCTCGCCGTGGCCGGGCTGGCCGCCGGCACCACGACCGGGGCGGGTCCGGCCGCGGCCCAGCCCAAGGCCGCCCCGGCCCCGGCGGCCGAGTGCAGCGCCGCGTACCGCATCGAGCAGAAGCTCTCGACCGGCACCACCTGGCGCATGTGCTGGCGCTACCACAAGGAGGCCGGCCTCGTCCTGGAGCACATCTCGTACCAGCCGCCGGGCGAGTCCCGGCCCATCAAGGTGCTGGCCACCGCCAAGCTCGGGCAGATCCACGTGCCGTACGACGACGGCAAGAACGAGTACAGCGACCTCACCCAGGCCGGTTTCGGTCAGGGCCTGATGGACCTGGCGCCCGGCGAGTGCCCCGGCGGCACGATCAAGACCGTCCGGGTCCCCGAGGCCTGGGACCCCTCCCGCGAGAACGTCAAGGGGCTGTGCACCACGACCCGTTCGCGTGGCCACGCCTACCGCATGCAGGGCGACGCGGCGAACAAGGTGTTCCAGAAGCAGGGCAAGGACCTGCTCGTCTACACCGTCAACCAGGTCGGCTGGTACGAGTACATCACCGAGTGGCGCTTCCAGGACGACGGCACGATCAACATGAACGTCGGCGCCACCGGCACCCTCGCCCCCGAGGACTACGACGCCGGCGACGGCCGCGGCTGGCCGATCGGCAAGGGCGCCAAGGACTACGCCACCAGCCACAGCCACAACGTCTTCTGGCGGCTCAACTTCAACCTCGACGGCTCCTCCAAGGGGAAGATCGAGCAGTACGACTCCAAGGTCAGCGCGCCCGCGGCGGGCCGCCCGGCACCGAGCAACAAGACGACCCGCACCCCGGTCACCAAGGAACTCGCGGGCGACGCCAGGAACATGCGCTGGTGGCGGGTCGTCAGCGCGACCGGCAAGAACAAGGACGGTCACGCCCGCTCGTACGAGATCGTCCCCGGCCCCAGCGCCAAGTACCCCGGGCGCGGCTACACCAGGCACGACGTGTACTTCACCGAGTACAACAAGTGCGAGCAGTTCGCCAGCGACAACCTGCCCAACTGCGGCGCCGGCCACGGAAAGTCCGTCGACAGGTGGGTGAACGGACAGGCCCTCAAACACCCCGTGGTCTGGGTGAACATCGGCTTCCACCACATCGCGCGCGACGAGGACCAGCAGCCCATGCCGGTCCACTGGCAGGGCCTCTCCATCGCCCCGCGTGACGTGACCGCTATGAATCCGCTCACGCCGACGGAGCTGGCCGATCAGAACGGGCACGTGGAATAAGGAAGTTGGGAAACGAGCCTGTCCATCCGGCTGCACCGCCGACCGCTCCCGGAGTACCCTTCCTTGATCGTTGAGACGGGGAGTGCTCGGGGGAGCGGAAGGCGGTGCGCGGGTGGGCTCGGGAGGGCTGGAGCTGCCCCCTGGTGACGAGGGTCACGAGGGGAACTCCGCAGACGTCCCGCCCGGCACGGTGTCCCTGGCCCGGCCGATGGAGACCCACTCCATCGGACCCGAACTGGACTGGGACGCCGACGCCTGGCGCGAGGTGCGTACGCGCGCCCAGCGGGCCGGCCGTGCCTACATCTGGCTGAACCTCGTCGAACAGCGGCTGCGCGCGGTCGTGGCCGCGGTGCTGCGCCCCATCTACGAACCCGTCCACGGCGACGACTGGGTGGTCGCCGCGGCCGGGCCGGCCGGGCAGGAGTGGGTGCAGCGCGCGGTCGCCGTGCGCGAAGTCAGCCGCCGCAAGGGCTACTTGCTCGACCCGGCCGACGACAACGTCCTCAGCTTCCTCACGCTGCCGCAGCTGCGCGAGCTGATGGTGCAGCACTGGCCGTGCTTCGAGCCGTACATCGACGAGCGCCGGGACGTCGAGCTGGCCCTGGACGAGCTGGAGGTCACCCGGAACGTCGTCTCGCGCAACCGCGCCCTGTCCGAGGCGGTGCTGAACCAGGCCGAGCGGGCCTCGGCGCGCCTCCTCGAGATCCTCGGCACGGGCGGCGACGTGCCGTCGGCGCGCAGGCTGCCGGTCGACGCGGTCGAGGACCTGGTCGGCGACCGGTACGCGGACGTGGTCGCCGTGCACTCCGACCGGGTGCGGCTGCTGCGCCGGTTCCCGGCCGAGGACATCTTCGGCGGGGCGCGCCGGCTCGACGCCATCGGGATCGGCCTCAACCTGCTCGTGCAGAACTTCTCCGGCCGACGGCTCATGCGCCTCGCGGAGGCCGGATGCCGGGTGCGGCTGCTGTTCCTCAACCCGGCCTCCAGCGCGGTGAAGCGGCGCGAGCGTGAACTCGGCATCAAACGGGGTGAGCTGAGCCGCGCGATCGAGATGAACATCCTGCACATGCGCCGGGTGCGGTCCAGGCTGCGTGACCCGGGTGCCTTCGAGATCCAGGTCTTCGACGAGACGCCCCGCTTCACGGCCTACCTCGTGGACGGCGACGGTTCCGACGGCATCGCGGTCGTGCAGTCCTATCTGCGGCGGACGCGGGGGCTGGAGGCGCCGGTCCTGGTGCTGCGCAACGGCAGCAGGGTGGTCAAGTCGGACGAGATCGACGAAGGCGGGCTTTTCCCGACGTACCGCGAGGAGTTCGAACTCATGTGGGCGGATTCGCGGCCCGTGTCCTGACCTGTCCCACCGCGGAAGCGGAATGCAGTCCTCTGATTGTCAGTGGCGCATGGGAAGGTGGAGACCACTGGGGGAACGCACCACCAAGAAGGGGGGCCGCCCATGGGCTGGCACCGGGAGCTGCTGATCGGCTTCGACCTGGAGACGACCGGGACGGATCCGCGCGAGGCGCGCATCGTCACGGGGGCCGTGATCGAGGTCAGGGACGGGCAGTCCATAGGGCGCAGGGAATGGCTGGCGGATCCGGGCGTGGAGATCCCGGCGGACGCGGTGGCGGTCCACGGGATCAGCAACGAGCGCGCGGCCGCCGATGGCCGCCCCGCCGACCAGGTGGCGGACGCCATCGCGGACGTCCTCGTGGCGTACTGGAAGACGGGCGTGCCGGTCGTCGCCTACAACGCGGCCTTCGACCTGAGCCTGCTCTCCGCCGAGCTGCGGCGGTACGCACTACCGTCCCTGCGCGAGCGCCTGGGCGGCCTGGACCCCGCTCCGGTCATCGACCCGTACACCATCGACCGCTGGGCCGACCGCTACCGCCGCGGCAAGCGCAACCTCGAAGCGGTCTGCCGGGAGTACGGCATCACACTCGACTCCGCGCACGACGCCTCCGCCGACGCCCTCGCCGCGGCCCGGCTGGCCTGCGCGATAGCCACCCGCCACCCCAAGATCGCGGCCCTCGGCCCGGCGGAACTGCACCGCCGCCAGATCGAGTGGTACGCCGAGTGGGCGGCGGACTTCCAGAGCTTCCTGCGCCGCAAGGGCGACGCGACCGCGGTGATCGACGGGACATGGCCACTGAGGGAGCCGACGGGGGAGCCGGTGACGGGTGAGGCGATCTGAGGTCCGGTCAGGTAACGCCCTGAAGGGGCGCGGGGCTGTGTCGAGATGCGGCTTCTCCCCCACGCTCGGCTTCGCTCGCGCGGGGGAGGGGACCCCCATGTGTGGGAGGACCCCCCATGAGCGGGGAGGGGCACCCCACCGTGGGCGCGATCGGCCACACACGACCCACGGCCGCCGTGCTGCGCGCAGCCCCCAAACCTCAGGCGCTCAGAACGAATACCACCGCACCGTCTCGTCCCCCTCCCGCAACGAAGCCACCCGCCGCCGAAACTCGGCCAACGCCTTCGGATTGCTGGGCGCATGCTGAGCCACCCACGCACAACTGGCCGTCTCTCGTGCGCCGCGCAGCACCGAACACCCCTCCCACTCCTGCACATCCCAGCCATATGCCTCGGCAAACGAGTCATAAGCCGCCGCAGGCACCCCGTACCGGTCACGGGAAAGCACCATGACCACCAGATCGTGCTCACGCAGATCGGCGGAGAAGGTCTCCAGGTCGACCAGGGCGGGACCGCCGGGTCCGACATGGACGTTCCGGGGGAGCGCGTCCCCGTGAATGGGCCCCGGCGGCAGATGAGGCGGCAGCCCACCCGCGGCCGCCGCGAACCCGTCCCGCCGCTCACGCAGATACGCCGCGTCCGCCGGATCGATCGCGTCGCCCGCCAGCCGCAGCCAGCGCTCCACACCGCCCAGCAGCTCACGGGGCGGCAGCTCGAAGGAGGGCGTGGGAAGGGCGTGGACGAGCCGTAGCAGTTCGGCCAGATCCCGTGGCTCGGCGGGCCGTACCGGATCGGGCAGCCGGTGCCACACGGTCACCGGGTGCCCTTCCACCAGCAGCGCCTCGGGTTCGGCCGCCCGCACCGCCGGTACGCCCGCCTCGGCCAGCCACACCGCGATGTCCAGTTCGCGCCGCGCCCGGTCGAAAAGCTCCGCGTCACGGCCTACCTTGACGACCAGGTCACCGGCGGCGAACACCGCGTTCTCGCCCAGGGCGAGCAGCCGCGCGTCCGGCGCCGGACCGGGCAGTACCCCCGCCGCGACCAGTACGTCCCGCGCCCGTGCCTCGTCCATCGTCCGCCTCCGTGTCCCCCGGCCGTCCTGATCCCCCACCGCCCGCCAGTGTCGCATTCCCACAGGTCGGACGGCGTGGGGCCGTCCTGCGGGAAAACCCGTTGCCCGCCCCGCCCCGGCCCGCCTAGCGTGCCGTACGTGGGACCCCATGCGATCTTCATCTCCGGTCACGGCCGGGGCTGCACGTACTCCATCCGGATGCGCCGCGGCCCCGGTGCCCTGACCGGCCCGGGGAGCAGCACGCTCTGACGCCCGCGCGTCGGCGACTCCTCCATTTCTTCGTCTTCCGGTCGGGGCCTTCGTCTGCCCGTTTCCCGTCACGGAAGACAAGGACCGCAGGCCATGGGCCGCCCCACCCGCGTTTCCCGCGCGCTCTCGCAGAACTTCCTCACCGACCGCACCGCCGCCGCACGCCTCGCCCAACTCGCCGTCCCGCGCCGCAAAGAGAGCCCTCTGCTGCTCGAAGTCGGCGCGGGAAAAGGCGCGTTGACCGAGCTGCTCGCGCCGCGCTGCCGCGAACTGCACGCCTACGAGATCGACCCACGACTCGTTCCCGCCCTACGAGCCCGCTTCTCGGACACACCCCACGTCCGCGTCATCGGCGACGACTTCCTCGCCGCACGTCCCCCGCGCGCTCCCTTCTCCGTCGCAGGCAACGTCCCCTTCTCCCGCACCGCCGCCATCGTCGACTGGTGCCTGCGGGCACCCGCCCTCACCGACGCCACGCTCCTCACCCAGCTCGAGTACGCCCGCAAACGCACCGGCGACTACGGAAGCTGGACCCGGCTGACGATCCTGACCTGGCCGCGGCACGAGTGGCGGCTGGTCGGCCGGGTCGGGCGGCGCAGTTTCCGGCCCGTGCCACGCGTGGACGCCGGGATCGTACGGATCGAGCGGCGCCGCACCCCACTGCTCGACGACGGCACCTACGACAGCTGGCGGCGCCTGGTCGAGCTGGGTTTCTCCGGAGCCGGCGGCTCGCTGCACGCGTCGCTGCGCCGGGCCCACCCGGGGCGGCGGGTCGACGCGGCGTTCCGCGCGGCACGCCTCGGCACAGGGGTCCTCGTCGGCGAGGTGCCGCCGGGGGCGTGGCTGAGGCTGCACGAGGTGCTGGCCCCGTGAAACCAGGTTGTACGAGACGTCTCGTCTCGTTTATGGTCTTGGCCATGACCCATATCGCCATGTTCTCCATCGCCGCCCACGGCCACGTGAACCCGAGCCTCGAGGTGATCCGCGAGCTCGTCGCGCGCGGGCACCGGGTGACGTATGCGATCCCCCCGGTGTTCGCGGAGAAGGTCGCCGAGACCGGTGCCGAGGTGAAGCTCTGGAACTCGACGCTGCCCTCGCCCGACGACGACCCGGAGGCGTGGGGCACCACGCTGCTGGACAACGTCGAGCCCTTCCTCGCCGACGCCATCCAGGCACTGCCGCAGCTGATCGAGGCGTACGCGGGCGACGAGCCGGACCTCGTCCTGCACGACATCGCCTCCTACCCGGCCCGGGTCCTCGCCCACCGCTGGGGCGTGCCCGCGATCTCCCTCTCGCCGAACCTGGTCGCCTGGGACGGCTACGAGGAGGAGGTCGCCGAGCCGATGTGGGAGGAGCCGAAGAAGACCGAGCGCGGCCGGGCCTACTACGCCCGCTTCCAGAGCTGGCTGGAGGAGAACGGGATCACCCAGCATCCCGATCCGTTCGCCGGCCGCCCGGCCCGTTCCCTCGTCCTGATCCCCAAGGCGCTGCAGCCCAACGCCGACCGGGTCGACGAGTCCGTGCACACCTTCGTCGGCGCCTGCCAGGGCGACCGCAGCGCGGAGGGCGACTGGCAGCGGCCCGCCGACGCCGAGAAGGTCGTGCTCGTCTCGCTCGGGTCGGCCTTCACCAAGCAGCCCGACTTCTACCAGGAGTGCGTCAAGGCGTTCGGTGAGCTGCCGGGCTGGCACCTGGTGCTCCAGATCGGCAAGCACGTGGACCCGGCCGAGCTGGGGGACGTACCCGAGAGTGTCGACGTACGCTCCTGGGTCCCGCAGCTGGCGATCCTCAAGGAGGCCGACCTGTTCGTGACGCACGCCGGTGCGGGCGGCAGCCAGGAGGGCATGGCCACGGCCACTCCGATGATCGCCGTACCGCAGGCCGTCGACCAGTTCGGCAACGCGGACATGCTGCAGGCGCTCGGTGTCGCCCGCCACGTCCCGGCGGAGCAGGCCACCGCGGAAACCCTGCGCGAGGCGGCCCTTGCGCTCATCGACGACCCCGAGGTGGCCCGCCGGCTGACGGACCTCCAGGCGGAGATGGCGAAGGAGGGCGGTACACAGCGGGCCGCCGACCTCATCGAGGCCGAACTCCGGAAGTGACAGGCACAACTGAGGGCCCGTTGGTTCCCCAGGGGAACCAACGGGCCCTCAGTGCAAGGGGTCAGGGTCAGACCCCCACCCGCTCGCCCTCCACCGCCGGCGGGCGCGGCTGCGCCACCGCCTCGGCGGACTCGTCGTGCGTGAGGTCCGGCAGCCGGTGCAGCCACTTCGGCAGGTACCAGTTGCGCTCACCGAGCAGCGCCATCACCGCCGGCAGCAGCACACCGCGGATGATCGTCGCGTCGATCAGCACCGCGGCCGCCAGGCCCACGCCCATCTGCTTCATGGACTGCATGGACAGCGTCCCGAAGATCGCGAACACGGCGACCATGATGACCGCGGCGCTGGTGACGACCCCGGCCGTGGTCACCACGCCGTGCTGGATCGCGTCCTTGGTGCTGCGGCCCCGCAGCCGCGCCTCGCGGATCCGCGAGACCACGAACACGTGGTAGTCCATCGACAGGCCGAACAGGATCACGAACAGGAACAGCGGCAGCCAGCTGACGATGGCGCCGACGCCCTCCGCGCCCACCAGGGACGCCCCCCAGCCGTGCTGGAAGACGGCGACCAGGATGCCGTACGCCGCACCCACCGACAGCAGGTTCAGCACGATCGAGGTGACCGCGACCGTCAGTGAGCGGAACGACAGCAGCATCAGCAGGAAGGCGAAGACCACGACGAACGCGAAGACCGGGACGACGGCTCCGGCCAGCTGGTTGTTGAAGTCGTGCGAGCCGGCGACCTGACCGGTGATCGGCGCCTCGACGCCGTCGACCTTGCCGAGCGTGGCCGGCCGTACCTCGTCGCGCAGCTTCTCCAGGCTCGCGCCCGCCTTGTCGAGGTCGGAGCCGCCGACCAGCGGGACGTATACGAAGGCGACGTTCATGTCGTCGTGCAGCTTGATCTCCACCGGGCCGCGCGAGGCACCCGAACTGACCGCCCGCTCACGGAAGTCGGCGAGCGCGGACGTCACCTCCTCAGCGTTGATGTCGTCGGCCTTGACGACCACCTCGGCCGGCTCGGCACCGCCCGGGAAGGCCTCGTTGACGCGGTTGTACGTCGCCACGATGGGCAGGGAGTCGCCGAACTCCTGGTCCAGCGTGAGGTTCTGCGTCTTCATGCCGACCGCGGGAGCCGCGACGGCGAGCAGCGCGCCGGTCGCGACGACGACCGAGAGGACGGGCCGGGCGAGCACACCCTTGAGCACGGCCGTCCAGAACCGGCTCTCACGGTTGCCGCGCCCCCGCTTGCGACGGAGCCGGCTCTCCGGGTGCAGGAAGGGGACCTTGCCCTTCTCGACCCGGCCGCCCAGCAGCGACAGCAGCGCGGGCAGGACGGTGACGGACCCGACCATGGCGACCGCCACGACCATCAGCGACGCCAGGCCCATCGCCTCGAACTCGGCGAGCCCGGTGAACAGCATGCCGGCCATCGCCACGCACACCGTGACACCGGAGACGATGATCGCCCGGCCACTGGTGGCGGCGGCGACCCTGAGGGCGGTCTGCGCGTCCCGGCCGGCCTCCCGTTCCTCGCGCTCGCGGCGCAGGTAGAACAGGCAGTAGTCGACCCCGACGGCCAGACCGACCAGCAGCATCACGGAGTTGGCGGTGTCGCTCATGGGCATCACATGGCTGACGACGCCCATCAGGCCCATCGTCGCCATGATCGCGGTGATCGCCAGCAGCACCGGCAGCAGCGCCGCCACCAGCGCGCCGAAGGCGATGAGCAGAATGCCGAGGGCCACCGGCACCGCGGAGTACTCGGCCTTCTGGAAGTCGTCCCCGAACGCGTCGTCGAACGTCTTCATCATGCTCGCGCCGCCGATCTCCTCGATCCGCAGCGACTCGTGGTCCTTCTGGACGTCCTCGACAGCCTTCAGCACGGGCTCCACGCGCTCGCCCGCGGTGTCCGCCTCGCCGCGCATGTCGAACTGCACCAGCGCGCTGCGGCCGTCCTTCGAGATCGTGTTCGTGTCGTACGGCGACGTCACGTCCGTGACCTTGCCGGTGCCCTCGACCGCCTGGACGACCGCGGTGACGGCGGCCCGGAACTCGCTGTCCGTGGCCTTGAGCGAGCCGTCCTTCGCCTGGATCAGGACCGTCTCACCGGCCGGCTCGTCGATCCCGGCGTCCTCGACGATCTTGGCGGCGGTGTGTGTCTCGCCCTTCAGCTGGTCGCTGTCCTTGACGTCGACCCGGCCCGCCGCCGAACCGAGCCCCATCGCCAGGACGACGAACAGTACCCAGATTCCGACGGCCGCCCATCGGTGCCGGGCGCTCCAGCCGCCTGCCCGGGCGGCGAGTCCCCGCACCCGTGTTTCTCCGTTCCCCATGACGGGCTGCCCCCTCGTGAGCGGCGGCGGCCCCCTGCCGCCACCTTTCGCTTCGAAGGTATGGGCCGGATAAGGCCATCTCGTCGTGCTGCCCGGTGAAGCGCCGGACGCCCGGGTCCTCCCGACGGCTCCCCTCCTCTCCCCACTGGGGAGGACAGCGGCCCCTTACATCCATCGGGAGATGTCGGGGCCGGTGATCAGGGATCCCCTTCGCACCGTTTGTGATTACGAAACCTTGTTGAACAAGTCACAGGTGCGTGTAGGTGTTGATCCGGGCCCGCCCATCGGCCAGAGTTTCGCGCAGCCCGCACCACAGGGACGCGGCCGTCGTGCCCGCCCCCACGGGGCACGACGGCCGCTTAGGGTGTTGCGGGTGACGACGACGTATGCGGCGCTGCTGCGGGGAATCAACGTGGGCGGCGCCAAGAAGGTCCCGATGGCCGATCTGCGCACCCTGATGGAGAGCCTCGGTCACGACAGCGTGCGCACGTATCTGCAGAGCGGTCAGGCCGTGTTCACGAGCGAGCACGGCGACGAGGAGTCCCTGGCCGCCGAGCTCACCCGGGCCGTCGAGCGGAAGTTCGGCTTCGCGGTCGAGGTGATCGTGCGGGACCACGCCTACCTGAAGGCGACAGCCGAGGCCTGTCCCTTCCCGGCCGCCGATCTGGAGGCCAAGCAGCTCCACGTCACGTACTTCTCCGCGCCCGTCGACGCCGGACGCTTCGCGGAGATCGACCAGGAGGCCTTCCTCCCCGAGGAGTTCCGGCTCGGCGACCGCGCCCTGTACCTGTACGCACCGAACGGCCTCGGCCGGTCCAAGCTCGGCGAGTACCTGGCCAGACCGCGGCTGAACAAGGGCGTGATCGCCACGACCCGGAACTGGAACACGGTCGTCAAACTGGTGGAGCTCACCGAGCCGACGGCAGGGTGACCGTCCGCAGCAGCGCCCTGAAGGAGCACGGGGCTGTACCGATATGCGGCTCCGCCGCGATGGGGGTCCCCCCGCTCATGGGGGTCCCCCCGCGCGAGCGAAGCCGAGCGTGGGGGAGAAGCCGAGAGCGGGGGAGCGACCAGCCACGATGGCGCCGCAGACGACAGACGACACGTCGCGGCACCCCAGCGGAGCGCCTACGCGCCGACCGCCGCCCGCAGCGGCGTCCGCGCCCCGTCGTACCGTTCCAGCAGCACCCGTGCCACCTCCGGCGCCGGGCCGAGGACATCGGCGAGTACGTCCGCCTCGGCCGCGCCCCGCGCGATGCGGTCCGGCAGGAAGCCGGGGGCCAGGACGTACGGGGCGACGGCGACGCGCCGGCAGCCGAGCGCGCGCAGTTCGCGGACTGCGTCCTCGGTGCGGGGAAGGGATGCGGAGGCGAACGCAGGTCGCACGGCGCACCAACCGGTGTGCCGCCACTCCCGCGCGATTTCTGCGATCACTGCGATCGCCTCCGGGTCGGTGGAGCCCGCCGAGGCCAGCACGACCCCGGTCGAGGGCTTGTCGGCGGGCGTCAGACCCGCCTCGTACAGCCGCCGTTCGAGCGCCGACAGCAGCAGCGGGGAGGGACCCAGCACCTCCGCCTGGCGGATCCGGAGCTGCCGCGGCGCGTCCCGCAGGACCGCCGGGATGTCGGCCTTCGCATGGAACGCCCGGGTCAGCAGGAGCGGAAGGGCCACGACATCGCGGACACCCTCCGCTGCGAGAGACTCCAGTACACGCTGCACGGACGGGACGTTGAAGTCCAGGAAACCGGTCTCCACGCGCAGCCCCGGCCGCAGCGTCCGTACCCGCCGCACGAGGGCGTGCACGGTCGCGGCGTGCCGCGGGTCGCGGCTGCCGTGGGCGATGACGAGGAGGACCGGGTTGCGCACGGGGATCAGCTCTTCACCAACAGGCCGCGGCTGCGCAGCACCCGCCGCTCCAGCGGGCTGAAGATCAGCAGGTCGATCGCGATGCCGACGACCAGGATCAGCAGGATGGCGAGGAACACCATGGACATGGAGCTGGTGTTGCGGCCGTTCTCCAGCAACTGGCCGAGCCCCACGCCGAGTTCCGGCGAGGACGCGATGATCTCGGCGGCCATCAGCGACCGCCAGGAGAACGCCCAGCCCTGCTTCAGGCCGGCCAGATAGCCGGGCAGCGCGGCCGGCATCACGATGTGCCAGGTGCCCCTCAGGCCGGTCGCGCCCATCGTGCGGCCCGCCCGCAGGAACAGCGGCGGCACCTGGTCGACGCCGGAGACCAGGCCGTTGGCGATGGACGGGACGGCGCCGAGCAGGATCACCGCGTACATCATCGAGTTGTTCAGGCCGAGCCAGATCACGGCCGGCGGCACCCACGCCACGGACGGCAGCGACTGCAGACCGGACAGGATCGGCCCGATCGCGGCCCGTACGAACCTCACCCGGGCCACCAGCAGGCCCAGCGGCGTGCCGATCGCCAGCGCCATCAGGAAGCCCAGCAGACCGCGCGAGACGCTGGTCCAGATGTAGTCCAGAAGCGTGCCCTGCAGCCAGGCTTCCTCGACCTCGCCCCACACGTCCCCGGGGGAGGGCAGCTTGCTCGGGTCGTCGACGATGTTGAACGAGACCAGCGCCTGCCACACCAGCAGCACCAGCACGACGGCGGTGACCGGCGGCACGATCTTCTGCGTGAAGGTCGTACGGAACGGCGTACGGCTCGTCTGGACCGTCTCCAGGGCGTCCAGGCCCGCCTCGAGCCCGGCCAGGTCGTTGCCGTCCTTGACGACGGGCGTGTCAGTGCTGGCCATGGCGGCGGATCTCCCCACGCAGTTCTTCGGTGATCTCCCGGGACAACTCCGCCACGGCGGCGTCCTCGATACGGCGCGGCTGCGGGATGTCGACCCGCCACTCCCGGGCCACGCGACCGGGACGGGAGGAGAGCAGGACGACACGCTCGGCGAGCCGGACCGCCTCGCGCACGTTGTGCGTCACGAACAGCACCGACAGCCCCGTCTCGCGCCAGATCCGGGTCAGTTCGTCGTGCAGCACGTCACGGGTGATCGCGTCCAGCGCCGCGAACGGCTCGTCCATCAGCAGCAGCCTGCTGTCCTGGGCGAGCGCACGCGCCAGCGCCACACGCTGGCGCATACCGCCGGACAGCTCGTGCACCCGCTTGCCGTACGCCCCCTGCAGCCGGACCAGCGCCAGCAGCTCCTCGGCGCGGCCACGGCGCTCCGCCTTGGGCGTGCCGCGCAGCTTCAGGGCGAGTTCGATGTTCTTGCCCGCGGTCAGCCACGGGAACAGGGCGTGCTCCTGGAACATCAGGGCGGGCCGGCCGTCGGTCGTGATGTCACCGGCGGTCGGCCGGTCCAGGCCCGCCACCAGGTTGAGCAGTGTCGACTTGCCGCAGCCCGAGGCGCCCAGGAGGGTGACGAACTCACCCGGCGCGACATCGAGCGTGATGTCGTCGAGGACGAGCTGCTGCCCGGCGGGGCCGGCGAAGGACTTCGAGACATGCTCGATGCGTGCGGAGTACTCGACCGACGTACCGGCGTCGGCGGCCTTGGCGAGGGCGGTTGCCATGGTCGTCACCTCCTGGGAACTCAACGGGGCTTGGGGTTACTGGGCGCCGAGACCGGCGTCGTCGACGGTCGGCTTGCCCTCGGCGGCGAGGACCTTGTTGAGCAGCGTGAGGTCGTAGATGCCGTTCAGGTCCGGCTGCTCCAGCAGCCCTGCCTCGACGGCGTGCTCGGCCTCGGTGCCGAGGGTGGCGGCGAGGGGGTCGTCGGTGATGTGGATGGACTCCCACGCCGGGTCGAGCACCTCGGCCGGCAACTCCTTGCCCGAGTCCACCTTGAGCTGGGCGTTCGCGGAGGCCTTGGCCCGGTCCGGGTTGGCGTTGATCCACGCGTTGGTCTTCACGGACGCGCGCAGCACCGCCTCGACGGCCTTCGGGTGATCCTTCAGGAACGACTGCGACACGATGATGTTCGTGATCACGAACTTCTTGTCGGGCCACAGGTCGGCCTCGTCGAGCAGCACCTTCGCGCCCTCGGCGACCAGCTTGGACGCGGTCGGCTCCGGCACCCACGCGCCGTCGACGGAGCCCGACTTGTAGGCGTCCGGCGTGATCTTGTTGTCGGTGCGGACGACCGAGACGTCGCCCTGGCCGCTCTCCGCGTCGACCTTCCAGCCCCGCTCGGCGATCCAGTTGAGGAACGCCACGTCCTGCGTGTTGCCGAGCTGAGGGGTCGCGATCTTCTTGCCCTTGACGTCGTCCAGGGTCCTGATCTTCTCGGGGTTGACCACCAGCTTCACGCCGCCCGACGCCGAACCGCCGATGATCCGCAGGTTCTTGCCGCCCGACTTGATGTATCCGTTGATCGCCGGGGACGGGCCGATCCAGCCGATGTCGATGGACCCCGAGTTGAGCGCCTCGATCTCGGAGGGACCGGCGTTGAAGGTCGCGTACTCCGCCTTCGTTCCGCCCAGTTCCTTCTGGAACAGCCCCTCGTTCTGGCCCACCAGCGCGGTCGCGTGGGTGAGATTGCCGAAGTAGCCGATCTTCACGCTGTCGAGACCGTCGATCTTCTTCGCCCCGGCGACGACCTGCTGCTTGGTGTCGTCCTGCGCCTGGGAGCCGTAGCCGCAGCCGGCGAGCGCGAGGAGGGGGAGTGCTGCTATCGCCGCGAGAGTGCGGCGGAGGACGGTGGTGGCAGGCACGGGAGGTGGTCCTCTCGTTGGCCCGGCGGGTCACGGTCTGTCAGGTCGTGGCCGGGAGGTCGGCAGGTTTTCGGCGGCGCGCCCGGGGCGCGTATGTCATCGCGCACATCGCGCCACCCCGCCCTGCCCGCTGCCGAGGGCGCCGCTGCCGACGCGGCCGCCCTCCTTCGCGAACGTGGAGAAGTAGTCCGTGGAGTTCATGATCAGAAGTCCCACCCGTCGTCCTCGGACTCGTCCCGGACCGGCTCCGGGGAGGCGAAGGACTCGCCGACCATGCCCGCGGTCAGCGTGGTGCCGTCCGCCGGGTCGATCAGGATGAACGAGCCCGTGCGCCGCGAGTCGGCGTAGGAGTCGACCGGCAGCGGCTCGGCGGTGCGGATCTTCACCCGGCCGATGTCGTTGGCGACGAGCTGCCCCGGGTGCGGGTGCAGGGAGAGGTCGTCGAGCGTGAGCCGGGACGGGATGTCCTTGACGATCGCCTTGACCGTGCGCGTGCCGTGCTTGAGCAGGACCCGGTGGCCGACGGTGAGCGGGGCGTCGGCGACATGGCAGACGGTCGCCTCGATGTCCTGCGTGGTCGGCGGCGCGTCCTTGCTGGGCACGATCAGGTCGCCGCGGGAGATGTCGATGTCGTCCTCCAGCAGGAGGGTCACCGACTGCGTGGTCCAGGCGACGTCGACGGGCTTGCCCAGCAGGTCGATGCCGGAGATCTTCGTCGAGCGGCCGGAGGGCAGGACCGTGATCTGCTCACCGACGTGGAACGCACCGGCCGCGATCTGGCCCGCGTAGCCCCGGTAGTCCGGGTGCTCGGCGGTCTGCGGCCGGATCACGTACTGCACGGGCAGACGGGCGTGGCAGTGCGCCAGGTCGTGCGCGACCGGGACGGTCTCCAGGTGCTCCAGGACGGTCGGGCCGCCGTACCAGTCCATGCTCGCGGACGGCTCCACGACGTTGTCGCCGTTCAGCGCCGAGATCGGGATCGCGGTCACCTCGGGGACGCCCAGTTCGGTGGCGTACGCCGTGAACTCCTCGGCGATCGCCGCGAACACCTTCTCCTCGTAGCCGACGAGGTCCATCTTGTTGACGGCGAGGACGACATGCGGGACGCGCAGCAGGGCGGCGATGGCGGCGTGCCGGCGGGTCTGCTCGACGACGCCGTTGCGGGCGTCGACGAGGATCACGGTCAGCTCGGCGGTCGAGGCGCCGGTGACCATGTTGCGGGTGTACTGCACATGGCCGGGGGTGTCGGCGAGGATGAACCGGCGGCGCGGGGTGGCGAAGTAGCGGTAGGCCACGTCGATGGTGATGCCCTGCTCGCGCTCGGCGCGCAGACCGTCCGTGAGCAGCGCGAGGTCCGGGCCCTCCTGGCCGCGGCTCGCCGAGGCGCGCTCCACGGCCTCCAGCTGGTCGGCGAGGACCGACTTGGAGTCGTGCAGCAACCGGCCGACGAGGGTGGACTTGCCGTCGTCGACGGAGCCCGCGGTGGCGAACCGCAGCAGGGTGGTGGCCGAGAGTTCCTCGGTCGTGATCGTGCTCATGCTTAGAAGTACCCCTCGCGCTTGCGGTCTTCCATCGCGGCCTCGGACAGCTTGTCGTCGGCCCGGGTGGCGCCCCGCTCGGTCAGGCGGGAGGCGGCGATCTCGGCGATCACCTTCTCGATGGTGTCGGCGTCGGAGTCGACGGCGCCGGTGCAGGACATGTCGCCGACCGTGCGGTAGCGGACCTGCCGCTTCTCGACGGTCTCGCCCTCCTTGGGGCCGCCCCACTCACCGGCGGTCAGCCACATGCCGCTCCGCTGGAAGACCTCACGCTCGTGCGCGAAGTAGATCTCCGGCAGCTCGATCTCCTCGCGGGCGATGTACTGCCAGACGTCCAGCTCGGTCCAGTTGGACAGCGGGAAGACGCGGACGTGCTCGCCGGGGGCGTGCCGGCCGTTGTACAGGTTCCACAGCTCGGGGCGCTGGCGGCGCGGGTCCCACTGGGAGAACTCGTCCCGCAGCGAGAACACCCGCTCCTTGGCCCGGGCCTTCTCCTCGTCCCGGCGCCCGCCGCCGAACACCGCATCGAACTTCTCGCTCTGGATCTTCTCCGTCAGCGGAAGGGTCTGCAGCGGGTTACGGGTGCCGTCCGGGCGCTCCTTGAGCACCCCGCGGTCGATGTAGTCCTGTACGGAGGCCACATGGAGGCGCAGCCCATGTGCGGCCACCACACGGTCGCGGTAGTCGAGGACCTCGGGGAAGTTGTGCCCGGTGTCGACGTGCAGCAGCGAGAACGGCACCGGCGCGGGCGCGAACGCCTTCAGCGCCAGATGCAGCATGACGATGGAGTCCTTGCCGCCGGAGAACAGGATCACCGGCCGCTCGAACTCGCCCGCCACCTCCCGGAAGATGTGCACCGCCTCGGACTCCAGGGCGTCCAGATGCGAGAGGGCGTACGGGGTGTCCGTGCCCTCCTCGATCGTGGCGACGGTCGTCATGCCAGTCCCCTTTCGCTGAGCAGGGCGTACACCGACGCCGCGGACTCCTGCACGGTCTGGTTCTGCGACTCGATCCGCAGGTCGGGCGACTCGGGCTCCTCGTACGGGTCGTCGACGCCGGTGAGCCCCTTGAGCTCGCCCGCGGCCTGCTTGGCGTACAGGCCCTTCACGTCGCGCTCGCTGCACACCTCGACCGGAGTCGCCACGTGCACCTCGACATACGCCGTGCCGTTCGTCTGGTGCCGCTTGCGCACCGCGTCACGGCTGTCGGTGTACGGCGCGATCACCGGGACGAGCGCCTTGACGCCGTTGCGGGCGAGCAACTCGGCGACGAAGCCGATGCGCTGCACATTGGTGTGCCGGTCCTCGCGGGAGAAGCCGAGGCCCGCCGAGATGAACTCGCGGATCTCGTCTCCGTCGAGCACCTCGACGAGGTGGCCCTCTTCGCGGAGCCGGCCGGCCAGCTCGTACGCGATCGTGGTCTTGCCGGCACTCGGCAGACCCGTGAGCCAGACGGTGGCTCCGGTCGTCACGTGGTTCTCCTGGGGGTCAGTGGTCGTCATCCGTGCAGCCCGCACTCGGTCTTGGCCCGCCCGGCCCAGCGGCCTGCCCGCGCGTCCTCGCCCTCGAGAACCCGGCGGGTGCAGGGGGCGCAGCCGATGGAGGCGTATCCGTCCATCAGCAGCGGGTTGGTGAGGACGCCGTGTTCGGCGACGTAGGCGTCCACGTCGTCCTGGGTCCAGCGGGCGATGGGGGAGATCTTCACCTTCCGGCGCTTCTCGTCCCACGCGACGACCGGGGTGTTCGCCCGGGTCGGGGACTCGTCGCGGCGCAGTCCGGTCGCCCAGGCGTCGTAGCCGCGCAGGCCCTGCTCCAGCGGCTGGACCTTGCGCAGGAAGCAGCACAGGTCGGGGTCCCGGTCGTGCAGCTTCGGGCCGTACTCGGCGTCCTGCTCGGCGACCGTCTGGGCCGGGGTGAGGGTGATGACGTTGACGTCCATCACGGCCTCGACCGCGTCCCGGGTGCCGATGGTCTCCTCGAAGTGGTAGCCGGTGTCGAGGAAGACGACGTCGACTCCGGGCATCGCGCGGGAGGCGAGGTGGGCGACCACCGCGTCCTCCATCGAGGAGGTCACGCAGAACCGCTTGCCGAAGGTGTCCGCGGCCCACTGGAGGATCTCCAGCGCGGAGGCGTCCTCCAGCTCGCGGCCCGCCTGCTCGGCGAGATCCTTCAACTCCTGGGTTGCTCGGTCTTCCTGAGCCGTCGTCATGTCGGGTCCCCTCCCGTTGTGTCGTGCTGGAGCCCGCGGGCCAGCAGCCCGAGGAACTTCAGCTGGAAGGCGCGGTTGCACGCCGCGCATTCCCAGGCGCCGTGGCCCTGTTCGCTGGGACGCAGGTCCTCGTCGCCGCAGTAGGGGCAGTAGAAGGGCGCGGCACGCTCACTCATGAGAGGGCCTCCTCGGAGGCGCGGGCCGCCCAGGTCGCGAACCGCTCGCCTTCCTCGCGCTCCGCCTGGAAGCGCTTCAGGACGCGCTCGACGTAGTCGGGCAGCTCCTGCGCGGTGACCTTCAGACCGCGCACCTTGCGGCCGAAACCGGCCTCCAGACCGAGGGCGCCGCCCAGATGCACCTGGTAGCCCTCGACCTGCTCGCCCTGGTCGTTCATGACCAGCTGCCCCTTGAGACCGATGTCCGCCACCTGGATACGGGCGCAGGCGTTCGGGCAGCCGTTGATGTTGATGGTGATCGGCTCGTCGAAGTCCGGGATCCGGCGCTCCAGTTCGTCGATCAGGGAGGCGCCGCGCGCCTTGGTCTCGACGATGGCGAGCTTGCAGTACTCGATGCCGGTGCAGGCCATGGTGCCGCGCCGGAACGGCGAGGGCTGCACCGTGAGGTCCAGCGCCTCCAGGCCCTCGGTCAGGGAGTCGACCTGCGACTCGTCCACGTCGAGCACGATCATCTTCTGCTCGACCGTGGTGCGGACCCGGCCCGAGCCGTGTGCCTCCGCCAGGTCGGCGATCTTCGTCAGGGTGGTGCCGTCGACCCGGCCGACGCGCGGGGCGAAACCGACGTAGTAGCGGCCGTCCTTCTGCCGGTGCACGCCGACGTGGTCGCGCCAGCGCTCCACGGGCTGCGTGGGGGCCGGGCCGTCGACCAGCTTGCGCTTGAGGTACTCGTCCTCCAGCACCTGTCGGAACTTCTCCGCGCCCCAGTCGGCGACGAGGAACTTCAGGCGGGCGCGCGTACGGAGGCGCCGGTAGCCGTAGTCGCGGAAGATCGAGATGACGCCCTCGTAGACGTCCGGGACCTCGTCCAGCGGCACCCAGGCGCCGAGCCGGACGCCGATCTTCGGGTTGGTGGACAGACCGCCGCCGACCCACAGGTCGAAGCCGGGGCCGTGCTCGGGGTGGGTGACACCGACGAAGGCGACGTCGTTGATCTCGTGCGCCACGTCCAGCAGCGGCGAGCCGGAGATCGCGGACTTGAACTTGCGGGGCAGGTTCGAGAAGGCCCTGTTGCCGATGATCCGGCGCTGGATCTCGTCGATGGCCGGGGAGCCGTCGATGATCTCGTCGGCAGCGATACCGGCGACGGGCGAGCCGAGGACGACACGGGGCGTGTCACCGCAGGCCTCGGTGGTGGACAGGCCGACCGCCTCCAGGCGGTTCCAGATCTCGGGCACGTCCTCGATCCGGATCCAGTGGTACTGGACGTTCTGCCGGTCGGTGATGTCGGCCGTGCCGCGCGCGAACTCCTGCGAGATCTCCCCGATCACCCGCAGCTGCTGGGTGGTGAGCCGCCCGCCGTCGATGCGCACCCGCAGCATGAAGTACTCGTCGTCCAGCTCCTCCGGCTCCAGGATCGCGGTCTTGCCGCCGTCGATCCCGGGCTTGCGCTGGGTGTACAGACCCCACCAGCGCATCCGGCCGCGCAGGTCGTTGGGGTCGATGGAGTCGAAGCCGCGCTTGGAGTAGATCGTCTCAATGCGTGTCCGCACATTGAGACCGTCGTCGTCCTTCTTGAACTGCTCGTTGCCGTTGAGCGGGGTGAAGTGCCCCGCGGCCCACTGCCCCTCACCGCGGTGACGGCTCACCTTGCGGCGGGAAGTCGCGGCGGCAGGATCTTGCGGGGTGGCGGCCATGATCAATCGTCCTTCGGGACAGGCTGGGAAGCGGCTCTGACCTGCACATATGGGCGCATGCGGGCATGCGGGCGCATCATTGCGCAGGGGCAGACAAAAGGGGGGAGAACGGCGTTGCTGGAGAGGTCTCAGCTCGCCGGACAGATGGCGCTGGACATGCGGCCGAGGTCGACGTGCCGCCGACTCACCAAGGCAATTCCAGTTCCAGACATGACGGAAGCGTGTCATGGCGATCTGGACAGAGTCCAGCTTCGTCCATCATGCGGACACCCTTGTCTCGGATTCCGGAACAAGGGTGTCGTCGCTCACATGGCGCGAACGCCGTCTTGTCGGACCAGGTCAGACGGGGTATGCGCCGGGCCAGGGGCCGGGCGTGGCCACGTCCGGCTCCTCCTCGACCTTGGTGTCGAAGAGTTGGAAGCCGCGGCGCAGGTAGTTGTCCATCGCGTGCTCGCCGTCCTTGCTGCAGGTGTGCAGCCACACCCGCTTCGTCGACGCCAGGCCCGGCCAGCGGTCCGCCAGGTCCCAGGCGCGCGCGGTGCCGTACGACAGCAGGTGTCCGCCGATGCGGCGCCCGCGGAAAGCGGGAACCAGCCCGAAGTAGACGATCTCCACCACCCCGTCGTCCTGCGGCTCCAGTTCGACGTACCCGGCGGGCGTGCCCCGGTCGTAGGCCACCCAGGTCTCCACCCCGGGCCGGTCCAGGTACTCCCGCCACTGCGCGTAGGTCCAGCCGAGCCGGTCGGTCCAGCGGATGTCGCCGCCGACGGACGCGTACAGGAAACGGCTGAACTCGGGCGAGGGCACCTCGGCGCGGACGATGCGTATGTCGCCCTCCGGAGCGGCGGCCGGGAGCAGGTCGGTGGGTGCGCTCTGCTCCAGGGACCAGGTGGTCACGGGGATGTTCGTCATGCCGGACAGGGAATCATCCGGTCCGGTGCCCTGTCGATCGGCCCTAGTCCAGCGCCCGGTCGATCGTGTGCAGCGGCAGCGAGAACAGCACCCGCCCCGACTGCGACCAGACCTCGCCGGTCTCCTCCCAGTGGGACAGCGACTGCGCGGGGCCGCTCCAGCACTGATACGTCTCGTCGGTTCCGCACCGCGCCGCCTGCGCGCCGCCCGGGTCCTGCCGCCACAGCGTCCCGTGCCCGTCGTGCTCACCGGCCGCGCGGGCCAGGTACCAGCGGTCGCGGTAGGAGAGCACGCCCCGGACGTCGGTCGCCTTCGTCTCGTAGGCCTCGTAGGGGCCGGTGGTCAGGAGTCCGGCGCCCGACGGGTCGTCACTGAGGGAGTAGCGCCACAGCCGGGTCGGCCGGTCGTCGCCCGCCGGTACCGACTCGCTCGCGACCAGGCTGTCCGGCGTGGTGCTGCGGTCCAGGGAGAGGCCGCCCATACGGGTCCCGCCCGGCAGGCGGTACGAGCCGACGGCGGGCAGCACGTATCCGATGCCGCGTGCCGCCGGGCCGCCGGGTGTCCGGTCGGTCGTGGCGTCGTCGGTGGTGGTGCGCTGGATGCGGTCCAGGTCGTACACGTACAGGGCGCGCCCCTCGTCGCCGGTGACCAGCAGCTTGTCCTGGTACCAGACCATGCCGGACAGCGGCGACAGGAGCGGGCGGTTGTCGCGCCCGTCGACGGCGGGGACGGCGAGCAGCACCCAGGTGTAGGAGAGCCGGGCGGAGTCGTTCGCATCCACCACGGCGACCCGCGCAGCGCCCCTGTGGTCGCTCCAGCCGGAGAGGACCACCCGGTTCGCGCCCCAGCGGCCGTCGTCGTCGGCGTCCCCGGAGGTGGTGACCGCGCCCGGCCGCCACCCCTCGGTGTCGTCCTCGGCCCAGCAGTGGACGCGGGTGGCGGCGGGCGAGACGGGCAGCGCACGGCGCTCGGCGCCGGTGCAGTCGGCTGCGGGGCGCAGGGTGTGGTCGGCGTCCGCGAGGACGGCGCCGACCCCGACGGTGCCGCCCGCTGCCGAGGCCGGCGACGGGAGCGGCTCCTCGTGGAGGCGCAGTGTCTCGAGCGAGACGTCGGAAGGGAGCGGTTTCAGAGCGCCCGGATCGGCGCTGACCGTGGCCTGGGAGGTGCTGATCAGGGTGGCGGCGCCGGTGAGCGCGAGGGCGGTCCCGGCCAGGAACGCCCGCAGCGCCCGGCCCTGCTTGCGTCGGCGGTGTCTGCCGCGATGCTTCATCCGTCCTCCCGAGGCGGGCCAACTGCACCTGATGACCCGTGCGTTGGTCCAGGAGCAGGTGGGGTGACCCGTAGGGGATGCTACGGCAGGTCACCGGCTTCGCGGACGAAGACCCCGTAATTCCGCGGAAGATGCCGCCTTGTGACCATACCGACGCACCCTCGGGCCGGGGCATGGTCGCCGCAGGTCAGGGCACGGTTGCCGACGCCCGGGCCCGGACCACCGCCGGTGCGGTCGAGTGCGGCAGCAGCTCGCGCGGGTCGGACGGCAGGATCACCTCGATCTCCACACCCTCACGGAAACGGTACGGCCGGTGTTCCAGAAAACTCCCGAGGTACCGCCGGACCCGCGACAGCTCGGCACGCACCGTCACCGTGCGGGCCGGATCGCCGCACATGTCCTGCGCGAGCTGCGCGGCGCTGCGGCCGGCCGGGTGCTGGGCCAGCAGGAACAGCAACTCGCTGTGCCGCGGACTCAGTTCGTGCGTCCAGGAACCCGCGCTGCCGGACACCGTCACCGACCAGCGGCGCGGCTGTCCCAGGTCCAGCACGATCCGGGTGGCCCCGGGCGGCACCGGCTCGTCGGCCGCCCGCACCAGCCAGCCCTCGGCGAGCGGCTCCACCGTGCACAGCCCGAGCGCCGGCAGCCACCGGCGGCCCGCCGACAGCGACTTGGGCAACCCGATCCGGCTGGTGTACGGCATCCCGGTCACCGTCGCGGTCCAGCCGTCCCGGTCCACCACCAGCGCACGGCCGGTCAGCCGGGCGAGCACCGGTGCGCCCACCGCGCGCAGCCGTTCCAGCGCACTCAGATGCAGTTCCCGCAGCCGCGCCTCGGCGAGCTTGGCCACCGAATCGACCCAGGCGAGGGTGGCCGGATGCATCGTCTCCAGCGGGCCGCTGACGTCCACCACGCCGATCAGCCGGCTGTCCCGCGGATCCGTGATGGGGGCGCCGGCGCAGGTCCAGGAGGCGTGCGAGCGCACGAAGTGCTCCGCGGCGAACACCTGCACGGGCCGCCGTACCACCACCGGGGTGCCCACCCCGTTGGTGCCGACGACGTTCTCCCGCCAGTCGGCGCCGAGCAGGAACCCCAGCCCGTCCGCCTTGCGCAGCACCGCCGAACTGCCCTCCCGCCACAGCACCCGGCCCTCCGCGTCGGCGACCACCATGATGTGGTGAGCGGTGTCCGCGACCGACACCAGCCCCTCCCTGAGCACCGGCAGCACATGGCGCAGCGGGGACTCCTCGCGGCGCCGCCGGATCTCCTCCGGCGACAGCAGCCCGGATCTGAAGTCGTGCTCCGGGTCCACCCCGCTGCGCTGCATTCGCCCCCAGGACTCCCCGATGACCGGCCGGGGAGCGAGGTGGGTGTGCTCCCCGGAGAGGGCGGCCTCGCGCATCTCGCTGAGCACCCGTGCCGCCCGTGTCGCGTCGACGGTGGCGAGCTGCGTCACGTTGATCGGCGACCGCGTCACTGAGTCCTCCCTGGATGGACCCTGGTGTGCGACCGGTGTCGACCCCTGCGGGCCGCGGTTTCCGGTCGCGCCCTGATGGTCCGTCCCATACTGCCGCCCATTGGTGACGGAGGGGCACACTCCGGTCACCGAGATCGGAAAGTTGCAACCCCTTGCAACCCTGGTGAACAGCCGTACGATGATTGAAACTTGAGCGACGTCGCCCTGCGGCGCTCATGGCCTCGAGCAGGCCAGGTGGGCAGGGGTGGTGCCGTGTCGGCGCAGCACCACCCCTGCTGACGTGCTGGGTCACGAAAGCGGTTGCGCCCGGGCCACCACCGACCTCAGGTCCAGGGTGTGCGGCAGCGTCCCGAACGCGCTGCCCCAGTCGCCGCCCAGCCGCGAGGCGCAGAACGCGTCGGCGACCTCCGGGGGCGCGTACCGCACGAGCAGTGAGCCCTGCAGCACCACCGCGAGCCGCTCGACGATCCGACGCGCCCGTGCCTCGATGCCATCCAGGTCGGCGAGTTCCGTCAGCAGGTTCTTGATCGCGCCGTCGAGCCGATGATCGGCGCCGCGCGCCTGGCCGACTTCCACCAGATACGCGTTCAGCGCGGCGGGCTCGCGCTGCAACGCCCGCAGCACATCCAGCGCCTGGACGTTGCCCGCGCCCTCCCAGATCGAGTTCAGCGGCGACTCACGCACCAGCCGGGGCAGCCCCGACTCCTCCACGTACCCGTTGCCGCCCAGGCACTCGGCCGCCTCCACCGCCACCGGCGTACAGCGCTTGGTCACCCAGTACTTGGCGGCCGGCACCGCCAGCCGCAGAAACGCGCGCTCCTGCTCGCCTCCGTCGTCGTAGGCGGCCGCGAGCCGCAGCGCGAGCGTCGTCGCCGCCTCCGACTCGAGCGCAAGATCGGCCAGAACGTTGCGCATCAGCGGTGCGTCGATCAGCTTTCCGCCGAAGGCCTCGCGGTACGTGCAGTGGTGGATCGCCTGCGCGACCGCCTGCCGCATCAGACCCGCCGAGCCGAGCACACAGTCGAGCCGGGTCGCCGCCACCATCCCGATGATGGTCCGCACCCCGCGCCCCTCCTCGCCGACCCGGCGCGCCCAGGTCCCGTCGAACTCGACCTCGCTCGACGCGTTGGACCGGTTGCCCAGCTTGTCCTTCAGCCGCTGCAGGAGGAACACGTTGCGGGTGCCGTCGGGGAGCACCCGCGGCACCAGGAAGCAGGTCAGCCCGCCCGGCGCCTGGGCCAGCACCAGGAACCCGTCCGACATCGGCGCCGAGCAGAACCACTTGTGCCCGGTCAGCTCGTACGTCCCCTCCTGGGCAAGGGGCCGGGCGACGGTCGTGTTGGCGCGGACGTCGCTGCCGCCCTGCTTCTCCGTCATGCCCATCCCGAACAGCACCCCGGCCTTCTGGCCGGCGGGCCGCAGCTCACGGTCGTAGACCATCGACGTCAGCCGCGGCTCCCACTCGGCGGCCAGCTCGGGATCCGTGCGCAGGGCGGGCACCGCGGCGTGCGTCATCGACAGCGGGCAGCCGTTGCCCGCCTCGGCCTGCGACCAGACCAGGAACCCGGCCGCCCGCCGCACATGCCCGCCGGGCCGCGCCCAGGCCGCGGTCAGGCCCGCCGCGACGCCCTTGCCGAGCAGCCGGTGCCAGGCCGGATGGAAGTCGACCTCGTCGATCCGGTGGCCGTAGCGGTCGTGGGTGCGCAGCCTCGGCGGGTGCTCGTTGGCCAGCACCCCCCACTCCTGCACCTGCGCCGACCCGGCGGTCCGCCCGAGCGCCGCCAGCTCGTCGAGGGCCTCGTCGAGCAGGGCGGGGCCGAGGTGCCGTTCGACGGCGGCCACCAGGGCACGGTCGGCGGTGAAGACGTCGTAGCCGACGAGCGGTGGGGGCTGGTTGGTCACGGTGTGGGTGCTGCGTGCCATGTGTGCGAACCTACCGCGCGGTACGGGCGGGGTCACCCCGCGGACCCGGCAGCCCTCCACCGTCCCACCAGGGTGAACCGGGCCCCGTACGGCGGATACCTTTGGTTTGTGCAGCCAGCAAGTGAATCCCCCGCGCCGTCCGGCCGTCTCCACCGGGCGCGTGCCCTCTACCGGAACGTCTCCAAGCGCAGGACCGCCTGGCTGCTGCTCAAGGACACCGTCAACTCCTGCATCGAGTACCGCATTCTCGGTCTGGCCGCCGAGGCCGCGTTCTTCACCCTGCTGTCCGTGCCGCCGCTGCTGCTCAGCCTGATCGGCCTGCTCGGCTACGTCGACGACTGGACCGGCACCGACACGATCTCCAGCCTGGAGGCCAACCTCCTGGAGGCCTCCCGCACCGTCCTGTCCGACAAGGGCGTGACCCAGATCGCGCAGCCGATCCTGGACGACGTGATGAAGGGCGGCCGCCCCGACGTCATCTCCATAGGTTTCCTGTTCGCCCTGTGGTCCGGCTCGCGCGCGGTGAACGTCTTCATCGACACCATCACCGTGATGTACGGCCTCGACGGCGTCCGCGGGATCGTCAGGACCCGCCTGGTGGCGTTCCTGCTGTTCCTCGCGGCCCTGCTGATCGGCTCGGTCGCGCTGCCGCTGATGGTGGCCGGCCCCGACGCGGTGGTACGGATCCTGCCGTGGTCGACGACGGTCGTGCAGGTCCTGTACTGGCCCGTGGTGATCGTGCTGTCCATCGCCTTCCTGACCACGCTCTACCACGTGTCGGTGCCGGTGCGCTCGCCCTGGGTGGAGGACGTCCCCGGCGCCCTGGTCGCCCTCGCCATGTGGGTGCTGGGCAGCTTCCTGCTGCGGATCTACCTGACGAACACCATCGAGGGCGCGACGATCTACGGCTCCCTCGCCGCCGCCGTCGCCGTGCTGCTGTGGATCGGCGTGTCCGCCTTCGCCGTCCTCGTCGGTGCCGCCGTCAACGCGGCCATCGACCGGGTCTGGCCCGCCGCCGCCACGGCCGCCGCCCGCGCCGCCAACGAGCGGATGCGCGAGGCGCAGGTCGCCGAGTACGTCGCCCGCGCGGCCGCGGCCCGCGAGCACGACCCGGACCCGGACGACCCCGACATGCCGTCCGAGTTCCCGGAGCGCTGGTCCCGCTTCCTCCCGCCGGAGGACGTGACCTCCCGCCTGCGCACACAGGTCAAGAGCACGCACAAGGGGGGCGGGGAGACGCCGCCGCAGGAGTAGAGCCGCTGGGCGCTCAGGCCCTCCACGTCCCCACCGCCGCGGCCTCGGCGGCGAACTCCGCGAAGTCGCGCGGCTCGCGCCCCAGCACCCGCTGGACGCCGTCCGACAGATGCGCGTTCCGCCCGTCGAGCAGCGTCTCGAACACCTCCACGAGCAGCTCGACCTCCTCGTCCGGCACACCGAGTCCGGCCAGGTGCTCGCCGTATGCGCGCGGCGGGACAGGCGTGTATGCCAGCTCGCGCCCGGTCGCCTTCGCGATCTCCGCGACCGCCTCCCCGAACGTCAGCAGCCGCGGCCCGGACACGTCGACCGCCTTCCCCACGTACCGGTCACCCGCCAGCAGCACCGCCACCACCACGTCGGCGATGTCCCGCACATCGATGAACGGCTCGCGCACCTCACCACCGGGGAACACCAGCTCGCCCAGCCGCAACCCCTCCACCAGCGGCCCTTCGCTGAAGTTCTGCATGAACCACGCGGCCTGTACGACCGTCCAGTCCGCGGCCGACTCCCGCAGCGCCTCCTCGGTCGGCCGCGCCTGCTCCTCGCCGCGCGCCGACAGCAGCACCAGCCGCCGTACGCCGAGAGCGACCGCCTCGTGCGCGAGCAGCCCGACCGCCCGCGTGGCCGCCGCCGAACCGACGTCCCCGGGGTGGACGAGGTACGCCGCGTCGGCTCCCCGCAGCGCCTGCGCCCACGTCGACCGGTCCGCCCAGTCGAAGCCCTGGGCGCGCGTGGCGGGCCGCACCGTCAGCCCGGCGGCCTGCACGCCCCGGGCGACCCGGCTTCCCGTACGACCGGACGCACCGGTCACCACCACCGTCATGTCCGTTTTCCGTGTCATGAGTCCAGTGAACTGCCGCAGTGCGGTACGGGCCCATCGCTGAACGGCTCATTCCCATACGTGCACCTCTACGCTGGCCGCATGGACGCACTCGCAGGTCTCCTGGAGGGTCCACGCGCACGTGGCGCCTTCATGATCCGGGCGTGCTTCGATCCGCCGTGGGCCGTCCGGGTGGAGGACCGGGCGCCGCTGACGGTGATGCTGATGGTGCGCGGCGACGCCTGGGTCGTCCCGGACACGGGGGAGCGGGTGCGGCTGCGGGCCGGCGACCTCGCCATCGCCCGCGGCCCCGACCCCTACACCTGCGCCGACGACCCCGGCACACCGCCGCAGGCGCTGATCCTGCCCGGCGCCGAGTGCCGCTACCCCGACGGCCGCTCCCTGCGCGGCTCCATGGACCTGGGCGTACGCACCTGGGGCGACCGCCTCGACGGCTCCGCCGTCATGCTGATCGGCACCTACCTCTGGCAGGGCGAGATCAGCGGCCGGCTGCTGGACGCCCTGCCGCCGCTGCTGTCCCTGCCGACGGACGTGTGGCGCTGCCCGCTCACGCCGCTGCTCATGGAGGAGATCGTGCGCGACGAACCGGGCCAGGAGGTCGTCCTGGACCGGCTGCTGGACCTGCTGGTCATCGCCGCGCTGCGGGCCTGGTTCTCCCGGCCCGAGGCCGAGGCCCCCGCCTGGTACCGGGCGTTGGCGGACCCCGTCGTGGGCCGGGTGCTGCGCCTCGTCCAGGACGACCCCGCCCACCCGTGGACCGTGGCGTCGCTCGCCGTCAAGGCCGGGGTGTCGCGGGCCGCGCTGGCCCGCCGCTTCACCGGCCTGGTCGGCGAACCCCCCATGGCCTACCTCACCGGCTGGCGCCTCGCCCTCGCCGCCGACCGGCTGCGCGACTCCGACGACACCCTGGAGGCGATCGCCCGCCAGGTCGGCTACGGCAGCGCCTTCGCCCTCTCCAACGCCTTCAAACGGGTGTACGGGGTGAGCCCGCAGGAGCACCGGACGAGGGGAGCGCAGATCGTCGGGGTCGCCGGACCGGTCCTGGGGGCGCCGTAGTCTGGCGTACGTGTACGCGGAACGGGCGTCGAGGGTGAGCGGCGCGGTGGTGTGGACGAACACGCCGGCCGGGTCCGGTGCGGGGCGGGTCCTGCCCGACGGCTGCATGGACCTGCTCTGGAACGACGGCAGACTGCTCGTCGCCGGCCCGGACACACGCGCGTACGTCACCGAGGGCACGGCCGGCCCCTGGGCGGGCGTCCGCTTCTACCCGGGCACCGCGCCCGCCCTCCTGGGGATGCCCGCGTACGAGGTCCGTGACCGGCGCGTCGAACTCGCCGACCTGTGGCCGGCCGCGCGGGTACGGCAGTTCACCGCGCGCGTGAACGCGGCCGCCGATCCGGCCGGCGGGCTGGAGGACGTGGCCCTGCGTCTCGCGGCCGACGCCGAGCCGCCCGACCCCCTGCTGCGGCAGGTCGTCGCGGCCTTGGACGCGGGCCGCCCGGTCGCCGCCACGGCCGACGAACTCGGCGTCGGCGCACGCCGGTTGCACCGCCGCTCACTGGCCGCGTTCGGTTACGGCCCGAAGACGCTGGCCCGCGTACTGCGGCTGCAACGGGCGCTGACCCTGGCGCGGCAGGGCGTGCCCTTCGCGGACACGGCGACCCGGGCCGGATTCGCGGACCAGGCCCACCTGGCCCGGGACGTAAGGGAGTTGGCGGGAACGACGCTGGGCGAGCTACTCGCCGGCTGACGGCAGCGGCGCGAACAGGTCGACCCCGTTGCCGTCCGGGTCGTTCAGGACGGCGTAGCGCTGACCCCAGAAGGCGTCCCACGGCTTGAGCTCGCCCCGGTAGCCGGCACCCACCAGCTCCTCGTACACCGCGTCGACCTCACCGGGCCCGTCACACAGCAGCGCGAGCGAGGCCCGGCCGCCCCCGACGGGCGGCTGCCACCCGGGACGGAAGGACCGCACACTCTCCTCACTGTCCAGCAACAGCCGCAGCCCGCCGGGCAGTTCGGCCTCGGCATGCGGCTGCTCCTCGGCCCCCTCGGGAAACGCGAATCCGAGACGACGGTAGAAGGCAACAGAGGCGGCCATGTCGGAGACGACCAGGCCAATGGCATCGAATCGTGGACTCATGGGGCCACCGTAGGCGGCACCGGGAGACCGGGTCTTGAACGAATCGGACACGGCGGGCCTTCGGGGCGTCGTCGGCTCCGGCCGTGCCGGACTGCTGCGCGCTCATGCCGCCGCTCCGTCGCCGTGGACGGGCTCCCACATGGCCTGGCGGACGGCCTGGCCGGGATCGGCCGGCTTGCTGGTGGCGACGTCCTCGCTGACCGCCGCTTCCACCACTGCTGCCGCGCTGATCGCGGAGGACGTCCGCAAGTCCTCCACCGGCGGCAGCAGTGAGGCGCCCCGGTCGGAGACGTCGACCTGGTCGGCCACCGCCTGCGCGGCAGCGAGCAGCATCCCGTCGGTCACCCGCGAGGCGTCGGCAACGATGATGCCCAGGCCCAGCCCGGGGTACAGCAGCGCGGAGGTGTATCGCCTGTCCTTGCCCACGGCCGTCTGGAAGCCCGCACAACTCCACGCCGGCACACGACTCCCCGGCACCAGTCTCACTCCGCCCCGCGCCTCCCTGCAACGCGGACAGTGTTCACGCGATCCCCGAGAAGACCGACAGCCAAGCCGCCCGCCTGCGCAAAGGTTCGCGCGGTGGACGGCCGCCCGGTTTCGACGAAGAGCGGTGCACGAAACGCAACACCGTTGAACGCGCGATCAACAGGCTGAAGCAGTCTCGGGCGGTGGCCACTCGCCATGACAAGCGCGGCTACGTTATTCAGAGGTGGATCACCAGGCCGTCTCACCGCGCTCGGTTTCAGTTGCGGACGCGGAGGTCTCGCCAGTAGGCGGTGAGTCCCTGCCCGCGCAGGGAAGTGCCGGCAGCATCTGCAACCTGGTGCACGGTGAAGATGCCCATGCCGATCTTGAGTGACGCAGGCAGCTCGGCGACCAGCTCTTCGTGAACGGTCTTTCCGTCTATCTGCCAGGTGATCCGTTTGACGGCAGTGTCGATGGTGATCTCGCAGTGGTGGAGCTGTCCGGGCGTCGCGGAAGGGCCGAACAGCGGGTCGCTCACCACGCGGGTGAAGGGTGAGGTCACCCCGGGGTACGCCAGGCGTTCGGTGATCGCGAACACGGTCTCGCCGCTCGTGCACAGGTCGTAGACCCAGCCGTTGACCGGATCGCAGAGCACGAAGGCCGCGAAGCCGTCTCGGTAGTCGTACGGCGTCGCGTTGATCGCCTCGGCTGCGATCGAGGCGGAAAAACTGATCCTGCCGGCCTCGGGCAAGGCGAAGTCCTCGGTGGAGAGCACGAGGTACTTGCAGTTGTCGGCCATCTGGAAGGGATGGCTCTGGGTGAACTGGTCGATGACAACCCGCAGGCCACCATCACCGATCGCAACCTTGGCTCCCGGCTCATCGGCGACGAACGTCGCGCCGTCCGAGAGTGGGAAGGTCAAGTGGAACCAACGGGTCATGTCCAGGGTCGGCCCCTCGAAGCTGTCGTGGACGATCACATGTCCAGGGCTGGCGCTCGTCATGGTTGCGCCTTTCCTTTCGTGCTGACGGTCTGGCTGGGACGGAGGTCGAACCGGCCGGTCTTCACCAGGGCATCTCACCGTGACGGTCACGGAAGGTTCCGGTCGGTCCGTCCGCGCCGATGGTGGCGAGTTCGATGATCGCGTCGGTGCCCTCGGTCACTGTCTGCGGGCCGCTGTGCCCGTTGAAGTCGGTCGCGGTGTAGCCCGGGTCGGCCGCGTTGACCTTCACGTCCGGCCAGGACTTCGCGTACTGCGTGGTCAGCATGGTCACGGCGGCCTTCGACGCCGTGTAGAGCGGCGCGAGGTTCCGGCCCTCGACGCGCTCGGCGTCGTGGGTCAGCGCGAACGACCCCATGCCGCTGGACACATTGACGATGACCGGGTGCGCGGACTTGCGCAGCAGGGGCAGGAAGGCGTGCGTCACCCGGACGATTCCTATGACGTTGACGTCGAACACCTCGCTGGCGTCGGCGGCCGTGATCTGGTCGGCGGGGTTGTGTGTCCCGAGGACGCCGGCGTTGTTGATCAGGACGTCGATGCCGCCCTCGCGAGCCCCGATGTCGGCGGCGGCCGCGGCCACCGACGCGTCGTCCGTCACGTCGATCTGGACGAAACGGGCACCGAGTGCGTCGGCGGCTGCCTGGCCGCGCTCTGGATCACGAGCGCCGACGAGGACGGTGTGGCCGGCATCGATCAGGCGGCGGGCGGTCTCGTACCCGAGGGACTTGTTGGCTCCGGTGATGAATGTTGTTGTCATGCGTTCACTCTCGGCCCGTGACGAGAGGACAACCAGTGCCCTCTGCGACGGTAGGACGGCCAGTACCAGGCACAACGGCTGTCCGGCGGACACAATGGTCGAGTGGACGAGACTCTTGGCACGGCATTGCGCCGCTGGCGCGACCGGCTTTCTCCCCTCGACGTCGGGCGGCCTGCGCGGCCCGGACGCCGTGCGGTGGGGTTGCGACGCGAGGAACTGGCCGAGCTCGCGGGGCTGTCGGTCGACTATGTGGTGCGGCTGGAGCAGGGGCGCGCCACGAGCCCTTCGGCGCAGGTCGTCGCGAGCCTGGCCAGGGCACTGCAGCTGCAGCCCCTGGAGCGCGATCACGCCTACCGGCTGGCCGGCCTCCTCCCTCCCCAGGAGGGGACGATCTCCACGCATGTGCCGGCGGGGGTCCAACGGATGCTGGCTCGCCTCGGGGAGTTCCCGGTGGGCGTGTTCAGCGCCGACTGGACCTTGCTGTCCTGGACTCCCGCATGGGCAGTGCTGCTGGGCGACCCCAGCGCACGGACGCACGACGAGCGCAACCTGGCACGGGCGGTCTTCGCCACAGGGCCCAGCCGGCTCGCGTCCTGGCCCGTGCTCCAGGACGACGACGCCCTGAAACCCGCCCTCGTCGCCGATCTGCGCACGGCTCTCGTCAACTACCCCCGCGACCGTGGCCTGATCGACCTTGTCGAGGAACTGCGCTCCACCAGTGCGGAGTTCACCCGGCTGTGGGACGAGGGTGCGGTCGGACCGCACGTCTCGGCCCGCAAGACCGTCGTGCACCCCCAGGTCGGCGAGGTGACATGCGACTGCGACGTCCTCACCGTCCCGGGCTGCGACCTCCGGCTCGTCGTCTACACGGTGGCCGCGGGTTCCGTCGATGCGGAAAAGCTGGATTTCCTGAGGGTCACGAACGGCGTCCGCGCCGACGGCCCCTCGCCTCCGGAGCCCGGCCTGTTCTCCACGCCGTAACCATCGGGCCGGCCGGATCTCGTCCAGCAAGCAGAGGTCAAGTCCGTCAGAGGTCGTTTTCTCCTGATGTTTCGTCCGCCGGGCCCGGTGGGCGGCCGATGACGCGGAGGGGCGGCGTACGCCGACGCGGTGTCGGTGTACGCCGCCCTGGGGTGGGACGAGTTGCGGGAGGCGGCCCGCGCTGTCATGGCGGTTACTTCGGACCGCGGTTGAACAACGCCATCGACCAGCGGTAGCCGAGCGCGGACAGGCCGACGCACCAGACGATCGCGATCCACCAGTTGTTGCCGATCTCGGTGCCGAGCAGCAGGCCGCGCAGGGTCTCGATGGCCGGCGTGAACGGCTGGTACTCGGCGATCGGCTGGAACCAGCCCGGCATCGTGTCGGCCGGGATGAAGGCGCTCGAGATGAGCGGGAGGAGGATCAGCGGCATCGCCATGTTGCTGGCCGCCTCGGCGTTCGGGCTGGCCATGCCCATCCCGACCGCGATCCAGGTGAGCGCCAGGGCGAAGAGCGCGAGCAGTCCGAACGCCGCCAGCCACTCCAGGGCCGTGGCGCCGGTGGACCGGAAGCCGATGGCCACGGCGACGGCACCGACGAGGACCAGGCTGGCGAGCACCTGCAGCACGCTGCCGACGACGTGCCCGATGATCACGGAGCCGCGGTGGATCGCCATCGTACGGAAGCGGGCGATGAGGCCCTCGGCCATGTCGGTGGAGACGGACACCGCGGCCCCGATCACGGTGCTGCCGATGGTCATCATCAGGATGCCCGGGACGATATAGGCGATGTACTCGGAGCGATCGGCGCCGCCGCCACCGATGCCCGCGCTCATCACGTCGCCGAAGATGTAGACGAAGAGCAGCAGCAGCATGACCGGCGTCAGCAGCAGGTTGAGGGTGAGGGACGGGTAGCGCCGCGCGTGCAGGAGGTTGCGGCGCAGCATCGTGGACCAGTCGCGTGCGGCGAGGGAGAGGGAGCTCATCGGACAGCCTCCTTGGGCTCGTTGGGCTGGCTCGGCACGGTGGAGCCGGTCAGGGCGAAGAACACGTCGTCGAGGTCGGGGGTGTGCACGGTCAGCTCGTCCGCCTCGATGCCGGCCGAGTCCAGCCGGTCGAGGACGGAGCGCAGCTCGCGCTGGGTGCCGTCGCTGGGGATCTGCAGCGCCAGCGCCTCGTCGTCCCGGGTGACCTCGCGCAGCGCGGAGGCGGCGGACTGGTAGGCGGCCGGGTCGGAGAAGCGCAGCCGGACGTGCCCACCCGGGATGAGCCGCTTGAGCTCCTCGGCGGTGCCCTCGGCGGCGATCTTGCCGTTGTTGAGCACGGCGATACGGTCGGCGAGTTCGTCGGCCTCCTCCAGGTACTGGGTGGTGAGGAAGACGGTGACGCCGTCGGAGACCAGCTCGCGGATGATCTGCCACATGTTGTGGCGGCTGCGGGGGTCGAGGCCGGTGGTCGGCTCGTCGAGGAAGATGATCCGCGGGTTGCCGACCAGGGTCATGGCGATGTCCAGGCGGCGCTTCATGCCGCCGGAGTAGGTGGAGGCGGGCTTCTGGGCGGCGTCGACGAGGTCGAAGCGCTCCAGCAGTTCGGCGGCGGTGCGCTGCCCCTCGTGCTTGGACAGGTGGTGCAGGTCCGCCATGAGGAGCATGTTCTCCTCGCCGGTGATCAGCCCGTCGACGGCGGAGAACTGCCCGGTGACGCCGATCGCGGCACGCACCGCCTGCGGGTCGGCGGCCAGGTCGTGGCCGCCGACGTGCAGGTCGCCGGCGTCGGCGGTGATGAGGGTGGAGAGGATCTTGACGGCGGTGGTCTTTCCGGCGCCGTTCGGGCCGAGCAGGGAGAAGATCGTTCCTTCCGGGACGGTCAGGTCGATACCGTCGAGCACGGTCTTGTCGCCGTAGGACTTGCGCAGCCCGTGCGCCGCGATGGCCAAGCTGGTCATGAGGGAAGCTCCTTGAGGCTCAGAGGCTGCGGGCGGTGATGTCGCCGTAGGCGGTGGTCGCGTGGATGTCGAGTTCGGCGGTGCCGTCGTTCTTGAGGGCGTTGCTGACGCGGCCGTAGTCGGTGCCGGCGTCCAGGGCGGCCGAGACCCCGGCGGCGGCGCCGACCGAAATGTCGCCGGACTGGGTGCGGAGCACGACCGTGCCGCGCACGGCCTCGGCGATGCGGATGTCGCCCCTTGTGGTGCTGATCTCCGCGGGGCCGCCCAGCCGGCCGACCTCGACGTCGCCGTCGAGCGCGGTGAGGCGGACGCTCGCGGCCTCGTCGATCTTGATCTGGCGGTATGCGCCGTCGAAGACGATGTCGCCGAGGCGCCCGACGCCGCGGAGTTCGGCGCCGGCGGTCTTGGCCTCGATGCGGGAGCCGACGGGCAGCTGGATGGTGACCTCGATGGCTCCGGAGGGGCCGAAGGCCTGGTTCTTGGCCGGTGCGGCCGCGAGCCGCAGGACGCCGTCGGTGCAGGTGACGGTGGTCTGCTCGGCGGCCTTGGTGTCGCGGCTCTTGGCGGGGTTGGCGGGCAGGACCTCGACGGTGGTGTCGGCGCGGTCTGCGGCGATGATCTGGATGCGTCCGGCGGGGATGTCCAGGACGGCGGAGATCGGGGCGGGGGTGTCGAACTTCTGCATCGCGGGCTCCTGTGACTCGTTGTTTCGGACGATGGAAAAGCTACGTTGCGTTCAATGATCTGGCAACAAGTCTGTTGCGCTAAATCGCCGTCAATGCAGGTGAAGGCCGAGGAATTGTTGCAATGGGCTCAAGGGTAATGCAACGCTTCTTAGGCTGTGCGTTGCAATGCTTTGAGGGTGAACGCTATGGTGGAGGCACGCAGGGAGTACGGAGGAGACCGCGATGCCCGGAGGCAGACTCACCCAGCAGGAACGCCAGCAGATCGCGCTGGGACTGGCCGACGGCCTCGCCTACGCCGAGATCGCCCGACGCCTGGACCGCCCGACCTCGACCGTCACCCGCGAGGTGATGCGCAACGGCGGCCCCACCGCCTACCGCGCCGACCTGGCCCACCGCGCCACCGAACGCCGCACCCGCCGACGCAGGCAGGCCGCGCCCCGCGGGGTGGAGGCGCCCGCGCAGGCGCACGGACGCGACGCCGAGGCGGTGCGCGAGTACGAGGAGGTGTTCACCACCGTCGTCATGCAATCGGGCATGCCCAGGATGATGTCCCGGGTGCTGGCCTGCATCACCCTCACCGACACGGGCAGCCTCACCGCGTCCGAACTCGCCCAGCGCCTCCAGGTCAGCCCGGCGTCCGTCTCCAAAGCGGTCGCGTTCCTCGAGAGCCAGGGCCTCGTCCGCCGGGAGCGTGACGAGCGCCGCCGCGAGCGCTACGTCGTCGACGACGACGTCTGGTACCAGTCGATGATGGCCAGCGCCCGGTCCATCGCCCAGATCGTCGAGACCGCACGGCAGGGCGTCGGCGTCCTCGGCCCCGACACCCCGGCCGGTGCCCGCTTCGAGAACATCGCCCGCTTCCTCGACTTCGTCGGCGAGAGCACCGCCCGCGCCGCGGAGCAGGCCCGCGACATCCTCCACACGAAACCCGAAACGACCTCAGGCGGCACTGCCGCGCCACGTTCGGACCGCGGCTAGGGCGTCAATCACCGTGCCGGTCCCCGACCCTGCTGAGTGCCGGTAATCCACTTGCCCGCCCCCGCATGCCTCTCTACCGTCGCCGCATGGTTGACGCGATCTTCGGGCACCCGCGACTGGCCGCGATCTACGACGTGCTCGACTCCGACCGCAGCGACCTCGACGCCTATCTCGGCCTCACCGGGGAGTTCGCCGCACGCCGGGTGCTGGACATCGGCTGCGGAACGGGCGTTTTCGCGCTGCTGCTGGCCGACCACGGCATCGAGGTCGTCGGCGTCGATCCCGCGGGGGCCTCCCTGGACGTCGCCCGCGCGAAACCGGGCGGCGACCGCGTCCGCTGGATCCATGGCGACGCCACCGCGCTTCCACCGCTCCAGGCGGACCTCGCGACGATGACCGGCAACGTCGCCCAGGCCATCGTCGACCCGCAGATGTGGCGGGCAACCCTGCGGGCATCCCACGCCGCCCTGCAACCGGGCGGACACCTGGTCTTCGAGACCCGCGACCCGGCCCGCCGCGCCTGGGAGGAGTGGAACCGGGACGCCACCCACCGCGTCACGGACGTCCCCGGCGTCGGTGCGGTCGAGAACTGGGTCGAAGTGACCGACGCCGACGGGCCGTTGGTGACCTTCCGCTGGACCTTCGTGTTCGCGACGGACGGCGCACGCCTGACCTCGGACTCCACCCTGCGGTTCCGCTCACGCGAGGAGGCGGAGGCGGATCTTCTCGACGCGGGCTTCACGGTGGACGGCATCCGGGATGCTCCCGACAGACCCGGGCGGGAGTTCGTGTTCGTGGCACGCAAGCCGGTGCGTGGCCCGCTGCACCATCCGCTGGTGAACGCCGACGCCTACGGCGCGAGGGACACCGTCCTGCATCCGACGAGCAAGGAGCACCAGGCTGTGAAGGTCGAAATCCAGCCGGACGTACGCGACACCGCCGCCCGGTTGGGGGCCGGCGTTCCCTACGCGCTGAAGGCCCTGGCCGGCCGGCTGGCCGACGACCCCGACATGGGACGGCCCTCGGGGCTGCCCGGGATCCTCGACGTGACGGTCGACGGCGACATGTTCGAGGACTGCCCCGACCTGTCCGTCGGCTACATCCGCGAGCCGGACCGGATCGAGATCCGGTTTCTGAGAGCGGCCCCCTCCACCGAGCCCTCCACGGACGCCCATGACCAGGAGCAGGAGCAGGAGCAGGAGCAGGGCCGAGACCAGGACCAGCCTGCCGACCCTGCCGCCGCCGCGGTCACCGTACGGCAGATCGCCGACGCCTGGCACCGCATCACCCGCTGGCTCCAGCACCACGCTCCCGACTCCTACGCCGCGCTCCGCGCCGGCGCCGGCCCCGCCGCCATCGCCGCCCTGGAAGACGACCTCGGCGTTCGGATACCCGTCGAGCTGCGCGTGCTGTGGCTGCTGACAGCGGGTGATGACGGGGTGAACGGCTGGGGCTCGGGATGCCTTCCAGGCAATGAGGCTCTGATGCCCCTGGACGCCGTAGCCGCCTTCTACCGGCGGAAGGTGGACTCCCAGGCCCACGAGGACACCCTCAACGCCGACCGCTCCGAGGACGAACGGATCACCGTGTGGAAGGCAACCTGGATTCCGGTTGTCTCGCACGGCGCGGCTGACAGCACCTCGGGTCTGTACCTGGACGCCGCGACCGGCTACCTGGGCCGCTGGTCCCGCTACAACGAAGCCCCCGGAGAAGAACTCGACACGCTGGTCACCTACCTGGAGGAAGCTGCCGACATGCTCGACGCCCCGGCCCTGGCCACGCGGGACAAGCCCGGCCTGATCGGCAGGGCGCTGGTGTGGCGCAAAAGGATCAGCCCCGCGCAGGAAGACCAGTGGCAGCCCCTGACCGGCTGACCACTTTTCCCCGTCCCTCAGTCGAACCGCACCGGCCCCCGCGGTGTGTCCACCGTGAAGGTCAGGCCCACCGGGCCCTCGGTGAGGGTGAGTTCCGTGTCCAGGGCGGTCAGGAGGGGGCGGAGCCCGGCCGGGTCGGGGGTGGTGGCCGAGAGGGCCAGCAGGGGAGTGGTGGGCAGGCCCGACGCCGTGGGGTGGGGTGAGGCGCCCCAGTCGATGAGGAAGGGGACCAGGCCCGAGGGGTGGGCGGCCACGCCGTCGGTCAGGCGCCATTGCAGGAGCGTGCCGTCGGGGGTGCGGCGGCTCATCGGGAGCGGTGGGCCGGGGTCGTAGCCCCGTGCGCGGGCGGCCGCGATCGCCGTGTCGAGGTCGGGAGGGCTGATCGCCCAGGTGAGTGTGCGCGGTCCTGGCAACTCGTCGACACCGAAGGGGCGCGGCCCGCCGGGCGTGGACTGTTCCGGGTCCGGCCCGATGATCTCCAGGTAAGCGGTTCCGCCCAGACCGACCAGGCAGTTGCGGGTCCCGAGACCGACGTGCGTGCCGCCGACCGCCGGTGCCACACCGGTGCGCCGGGTGAAGTCGGCAACCGTCGCCGCCAGATCGGGCGTTGCGAGGACGAGATGGTCCAGGTGTGTCGGAATCGTGTTCATCGTCACCGAGGCTACGCAACCCCCACCCAACTGTGGAACACCTGTGCGGCAGGATGGGCGCATGATGCGTCCCGTACGTGCGCTGCCCCTGGCGGCCCTGCTGATCCCCGTGCTGCTCATCGGCTGCGGCACCGAGAAGGAGCCCGCCGACCCGGCGGAAATCGCCTCCCGCGCCTCGGCGTTGGGCATCACCCCGGAACACGTCTACGTCACCGAGGCGGACGGTTTCACCCTCGCCCAGCAGTCCGTCGGCGTGTACGGCGGCGACGGCTTCTCCGCCGTGTACGTGTCACAGCAGGCCGGAGCGCAGATCCAGCTCACCGTCGACCGGGGCACCGTCAACTCGGCCAACTGCCCTGACTGTTCGCGCGACGGCGACGTCTGGTACCGCAGCGCCGGGGAACAGCGCGAGTACGCCGTACCCAAGGACGGGCACGTGCTGCGGGTCAGCGGCGGTCCCGGCGTCTCCCGTGACGTGCTGCGGGAGGCCGCCCTCGGCGCCCACCACCCGTCCGCCGCCGAGTTCGACACCCTCCTGCCGGCCGCCCCCGACGCTGCTGAGCCGGTGGAACGCGGTGATCTGCCCCCGGTGGGCGACGGAGCGCCCAACAACGACGTGGGAACGAGCGGCTGACCGAACCGACTCAACAACCGGCGTTGTTGGCAAGCTTCAGAAAGGCGGCCCAGGCGGAGGGGGCGACCGTGAGGTGGGGGGTGGCGGGGGTCTTGGAGTCGCGGATGTGGATGGCGGTGGGCTGGAGGGCGACTTCGATGCATGCGCCGCCCTCGTCGCCGCTGTAGCTGGACTTGAACCATTCAAGTGCGGTGCCGCTCATTGCTCTCCCAGAAGACGGTCCAACAAGTCCCTCGTGTCCTCGGTGTTGAGGGCCTGCGTCCGCAGCATCGCATACTTCTGGGTGAGGATCCCCACGCCGTCAGGATCGGCGATCAGCTGGCTGCCGCGCTGGGTCTCGCTGTACGCCAGCCGCTGGTACTCGGGAGTTTCCAGCAGGATGAACGGGCCATTGAGCCCGGCGTGTGAGGTGCGGCCGAGCGGCAAGATCTGGAGTGCGAGACCGGGTAGATCGGCGTACTCGCGTAGGTGCCGCACCTGTTCGAAGTACACCTCGTCCCCACCCAGGCGGTCGCGCAGCGCCGCCTCCCAGATCACGAAGCTCGCCGTCGGCGGCACTTTGCGGTGCAAAACCTCCCGCCGCTCGATGCGCTTCGCCACCAACTGCTCGATCTCGTCTTCGTCGTAGACCGGCACGCGGCTACCGAAGATCGCTCGTGCGTATGCCTCGGTCTGGAGCAGACCCGGGACCAGCAGGCTCTCGTACCACGAGATGGTGATCGCCTCCCGTTCCCGATCCAAGTACTCCTCGGCCCACATCGGGACGAGATCCACCTCCGGCATCCAGCTCAACGCAGTCGTCAACGCGCCCTTGGTCTGCAGGAATTCGTCGAGCTGCTCGGCTAGATCCGGCTTCAGCGGCCGTCGGCCCTGCTCGATCGAGGCGATCTGCTGCTCGCCGACGACGAACCGCTCGCCCAGCGTCTTCTGCGTGTATCCGGCGGCCTCGCGATAGAGGGCGAGCAGCGCGCCCACCATCTTCATCGCCGAGGCGTTCCTCCGTGACCGTCGAGTCGTGCTCATGCGGTCCAACTCCCCACCCGCGCGCGTACGTTCACCGGCGTGCACCCGTACAAACCGGCTGTACGAGCGCACGCACTGTTCCATGATGGCTACATTCTGTGACTCTCGTCACGTGAACGCAGAGATTCCTCACCCCTCCCCACGCGAACGCTTCTACCGCCGCGAACGTCAGTCCGTCCCCGCTGCCCGCGCGTTCACGCGCGAGGCGCTCGTCGACTGGGGTGTGCGGGAACGGGCGTACGACATCGTGCTGTGCGTCAGCGAACTCGCCACCAACGCCCTCGCGCACGGCGTCCCGCCCGGCCGCGGTTTCCTGCTCCGGCTGTCGTACGGCGACGGGGTGCGTGTCGAGGTCCACGACAGCGGGGACGGCGTGCCGAACGCGCGGGAGCCCGGCGAGGGCGAGGGTGGGCGCGGGCTGCTGCTGGTGTCGGAGCTGGCGGACAAGTGGGGCGTGGGGGAGCGGGATCCGGGGAAGATCGTGTGGTGCGAATTCGCCGATCGGTGAGCGCCCCCTCGCAGCAGCCTGATCACGAGGCAGCAGGTCAGAACGCCTGGAACTCTTCGAAGGGAGGCTCGAACGAGGGGTCAGGCAAGCGAAGCGCCTTGCAGCGGGGTGCTGGTCTGGCCTGGGAATCGGCGCCAACCGTCGTCCCCGTTCCACGAAGACCTCGTGGAACCGGTGACTGCCGTCCACGAATGCCGCGTCGGCGACGAGGCCTTCGGTGAGGAGTTGCGGGAGGGCGATCGACGATGGAGTGAGCATGAGCGCGGCGATCGAGTCCAGCCCCGCAGAGCGCAGCAGATCCCAGCCGGCATTGGACCATGCGCCTTCTTGAAACGGGTCGATGATGACGTGCCGGGGATGCGGCGGGTTGACAGTGATCAGCGCCTCACCGATCGCGAGCGCGGAACTGGCGTACGCGAGACCGACCTCGACAACCGTCTGGGCGCCCTCGGAGATCAGCAGGTCGCGTAGCTGGTCGCAATCGCGTTCGGGCACCGTGACTGTCTCGAAGTCTGCCTCCAGGTCCCGCGTCCACGGCGGCCCCTCCTGCGCGAGCCGGCGGCGTACCTCGCGGACCTGCGTCCTGCGTTCCTCCGTCTTGCTCGTGTCGACCATCCCTCCACGCTAAGACAGCACTTCGCCCGAAAGGGAGGGATCGACAACAGGCGCAGCGGTACTGACCTGCGAGGCGACAGCGCGCCTCGCATGCCTGCCCAGGTGGCAGCGACGTATCGCCGGAGTGATGCTGGGAGGCCGAAGCGAGTGTTGGAGGAGCGGTGGGCAACCTGGTCGTCGTCGGAGTGGACGGCTCGTCGTCGAGTCTTGTCGCGGCGGAAGCGGCGGCCCGGGAGGCCCGGCGGCGTCGGGCGGAGCTGCGTGTGGTGTACGCCTTCAGCTGGCCGGTCAGGCCCATGTATGCACCGCTGGACCCGTCGCCGTTCAATCGCCTGGTGCACGATGCCGCGCAGCGTGCCCGAAGCGTGGCGCCCGAGGTGGAGGTCGCCGAGGCCGTGGTGACCGGTGACGCGGTGGCGGTGTTGGAGGCTGAATCGCGTGCCGCGGACCTGGTGGTGGTCGGCTCCCGGGGTATGGGGGGCTTCATCGGCATGCTGTTGGGGTCGACGGCGGTGTCCCTCGCCGCCCACAGCCAGTGTCCGGTGCTGGTGGTCCGCGAGGAACCGGTCGGCGCCGGGCCGATCGTGCTGGGTGTCGACGGCTCCCCTGGTGGTGAGAAGGCGGTCGAGTTCGCCTTTGCGGAGGCGGCGCTGCGGGGAGCTGAGATCGTCGCCGTGCACGCGTGGCTGCCGGACTATGCGCCGGTCGGTACGGGCGTCGAGAGCGCGGAGCGTCTGCTGGCCCAGGCGCTCGCCGGCCGTACGGAGAGGTATCCGGACGTCACGGTCAGGCATGAAGTGGCGAGCGGCGAAACCCGCGAGGTGTTGATCGAGGCGAGCAGGACCGCGCAGCTCGTGGTCGTCGGAGCCAGGGGGCGCGGCGGTTTTGCCGGGTTGCTCTTGGGTTCGGTGAGCCAGGCGGTGCTGCACCACGCGCACTGCCCCGTCGCCGTCGTCCGCGGCAGGGCATGACCAGAGCTGCGTGGTGAGGGTTGCCCGTCGCTGAGGTCCCGCCGTCAGACGAAGACGATGGTGGATGCCGCCGGGACCGGCAGGGAACCAGCGCGGTGGGGGATGCCTGTCGTGGAGTCGACGTCCAGCCATGTGACGTCGCCCGAGCGCTCGTTCGCCGCATACAGGCGCGTGCCCGACGGGTGCAGGACCAGATCGCGCGGCCACCGACCCCCGCACGGCACCGACGCGACGAGGTCCGCCTGCTCGCCGCCCGCGTCGAGGGTCAGGACGGCGATGGTGTCGGTGCCCCGTACCGCCGCCCACAAGTGGCGGCCGTCGTGTGAGACGACCGGCGCCGAGGGAGAGACGGCATGGGGGGTACCGTCCGGGAACAGCGATGTCGCCCCCACCGGCTCGAGCACCCCGGCGGCGGCGTCCCATCGGCACACGGTGACGGTGGGCTCGAGCTCGCCGAGGACGTACGCATGGTCTCCGGCCGGGTGGAAGGCGAGGTGACGCGGACCGGTGCCGGGCCGCAGTGCGGTCTCCCTGTGCAGCGCCAGCTTGCCCGCTGGTACGTCCAGGGAGCAGATCCGCACCGAGTCGGTGCCGAGGTCGACGCTGAGCACCCAGCGTCCCGAGGGATCGGGAAGCACCTGGTGCGCATGCGGGCCCGCCTGGCGGGCGGGGTCCGGGCCTGTGCCCTGGTGGCGCAGCACGTCGCTGGCGGGCTGTGGGGCGCCGTCGGCGGCGAGCGGCAGGACGGTGACGCTGCCGGATTCGTAATTGGCGGTCAGCAGATGCCCGCGAGCGACCGCGAGATGGGTGGGTGACTCCCCGTGCACGGCCACGGGTGCGCACATCGGGCGGGGCACCGGACCGGCGATGTCGTAGGCGGCGACCGCTCCCTGTGCCGTCTCGGAGACGGCGTAGAGGACCGGGCCCGCCCCCGTGTGCTCGACGGCGAGATACGACGGGTCGGCCACGGCATCGACGACATCGGTCCCGGTCAGCGCTCCGGTCGCCGGATCCACGGTGGCCGCCATGATTCCGCGCCCGCCCGCCGAGGTGAACGACCCGATGAAGGCTCGCTCTGTGCTTTTGTCACCCACAGCGTCCTCCGCCCTTGCTCGCGCGCGAAACCGACGCTAGCCGGGTGTCGCCGGTGCGACATCACGTGATGCGGCGTGTGGGCGGCAGGTTCAGCAACATGGCCGTGGGGGATGCGGAGGTGGTTTGCGCCTTGGTCGGGTCGCGAGCCTGCTCGGGCCTTGGGACAGTTGTAAGAGTGAGCGGCTGATGCCGGCCGCCGGATGCCAGGAGCCGATTCGGGCGTGCATGGCGTTGTTGCGGCAACGGCGCGCCAGGAAAGGGGCAGACAAGTGAAGGCATTCGTGATGAAGGAGATCGGGCGTGTGGGTTTCATGGAGAAGCCCGATCCGCAGCCGGGTCCGGGCGATGCCGTCGTACAGACGACCAGGGCCCTGATCTGCACGTCCGATTCCCACACCGTCCAAGGTGGCATCGGTCCGCGGGAGAACCTGACGCTGGGCCACGAAGCGGTGGGCATCGTGCATGCCGTGGGCGGCGAGGTGAAGGACTTCCGGCCCGGCGACCGGGTGCTGGTCGGTGCCATCACCCCCGACTGGGGTGACCTGGCCTCGCAGAACGGGTATCCGTCGCAGTCCGGAGCGCCGCTCGGGGGGTTCAAGTTCGCAAATTCCAAGGACGGGGTCTTTGCCGATTACTTCCACGTGAACGAGGCCGACGCCAATCTCGCGAAAATCCCCGACGCCATCAGTGATGAAATGGCGGTCTACTGCGCCGACATGCTGTCGACCGGCTTCATGGGGGCGGAGAAGGGGAACATCCCGATCGGCGGAACCGTGGCTGTTCTCGCCCAGGGGCCGGTGGGTCTGATGGCGACCGCAGGGGCCAGGCTCCGCGGTGCCGGCCTTGTCATCGGGGTCGAATCGGTCCCCGACCGGCAGAAACTCGCGCGCACGTACGGTGCCGGCGAGATCGTCGACTTCACCAGCGAGGACGTAGTCGAGCGGATCCTTGACCTGACGCGGGGCGAGGGAGTCGACACCGCCATCGAGGCGCTGGGCGCGGATGTGACGTTCCAGACCGCAGTCAAGATCACCAAGCCCGGGGGCACGGTCTCCGTCATCGGATATTTCGGCGAGGGAGAGTTCGTGCGCATTCCCCGCGTCGAATGGGGCGTCGGCATGGCCGACAAGACGATCGCGACGGGACTGTGCCCTGGCGGCAGGCTGCGCATGGAGCGACTGCTGCGGGTGCTGGAAGCACAGCTTGTCGACCCCTCACACATGACGACCCATGAGTTTCGCTTCGACGACATGGAGCGGGCCTTCGAGGTCTCCGACAAGAAGCTCGACGACGTCGTGAAAGTAATGATCACCTTCTAGCCGGGTGTTCCGGTGGCCGACTGACGGCGCTGCGGGAAGAGAGACGGCATGCACGATCCCGACCCCCCCTTCCGGCCGGTTCACAGGCGGGAGGGATACCTGCCGCTGGAGGATCTCGGCCTCATCGGGGACGGTGCGACGGCTGCGCTGGTCGGCCTGGACGGTTCCATTCCGTGGATGTGCCTTCCTCGATTCGATGACGAGCCACTGTTCTGCGGATTGCTGGATCGCGCACGCGGCGGGCATTTCACCCTGGCTCCGGAGGACCTGGTCGAGGCACGGCAGCGTTACGAACCCGACACCGGCATCCTGACGACCGAGTTGCGCAGCACCACCGGCCTGGTCCGCATCACCGATGCGCTGGTCCTGCGCTCCGGGGCCGACCTCAGCGACGACGCCCCTGCCGACCGGGCCGAGCTCGTCCGTACGGCTGTGGTCCTGGACGGGAGGGTACGCCTGCGGATGGACCTCGAGCCCCGGGGCGGCGGGCAGGCGCAGGCCTTGTTCAGCGGGCTGGAGGTACGACCGTCCCGGCGGCCGGACCTGCGTCTGCACCTGCGCTCCAACCGTCCCCTGACCGCTCTGCACGGTACCCATGACCTCCGGCAGGGCGAACGCCTCGATCTCGTGCTGTCCTGGGGTCGCTTCCATCGCCACCACCGGTTCGACGCGGACGCGATGCTGCGGGACACCGCCGACGCGTGGCGCCGCTGGATGCAGCACTTCCGGTACGACGGTCCCGAGGAACCGCTGGTCCGACGCGCGGCCATCACACTGAAACTGTGCGACGACTGGGCCAACGGGTCGCTCGTCGCGGCCCCCACCTCCTCCCTGCCTGCACCGATCGGCGGGATCCGCAACTGGGATTACCGCTATGCCTGGATCAGGGACGCCGCATTCGCCGTGTTCGCGCTGCGCCGCATCGGCTTCGGGGGCGAGGCCGACGCCTTCCTGGGATGGGTTCTCGACGCCTTCGAGTACAGCCGACGCCCCCGGATCATGTACGCCCTCGGCGGCAGCCCGGTGCCGGACGAGGTGGAGGACACCGAGCTGGAGGGCTACCAGCGCTCCGCACCGGTGCGCTGGGGCAACGGAGCGGCCGACCAGCGTCAGCACGACGTCTACGGCGAGATCCTGGACTGCGCCGACCAGTGGCTTCGCTCCGGCGGGGACATCCAGCCGGCGCTGTGGGCCAACCTGGCCAAGCTGGCCGATGCAGCTCAACAGGCGTGGCGACAGCCGGATCAGGGGATCTGGGAGGTGCGCAGCGAAGGCCGGGTGTTCACGTACTCGGCCGGGATGTGCCAGGTGGCCCTGGACCGGGCTGCGACGATCGGCGAGAGGCTCGGCCTGCCCGGAGACGTCGCCATGTGGCGAGCCTCGGCCGACGAACTGCGCCGGCTCATCCTCGACAGGGCCTGGGACGAGGAGGCACAGACCCTGAGCGTGCATCTCGACGGCGGCGGTGCCGTCGACGCCAGCCTGCTCGCGCTTCCGCTGCGCCAGGTCGTCCCGGCCGATCACCCGCGGATGGTGGCCACCGCCAGGGCCGTCGCCGAACGCCTGTCGGCCGGAGACGGCCTGCTCTACCGCTATCTGCACAAGGAGTCACCCGATGGCCTGGCCGGCGACGAGGGCGCCTTCGTGCTGTGCAGCTTCTGGCTCGTCGACAACCTCATCGGCCAGGGCAGGATCGACGAGGCGGAGGAGCTGTACGCCTCGCTGTGCGCCCGCGCGAGCCCCCTGGGACTGCTGTCGGAGCAGATCGACCCGTCCACCGGAGAGTTCATGGGCAACTTCCCTCAGGCATTCAGCCACATCGGGATCACTGCCAGCGGTGTGAACCTCGCCCGAGCGAAAGCAGGCGTCAACGCATGATCAACCGGCTCGTGATCTTCGGCGCGACAGGTGACCTCAGCGCACGCTACCTGCTGCCGGCACTGGTCGCGTTGCGTGCGGAAGGGCACGTCGGCGACCGGTTCCAGTTGACCGGCGCGAGCCGGGAGGACTGGGACAGCGAGCGATACCGGGCATGGGCGACCGAGCAGATCGATCGCCATGGTGGGCACTATCCGGCCGACGCCAAGGCGGCGATCGCGGGCACGGCCCGCTATCAACGGGCCGACGTCACCGACACGGCCGACCTCGCCTCGGTCATCGCCGGTGAGGGGCCCGTCGCTGTCTACCTCGCCCTGCCCCCGGCTCTCTTCCCCGGCGTGGTCACCGCGCTGCACCAGGCGGGCCTGCCGGCGGGCAGCCGGATCGTGCTGGAGAAGCCCTTCGGCGAAGACCTGGCCGGCGCACAGCAGCTGAACCAGCTGCTGGCCGACCTCCTCCCCGAGCAGGCCGTGTTCCGAGTCGACCACTTCCTGGCCATGACGACCGTCCAGAACGTGCTCGGCAGCCGACTCGCCAACCGCGTCCTGGAGCCCATCTGGAACAGCACCCACATCGCCGAGGTGGACATCGTCTGGGACGAGACCCTCGCACTGGAAGGCAGGGCCGGCTACTACGACACGGTCGGGGCGCTGAAGGACATGGTGCAGAACCACCTGCTGCAGTTGCTCTGCCTGGTGGCCATGGAACCCCCCCTCACCCTCGGCGAGCGCGACCTCCGCGACCGGAAGGTCGACGTGCTGCGGTCCGTGCGGCTCCTCACCGAGGACGACGTCGTACGCCGCACACGCCGTGCACGCTACCTGGCCGGCCGGATCGCAGACCACGACGTCCCCGCCTACGCCGACGAGGAAGGCGTCAACCCACAGCGCCGTATCGAGACTTACGCCGAGGTGGAACTGGAACTGGACAGTTGGCGCTGGTCGGGAACAACCTTCCGGCTCCGCAGCGGCAAAGCACTCCGTGCGGACCGCAAGGAGGTCGCGGTGCGCTTCCGGTCCGTGCCCCACCTGCCCTTCGGCCACAGCGGAGAACCCCGCCCCAACGTGCTCCGCTTCGGCCTCGAACCGGAAGGCCTGACCTTCGATCTGACAGGCATCGGAGCCCACACCAACACCCTCGCCCCGCTGTCGCTGACAGCGCAGATGGAACCGCCCCACCTTCCCGCCTACGGCCGGCTGCTGCTGGACGTCCTGACCGGGGACCCCGCCATGTCCATCCGAGGCGACGAGGCCGAAGAGGCCTGGCGCGTCCTGACACCCGTGCTGAGCGCATGGGAGAGGGATCTGGTTCCGCTCGAGGAGTACCAGGCCGGCTCCGACGGGCCCCCTCCCCGGCCATACGGAAGCGGGCAGCAGCGACGGGGTGACCTGTTGCACGCGGAAACGGCACCCCCGGGTGGTGCGCCCTGAACCCTGTGGTGTCCCGCAGCGCTGAGCGTCGAACCCCGTGCATCGTGGTCACAGGTGTCGCCGGGATCGGCAAGAGCACGGTGGCTCGCCTGCTCGCGGAGAGGCTGGGCGTCCCCTTCGCGGAGGGCGACGACTTCCACTCCCCGGCCGACATCGCCAAGATGTCCGCCGGCACTCCGCTCGATGACGCCGACCGTCAACCTTGGCTGGAATCCATCGGTCGCTGGCTGCACGAGCGCGACGCAGCGGGCACCGGTGCCGTGGTCGCATGCTCCGCACTCAAGCGACGCTACAGAAACACGCTGCGAGCGGCCTGCCCGGGCGCCTTCTTTCTGCACCTGACAGCCGGCCGCGAGCTCCTGGCAGACCGGATCGGCCGGCGCACCGGCCACTTCATGCCGACATCGCTCCTCGACTCGCAGCTCGCCACGCTCGAACCCCTCGAACCGGACGAGCGAGGAGCCGAGCTCGACGCAACGCCGGCTGCCGACACCGTCGTCGACATGGCCGCAGACCTGCTGCTGCGTCAGTAGCAGGGCACGGCCCCGTCACCCGGACAGCCTGGTGCAGTCGCGCCGCGAAGGCAGCAAAGCGAGGCTGAGGCTCTCAGGGAAACGCCGTTCGGAAAGGTCGTGACCATGGCGGAGACACCCGGCGGGGTCCGGCAGCGCACGACAGAGCCCCGCAGCAGCGACCGGGTGACAGGTCCGTCCCTTTTCGCCGGTTGGGCGCTGGAGTTGAGCGGGTCGCTGAGCATTCTTCTCGGCATCACCGGCATCGCACGCGACACCATCTTCAGCGCACCCCGCTACACCTACCGGTTCGACCTGACGACCTGGGGCTGGCTCCATCTGGTGATCGGGATCGCGCTCGTGGCCGCCGGCCTGGGAGTCCTGCTCGGCAAGAGTTGGAGCACAGGGGCCGGTGTGGCGCTGGGCGCGGTGAGCCTGGTCACCCAGTTCATGTTCATTCCGTACTATCCGTTGTGGTCGATCAGCGTGATGACGCTCGACCTCCTCGCCATCTGGGCATTGAGCAGGTTCAGCGCGCCTTACGACGCGTGAACACCGTAAGCAAGGCCTCTCCACCAGCGGCGAGGTCAGAACGCCCGGAACTCTTCGAAGGGCGGCTCGAACGAGGGGTCAGGCAAGCGAAGCGCCTTGCAGCGGGGCACTGGTCTGGCCTGGGGATCGGCGCCAACCGTCCGCCTTGCTCGTGTCGACCACCCCTCCACGCTAAGACAGCACTTCGCCCGAAAGGGAGGGATCGACAACAGCTTCTCCGGCGCGGACCAGTTCCAGCGCCTTCCGCAGGTTGTACTCGGCGATGCCCGCCATGGACGCCCGGTCGGGGAAGTCTCCGTCGAGCAGCCGCAGGGGGCCCGCCGTCAGCGAGAGCCGCTGTGCCAGCGTGTAGAACGCGAGCCGGTCCTCGTCCAGTCCGTCCACGCCCAGGGGCCGATAGGCGTCGTGCAGGCGGATCCGCAGAAAGACGTGCTCCCACTCGACGTCGAAGTACATCGAGCCCTCGATGTCGATCAAGACCGGGTGCCCGTCCGTGTCCACCAGCACATGGTCGGGCCCCAGTTCGCCGTGCACGACCGCGTACTCCGCGCGCGGTCGTACCGCCGCCGCCAGGCCCAGCAGTCGCTCCTCCAGCCGGTCGCGGGCTTCCGTGATCCGCGGATCACGCGCCCCCGCCTCGGCGAGGTCCCGCAGCGCACGCTCCAGGACGACCCCCTCGCACGACGCCCCGCGCGACGATCCTCCTCCGTCGACCACGGCCACCTTGCCGTACGCGGACGCCCGATGACGACGCATCGCCTCCAGCGCCTCCCCGAGCCGGGCCATGACCGGGGCGGCCGCGCGTGGGTCGCGGGCGAGAAGCTCCTCCAGGTTCTCGCCCCGGAGGTCCTCGACAATCGCGAGGTCGGCCGGGTGGTGGGCGCCGTCGCGGTCGACGAGACGGATCGCCGGGACGCGGACGCCGAGTGCGTCCAGTCGCGCGTGCGCGGCCTCGAACAGGTCGAGTCCGAGACCGGGCGAGAACGGGTCGGTGAGGTCGTCGTCGCCCTCGGCCGCCGGCCAGTAGTTCTCGGTGTCGTCCCACAGGTAGGCGATTGCGGTGGTCGCGTCGTCCATCACCAGGCGGTACACGCCCTTCTTGCTGCCACCCGCGATCCGCTCAACTCCCTCCAGCCGCCGTCCGCCGCCCAGCGCGGCCCGCGCCGCGCCCGCCAACTGCTCCCGCGTCACTGCCCTGGCTGCCACGCTCCGAACCACCTCTCCACCACGACAACCCGCGCACCCTACGGGAGCATCGACGCCGGGGCGATCGGGTTGTCCCGCATTCGAGGACGCGCAGGCCCGGGTCATGTCCATGGACGCGGCTGCAGCAGGCGAGGTGACCGCTGTCCCGCCGGGGCAGGTGACTTCTCTGTCGAGTTCAGCGTGTTGAGTTGAGGGGAGTGTCGTGGGACTTCGGGGTGGGCCGCGGCGCAGACCAACTGCTCCGCCGTTGGGTGGAGCCCTGCCGCGCACCTGTCACGGCACGTGACCGTACGATGGGCGCGTGACCACGGCCATCACATCGAGGAGCCGCCCAGCCGGGCGGCTGCTTGTGCTGCTGGTCATGGCGGTGCTGGGCGGGGTCCTGGGTATGCACGCCCTCGTTCCCGCCGGAGCACCCGATGCGCACACGATGGTGATGGCTCACCCGGCTGACGGAGAGCACGTGAGCGCGGGCTGCTCGCACACCGCTGACGGGCCGGATCACCTTGATCATGCGGACGGGGCGTGCGCGGCGGCCGGGATCGGCTCGCCGTACGCGCCGCCTGCTCTGACCGCGGCTGCCGTGGACACGTCGGCCGTGTCCGTCCCGGCCGTTGGCGCGCATGCGTCGGCCGAGAGCGGCCGGGCGCCGCCCGACCTGTCTGAGCTGCAACTTCTGCGGATATAGGGCCGCACCGCACGGCACCAGCCGCCGGCATTGGCCGGTGAGTGGTGTCGCGCTCGCGTACACCCTTGAACCCGCAAAATCCCGCGGCCTGTCGTGGCCGCGCGTGAAGGAGTTGCACCTCGTATGAACAGCAAGCGTTCCCTCGTTCGCCGTGCCGCCGCGGTGACTGCCGCCGGTGCGGCCGCGCTCGTCCTGGCCGCCTGCGGCGGCAACGGCGACAGTTCGGCCGGCCACGACGGCCACACCTCGAAGTCGCCCTCCGCGTCGGCGTCCGCTGACCAGGGCCGACACAACGCCGCCGACATCGCCTTCGCCGAGGGGATGATCCCGCACCACCGCCAGGCGGTGGAGATGGCCGACCTCGCCCCGGATCGGGCACAGTCGCCGGAGGTGAAGAAGCTCGCCGAGGACATCAAGAAGGCCCAGGACCCGGAGATCAAGACCCTGTCCGGCTGGCTCACCTCCTGGGGCGAGGACGTGCCCGCGGAGGGCGCGATGGACCACTCCATGCACGGCGGCATGGAGGGCATGATGAGCACTGAGGAGATGGACAAGCTCAAGAGCTCCTCGGGCACGGCGTTCGACACCGCCTTCATGGAGCTGATGGTCAAGCACCACGAGGGCGCGGTGGCCATGGCCAAGGCCGAGCAGGCCGACGGTGCCTACGCCCCCGCCAAGAAGATGGCCGGCGACATCATCACCTCGCAGACCGCCGAGATCACCCGGATGAACAAGCTGCTCGGCAAGAACTGACCGAAGTCCAGGACGGGGCGGGCACCCAGCGTGCTCGCCCCGTCCGGCATGCCCACCGCGTGACCCGGCGGCGCCTGCGGCGGCGAACAGCACCGGCACTCGCCCGCGAATTCGCCGCTTCAGGACGACCGGGAAGCTGCTCCACGGGCCGGTCGCTGTATCGGACCACTACTGGAGGAATACCCCGGGGGGGTATATGGTTCGTGGTGTGGAGACCGAGGAACGGACCACCCTGGACGGGAATGGGGATGAGAGCCATGGACCACACCGCTCACCACACCGGCACCGCGTACGAGGGGCACGCCGGCCATGAAGGTCACCATGGCGGGCCTGCCGGGACGACCTGGAGCACGGCGGCCAAGGCAACCCTGCACTGCCTGACCGGCTGCGCCATCGGCGAGATCCTCGGCATGGCGATCGGCACTGCCCTGCTGTGGGGCAATGTCCCCACCATGGCGCTGGCGATTGCGCTGGCCTTCGTCTTCGGCTACTCGTTCACGCTGTTCGCCGTACTCCGGGCCGGCCTGGACTTCAAGAGTGCGATCAAGGTGGCGCTGGCCGCCGACACCGTTTCCATCGCGGTGATGGAACTGGTCGACAACGGCATCATCGCTCTGACCCCGGGGGCGATGGACGCCCACCTGGACGAGGCACTGTTCTGGGGCGCGCTGCTGGGCGGCTTCGTCGTGGCGTTCTTCGTGACCACCCCGGTCAACAAGTGGATGATCGGCCGCGGCAAGGGCCATGCCGTCGTCCACGCCTACCACTGATTCGGCAGTCGCCGCGCGGCCGGGAGCCCCTGACGGTGGCTCCCGGCCCGCGTCTGCGCCACCTTCAGCGGTCAGCCGCCCACGCGCCGGCCTTCGTGGCAAGGACCACGCCGGCCTGGCCGGTCGCGGCGAGGGCAGCGCGGCGGGTGCGATGCTCGGCGGCCTCGACGGCATCCGGCGTCGCCCGGGCCTCCCGCAGGAGCACGCGTTGCTGCGTCATCGCCGGGCGCCGACCACCGGTGATCCGAAACTTTCGGATCTTCCCGGAGTAGGGGGGGCGGCCCCCCGCGCCGTCTACGCTCGGCAGCATGCTTCCCCGACTCCTCGTCCACACCCGCACCACCGCCTACCGGCACGACTCCATCCCGGCTGCCGTCGCCGCCCTCCGCGCGCTCGGGGACTTCGACGTCCACCACACCGAGGAGCCCGCGGACCTGGAGGCCCCGCTGGACGGATACGCCGCCGTCGTCTTCCTCTCCACCAGCGGTGAGGTCCTGACGGAGGCCGGGCGTGAGCGGCTCGCCGGGTATGTGGAGTCGGGGGGCGGGTTCGTCGGCGTGCACGCCGCGGCCTGTACCGAGTACGAGTGGCCGTACTACGGCGAGTTGCTGGGCGCCTGGTTCGACCGGCACCCCGAGTACCAGCCCGGTAAGGCGGTCGTCGAGGATCGTGATCACCCCGCCACCCGCCACCTGCCGGCCGTCTGGGACTTCGCCGACGAGTGGTACGACTTCCGCTCCAACCCGCGAGGGGCGGTGCGCGTGCTCGTGTCCGCCGACGAGTCGTCGTACGAGGGCGGGCGGATGGGCGACGACCATCCGCTGGTGTGGTGCCGGGAGCAGGGGGCCGGGCGCGTCTTCTACACCGCCCTCGGACACGCCTCCGAGGCGTACGCCGACTCGGACTTCCGTGCCCATCTGAAGGGCGGGATCACCTGGGCTGCCCGGCTCGGCGAGTAGGTCGGCCCGACTCGGGCGAGGACGCGGTTGCGTCGTACGGTCGGATGAGCGCTGTCCTCGCCCAGCGGAAGCGAATCGGCGAACTCCTCGGCCGGATCCAGGACTTGCAAGCAGAGTGGATCCAGGAGGCCATCCAGCGGAGCACCACCGAGAACACCACGCTCAAGCAGCGATTCCGCCAGCTCACCGCCGACAACCGGACCCTCGACGAGTGCCTCCAGGTCGCCTGCTCCCACCTCCGCTTCCAAGACCGCCGGGGCGCCGATCTCGAAGCCCGCCTCGCAGATGAGGAACTCGCCGCCGAACGCGCACCATCGAGCCGGACCGCACGATTGCCGATCAGGACGCTGGGTGGACGTACAGCATTTCCAGGAGGCGGGCCGATTTCCCGGCGGCGGAGGACCCCGCCGTACGGGAGGTCAGGCGTTGGCCTCCCTGACCAGGTCGGCGATGCCCTTCCGCCGGAAGTTGAGGCCGCAGTCGGGACACCAGACGGTGGGCGGGATGCGAACGGACCCGCCGCACGACGGGCACGACAGGAACATTCCCTCCCGTGGGAAGTCGTCCTGCGCGATGGCCAGGTCTCCGGTGCAGTGCGGGCACGCCACGACCTGCGCCATGTGCGGGATCCGCTCCCCGAATCCGCAGCCGACGCACGCCATCCCCTCTGAACTCCCTGGACCCTGCACGGCGAATCTCTCCCGCAGCCGCTGGTTGAGGTCGGGCAGCAGGCGTTGGCAGGGCGCGCAGACCATGTCCGGTTCGAAGACGAACGTCACCTGCCGGCAGCCGAGGCACTGCGTGGTCAAGGACCCGTCCCGCAGCACACGCTTGGCCACGGCGCGCGCGACGAACTCGTGGTCCTCCCTCCCACACGCCGGGCACGTCGGCACGGAGTCCGGCTCACGAGCGGTCCTGTCGCACCCCGTGCACGCGGCCTCCCCGTCACCGCCCCCGTCCTGTCCCGGGCGGGACGGCGGCTGGAAGGAAGAGAGCGGCGATCGGCGGCGAGGGCGGAGCCAACGGAGCACCATGGCATGAGGATCGCGCCTCGCATCCGGGCTGTCGACCCGGTGACGCGAAGTCAGCCCCGCGGACCCGGTGTCCCAGTGCGTCGCCCACCGCTGAACCGACGACCGTCGCGATGGCTCGCCAGGCGCCGGGCCGACGTCCTGTTCGCCATGCTCCGCGACGGAACCTTCTACGAACCGCAGCCGTCGGCCGCAGTCACCTGACCGACCAGCCACGACGGCGCCGCAGCCGACCGAGCATTCAGCGGAGCGCAGCCGTGCTCGACCGTTCCACCAGACGGGTCGACAGTTCGGTGCGGGTGCTCTCCGGGCGGTCGCCGGCCATCATGCGGACGAGCAGGCGCAGGGCCGTGGCCGCCATTTCCGAGATGGGCTGACGGACCGTGGTCAGGGGAGGGGAGGCCCAGCGGGCCTCGGGCAGGTCGTCGAAACCGACCACGCTGATGTCGTCCGGGATTCTCAATCCCCGCTCGGCCGCGGCGTCGTACACCCCCCGGGCCATACGGTCGGAGCAGACGACGACGGCCGTCGGCGGCTCGGGCAGGTCGAGGAGTTCGCGCATGCGTCCGCGGGCGACGGCCTCGTCGAACCCGGCGTGCCGCACATACTCCGGGCGGTGCCGCAGCCCGGCCGAGGCGAGAGCCGAACGGTAGCCCGCGATCCTGGCGCTGCTGCACATCGTGCGGCGATGGCCGGCGACGACGGCGATGCGTTCGTGGCCGAGCCCCAGCAGGTGCTGGGTCGCCGTCACCCCGCCCTGCCAGTTCGCCGCGCCCACCGACACCACGCCGGGCGGGGGTTCGTGCGCCGGGTCGATCATCACGAAGGGGATGCGGTGCTGTGTGAGCCACGCGTACTGGGGCTCCGTCAGTTCGGCCAGGTTGAACAGCACGCCCGCCGAGCCGCGCGCGGTGAGCTTGTCCAGCCAGCCGCGCTCCGGGCGGCCGGAGCGGCTGCGGGCGAGGCCTGCCGAGACGACCACGTCCAGGCCGGCGTCGTGCGCCGCCTGCTCCACGCCGTGCAGCACCGCGCCGGACCAGGAGCTGTCCAGCGAGTGCACGACGAGGTCGATGAGGCGGGGCGCCTTCGCCGCGTCGAAGCGCGGTCTGCGCACATAACCGAGCCGGTCCAGGGCCTCCGTGACCCGGCGGCGCGTCTCGGGCGCCACGTCATCGCGGCCGTTGACCACCTTGGACGCGGTCGGCACCGACACCCCCGCCTCACGGGCCACCACCGCCAGCGTCGGCCCGGCCGGAGCGCTCGCACTTGCCGTACGGCCCATCGGAAACCGCCCCTCCGGCCCGCCCGAGGGCCATCGAAAGTCGCGACCAGCACTGCTTTCGTGGGTCGGCACACCGACCTCGGGATAGAAAGCGCTTCCTACACTAAGCGTGCGGCACGGAGACGTGAAGACACCGGAATCGCAGGACTGCGAAGACCTCCGCCTGCCACGGCGTGCACGTCAGGGCGAAGCCACGGATGACGGGTTGTGCAGCAGGGTCACTTCAGCGCCCCCAGCGTGACGCCCGTCCGCCAGTAGCGGCGCATCGCGACCATCATGATCGCCATCGGGATGATGGACAGCAGCGCACCGGTCAGCACGAGGCTGGTGAGGTCGACGCCGGATTCGAGGCGCTTGCCGGACCAGTTGTACAGGCCCAGGTTGAGGGTCCAGTTCTCCTCGCCACGCAGGACGGTCAGGGGCAGGAAGAAGGCGTTCCAGGTGTTGACGAAGGCGAGCAGGAAGACCGTTGCGCCGCCGGTCGTCATCATGCGCAGCACGATGCTGAAGAAGATGCGCAGCTCGCCGGCGCCGTCGATGCGGGCCGCCTCCAACAGCTCGAAGGGGACCGTCGACTCGGTGTACACCTTGGCCAGGTACACACTGAACGGGTTGATCAGGCAGGGAATCAGCATCGCCCAGGCGGTGTCGACCAGGCCGATCTCCGAGAACATCAGATACAGCGGCAGGGTCAGCAGGGCGATCGGGATCAGGAACGAGCCCACCACGCAGGCGAACACCAAGTTGCGGCCGGGGAAGTCGAATCGGGCCAGGCCATAACCCGTGGCGAGGGCGATGAGGGTGCCGCCCAGGGAGCCGACGCCCGCGTACAGCAGCGAGTTGGCCGTCCAGCGCAGGAAGATGCCGTCGTCGTAGGCGAAGAGCTGCTGCAGGTTGTCCCACAGGTGCATGCCGGAGAACCACAGGCCGTTGCTCTGGTACAGCCCCGTGCGGTCCTTGGTGGCGGCGACGATCAGCCACCACACCGGGAACAGGCTGTAGACGCTCGCCAGTACCAGGCCGATGAGGAGGAAACGCTGCCCGCCCCGTGAACGGGCAGCGTGATCAGGGCGGCCCAGGCGGCGCACCGTGCGCGTGGGCGGCTTCGTACGGTCCTCGGTGAGCACCATCAGTCGGCCTCCCTCGAAGTCAGCCGGTAGAAGAGGAAGGAGGCGACGCCGAGGATGAGCGCGAGCAGTACCGACAGGGCCGCGGCGTAGTGGTAGTTGCCGGCGTTGAACGCCTGGTTGTAGATGATCATGATCGGGGTGAAGCTGTCGTCCACCGTCTGCGGTGTGACGTTGCGGAAGAGGGCCGGCTCGTTGAAGATCTGCAGCATCTGGATGATCGAGAGCATGCCCGTCAGGACGAGTGCGCCGCGTACGTGCGGGATCTTGATGCTGAGCGCGATCCGGCGCTCGGAGGCGCCGTCGAGGCGTGCGGCCTCGAAGAGTTCGCGGGGCACCGCCTGCAGGGCGGCGTAGATGATCACCATGTTGTAGCCGATGCCGTGCCAGGTGAGCAGGTTGCCGATGGACGGCCAGACCATGGACGGGGCGAAGAAGTTCCAGTCGAAGCCGAAGGCCTCGCCCAGCGGGGTCAGCGGGCCGACCTCGGGGCTGTAGAGGTTGATCCAGACGATCGCGGCGACCACACCCGGGATCATGTACGGGACCAGCAGCAGGATCCGGAAGCGGCCGGCCGCGCGTGCGGTGACCGCGTCCAGGAACAGCGCCAGGACCAGGCTGATCAGCAGCATCACCGGGATCTGCACACAGGCGAACAGCACCACCCGCAGGACGGAGCCCATGAACGCGGAGTCGGTCAGGCCCTGCTGGTAGTTGTCGAGCCCGGAGAACGTCTCCGTGGAGCCGCCGAGGCCGAGGCCCGAGCTCTGTTCGGTGAACAGGGACTGGTGGACGGCGTACCCGATGGGGAGCAGGTAGAGGAAGACGAAGCCGAGCTGGAAGGGCACCGTGAAGGCGGCACCCTTCCAGCGCAGGGAGCGAATCATCGGAAGCTGCCTCAGCCCTTGACGCTGATACCGCGGGACTTCAGGTCGTTGACCGTCCACTCCTGCATGTGCGCCAGGAGGTCGGTGACCTTCTGCTCCTTGTTGACGACCTTGGCCCAGCCGGCCTGCATCTCGGTGAACATCGCGGTCCAGTTGGGGCCGAAGGTCCAGTCGGTGGTGACGGTGTCGAGGCTGTCGGTCACGATCTTCTGCGCGGGCTCGTAGTTCTTGCCGAGCAGCTTCTCGGAGATCGACTCGCCGACGTACGTCTCGCTGTCGGCGAGGGCCGGCATCACCCCGTTGCCGGTCTCCGGGCTCGCCATCGTCCTGACCGCGCCCGCGTCGGTCGACATCCACAGCGCCGCCTCGGCGGCCTGCTCCTGGTGCTCGCACTGCTCGGTCACCAGGGTCACGCTGCCGGTGAGGTTGGTGCCGGCAGGCGTCTTGGGCGCCTCGCCGGTGAACGTCGGCCAGGGGGAGAGCGCCCAGTCACCGAAGGACTCGGTGAAGTTCTGCACCATGCCGGCCATCTGCCAGGTGGAGATCTGCCGGGTCGCGGTGCCGCCCTTGTCGTAGTTGCGCTGCACGGCGGCGTAGTCGGCGAAGGACAGCTTGGAGTTGAGGTCGTTGTCGATGATCTCCTGGATCACCTCGGCGGCCTTGAGGGTGCCCTCGTCCTGGAAGTTCACCTTCCAGGAGTTGCCGTCGACGGCGTACCAGTGCGCGCCGGCCTGCATGGCGAGCACCTCCAGGGTGCTGGGGTCCTCACCGGCATAGTTGGTGATCTTGATGTTGTGCTTCTTCAGCTCCTTGCCCGCGGCGATGAAGTCGTCCCAGGTGGCGGGGGGTTCGATGCCGTACTTCTCGAAGATGTCGGCCCGGTAGATCGTGAAGTTCGGCGAGGAACTGGTCGGGACGCCGTAGAGCTTGCCCTGCACCTGGGCGCCGGCCCAGGAACCGGCGTTGAACTTGTCCTTCTCACCCTCGACGTACCGGGTGATGTCGGCGAGCGCACCCTCCGCGACCCAACTGGTCACGTACTCGGCGGTGTTCTGCACCAGGCAGGGCGCGTTGCCCGCCTTGACCGCGTTGGTCAGCTGCTTCTGCATGGTCAGCTGGTCGGTGACCTTCGTGTACTTGAGCTTGACGTCCTCGTGACTGGCGTTGAAGGCCTTGACGACCGCCTCCTGGCCGTTCGCCCAGCCCCAGAAGGGGAGGGTCACCGGGCCGGAACCCGAGGAGTCTCCGGAGTCGGAGTCGGAGCCGCCGCAGGCGGCGAGCAGACCGGTGAGCGCGAGACCCGCGACTGCGGCGCGGGCGAACCTTCTCCGGGGGCTGGTGAAGTTCATCTGACCGTGTTCCTTCGGAAAGTAGGCGTCTCGCAAGGGGAGGACGCGGCGGCTCGGTACTGGCCGGCGAGGGCGGTCTGAGAACCGTCGGCTCGGCGGACGGGGCGGCCAGGCAGAAGTGATAGAAACCGGTTGCTGGGAAGGTAGGCCGTAGTCCTGGGCTCTAGCAAGAGGTCTGCGGCATTTTGTTTGGGTGGAATGGTGGAAAACGTTTACGGAAACAGGGCCGGGCCGTTGGGCGGCTAACCGCGCCGCCGGGGCGGCCGTACCGAGTGGCGTACGACGACATGGGTGCCCAGCACGAGATGCTCCCCGTCGGCCCCCTTGCGCCGCCCTGCCCCGCCCTCGCGCCGGTCGGCCACCGCGCGCAGGGCGACCCGGCCCATCTCCTCGTACGGCACGTGCACGGTGGTCAGTTGGGGGGTGAGCTGGGACGCCAGCGGGATGTCGTCGTAGCCGACGATCGACACGTCCTCCGGCACGCGCAGTCCGGCCGCCCGCAGGGCCTGCATGGCGCCCGCGGCGACCACGTCGGTGCCTGCGAGCACGGCGGTGAAGTCGAGCTTCTCGCGCAGGGCCGTCCCGGCGGCCTCGTAGCCGTGCTCGTAGTCGTACGGTCCGTGCCGCACCATGCCCGGCTCGAACGGCACCCCGTACGCCTCGAAGGCGCGCCGGGCGCCCTGCAACCGGCCCTGAGCGGTGGTCAGTTCGGCCGGGCCCGGCAGCACGAGGATGTCCCGGTGGCCGGCGGACAGCAGGTGGCTGGCCATCGCGTAGGCGCCGGACTCGTTGTCGTAGTCGACGGTCGTCGCCGGGACGTCGCCCTCCAGCGGCGGCCGGCCGACCAGGACGAGGTGGGAGCCGGCCGCGTCCAGGGAGCGGGCGAAGCGGGCCATGCGCAGCTGGTACTCGTCGTAGTCGTAGGCGCCGCCGAGCAGGACGACGGCGGCCACACCCTGCTGGCGCATGAGGTTCACCAGGGCCAGCTCGCGCTCCGGGTCGTCGCCCGTGGTGCCGACCAGCGAGAGCCAGCCGCGCAGCGTGGCCGCGCCCTCGACGCCCTTGGCCACATGGGCGAAGGCGGCGCCGGTGATGTTGTTGATGAGGATGGCGACCGTCGGGGTCCCGCCACCGGCCAGGGAGCGGGCATGGGCGTTGGTCACGTAGTCCAGGTCCCGGACGACCTTCATCACCCTGCGGCGCAGGTCGTCGGAGACCGGATAGTTGCCGGACAGCACGCGCGACACGCTCGCCACGGAGACGCCCGCGCGCTCCGCCACGTCCCGGATGGTCGCCCGGCCGGCGTCGCCCGGTGCCTTGCGCTGACTCACCGTTGCGGCTCCTTCACCGTCGTGACCCGGACACCGGGGCGGGCGCGCTCGCTTCCGGTGCGGAAACCGTATCCCATCGTTCCTCCAGGTAGGACGCCTGTGGACAACCCTCGGGCGGTGGGCGTCAGGCGACCCGGGGCAGGTCCGCCTGGCGCACCTCGTGGGCGAGGGGCAGGCCCGCGGCCAGGCGCTCCAGCTCCTCCACGACGATGCGGCCGAGGCGCTCGAGTTCGTTGCCGAGCGAGCCCGCGATGTGCGGGGTGAGGAAGACGTTGGGGAGCCGGTAGAGGGGCGACTCGGCGGGCAGCGGCTCGGGTTCGGTGACGTCCAGAACCGCGCTGAGGCGGCCGGAGAGCAGTTCGTCGGTGAGGGCGTCGTGGTCGACGAGGGCACCCCGGGAGGTGTTGATGAGGACGCCGCCGTCGTGGATGAGCGCGAGGCGTTCGCGGTCCAGCATGTGCTGGGTCTCGGGGATGTCCGGTGCGTGCAGGCTGACGATGTCGCTGCTGCTCAGCAGGTCCTCCAGGGACACGGACCGGGTGCCGAGCGCGGCGGCCTCGGCGGCGTTCACGTAGGGGTCGTGGAGCAGGACCTCGAAGTCGTACGGACGCAGCAGCTCGAGGAGTCTGCGGCCCACGCGCGAGGCGCCGATGACGCCGACGCGGCGGCCGAGGTTGCCGGTGGCGGCGGTCTCGGCGGGGGTCGGGTGGGCGTGCGTGGCGCGGAAGCGCTCGCGGTGCGCGAAGGCGTCCTTGCCGGCCAGCAGGATCATCGCGAGCGTGTACTCCGCGACCGGCAGGGCGTTGCCGGTGACCGCGCTGGAGACGGTGACGCCGCGCTTCCACAGGGCCTCGCCGACCAGCGAGCGGACGGAGCCGGCGGCGTGCAGGACCGCGCGCAGGCCGGGTGCCGCGGTGAGGGTGTCCTCGTCGAGGTGCGGGCAGCCCCAGCCGGTGATCAGCACGTCGGCGCGGGCCAGCTGCGCTGCGGCGCCGGGGGCGGTGAAGTCCCGTACGACGAACGTGGGGTCGATCTCGGCCGTCTGCTGCAGCCGTGCCACCAGGGGCTCGGGGAAGAGCAGCGGGAGATGTACCGGATCCATGGCGAACACGGCCCGGGGCAGCGGGGCGCTGGGCATGGCACTCCTGAAGAGGGAGGGGTGGTTAGAAACATTTTCTGAAAGCGTCTTCTACCGTAGATCCGCAGTCGATGGAGGGTCAATCGGCGGAACGGGGCGGAAGATCCGCAAGTTTTCGGGTCGCCTGCCGCGGACGCCGACGTCACGGTGGGGGACGGGTGCCGGGGGCGTCCGCTCCGCGAGATGTGGGCAACCGGTTGTCGGGGTGGCCGCCCGGTTTCGCGCCCGTGGGGCGATCCTGGGTTCGCGCTGGTCAGCGGTCAGTTGAGGCTCGCCGTCGGGCCTCTTGGGCGGGTCACCGACGTGTCGTGGAGCTTTCGAAATCGTGCGAGGAGTCTTGACGCGCCCTCCGGACGGGCCGAAGCTCTGGCCACTCGGTCATAGCAACCGGTTGCTACTTGTTACTGCGGCCAGATCCGCGATCCGGCCGTGCCGTGCTCCCCGAACCAGAAGGTGAGGCCCCATGCCTTCCCACGCCGGTGCTCCCCCCAGCCGCCGCCGGTTTCTCGCCCTGTCGGCCGGCGGTGCCGTGGCCGGTGCGGCGGCGCTGAGCGGTTGTGCGATGCAGGTGTCCACCGGGGTCAGCGGCTCCGGCGAGACCGTCACCGTGATGGTCAACTCCGGGGACATACTCACGGAGCAGGTCCAGCAGGCCAAGAAGGACCTCGGCATCAAGATCAAACTGGTGAAGTACGACATCACCAAGCTGATCGCGATGCTCACCAGCGGCAACCCGCCCGACCTGGTGCGCGGCGTCGGCGCGGTGGAACTGCCGTACTTCGCGGCGCGGGACGTGGCCGAGGAACTGGACCCCTACTTCGCCCGGAGCAGCGTCCTCAAGCCCGACGACCTGGACCCCGTCAACGACCTGTGGCGGTTCGACGGCCGTACCCAGGGCAAGGGCCCTCGCTACGGCATGGCGAAGGACTTCTCGCAGGACTCCATGTTCTGGTACAACACCGCGGCCTTCGACAAGGCCGGTGTCGACTACCCGCCGGAGACCGACCCGGTCACCTACGAGGAGTGGCTGGACAACGCAGAGCGTCTCGTGCAGCGCAAGAGCGGCCAGACCACCGTCTTCGGCGGCAGTTTCAACGGGCTGACCCGGGTCACGCTCCTGGCGACCATGACGGCGTCCGCCGGCGGCAGCCTCTTCAGCGACGACTTCTCCCGGGTCGACTTCACCACCCCCGAGGCCCGCAAGGCCCTGGCCTGGTACATGGACTACGCCAGGACCAAGGTCGGGCCGAGCCTCATCCAGCCCGACCCCAACGGCTGGGACGGGCCCACCTACCAGGCCGGGCGGCTGGCCATGTCGAACGCCGGCTACTGGATGGGCGGCATGATCTACCCCGACAAGAAGCTCGCGGAGGTGTCCCGCCTGGCCCCCGCCCCCGTCTTCGCGGGCGGCCCGCGGATCAGCGCCTGCCAGGGCGGTACCGGCCTGTGGATGCCGCGCGGGGCGAAGAACAAGGACGCCGCATGGCGGGTCTTCGAGTGGTTCTTCGGCGAGGAGCCGGCCAAGGAGCGCGCCTCCGGCGGCTGGGGCATCCCCACCTTGAAGTCGCTGCGTTCGCTGATGCCCGCCCAGGAGGACTACCAGAAGCGGGTGCTGGAGGCACAGAACAACGAGCTGAAGCATTTCTCGGTCGTCTCCTTCACTCCCTACACCAGGGCGGACGCGATCGACGCCCTCTTCAACCAGATCGCCCCCGCCGCGATGAACGGCCAGATCTCCGTCGACACCCTCGCCGGGCGCCTCAACTCGGCCATCAACGAGCAGATGAAGCGCGGTAAGGAGCAAGTGGGATGACGGTCGACCAGATCTCCTCCGTCGCGGACCGGCCCGGCGCCGGCGCGCACGCCGGACGCGCACCGGCCACCGGCGGGCCGCGGATCTCCATGACCGCGCGCAGGCACCGGGCGTTCTACATGTTCACCTCGCCCTGGATCATCGGGTTCCTGCTGCTGACCATCGCGCCGATGGTGTACGCGCTGTGGCTGAGCTTCACCACGTTCGACGGCATCTCGCCCCACTGGCGCTACGTCGGACTCGGCAACTACCGCGAGCTGCTGAACGATCCGGTGACCTGGGACGCACTCGGCCGCGCGGGCCTGTTCGCCGTGACCTCGGTGCCGTTGTCGATCATCGCGGGGCTGGCCCTCGCGGTCCTGGTCAACCGGCCGATCAAGGCGCGCGGCCTGTTCCGTACCCTGCTGTACCTGCCCGCCGTGGTGCCGCCGGTGGGCGCGGGCCTCGCCTTCAAGTTGCTCTTCGACCAGAACTCCGGTGCCGCCAACGGCGCCCTGACCATCTTCGGCATCGACGCCGTGGGCTGGCTCGCAGACCCCTACGCCCGCTACGTGCTGCTGATGACTGTGCTCTGGGCCGCCGGAAACATCATGATCATCTCGCTGGCCGGCCTCCGGGACGTACCCCGGGAACTCCACGAGGCCGCCCGCATCGACGGGGCGAGCGCCTGGCGCACCTTCCGCAGCATCACCGTGCCGCTGCTGTCACCCGTCCTGCTCTTCCAGACGGTGACCGGAATGATCGCCTCGGTGCAGACCATCATGCCGCTGCTGCTGGCCCCGCTCGGTGACACGAGCGGCGTCACCACGGTCCCGCAGTCCAACTACCTGTACATGATGCACGTGTTCGCGCAGTACTTCGCGCTCGGCCGCTACGGCTACGCCTCCGCGCTGCTGTGGGTGCTCTTCGTCCTGATCCTCATCGTCACCGGACTCATCTTCAAGTTCACGTCCGGCGCGGTGTTCTACAACGTCGACCCGGAGGCGAAGAAGTGACCGCCACCAGTCTGCCGCCCAAGCCCTTGACGACCGACGTGCGCGTGCGGGTGCGCGCCAAGCGCCTCGTCCTCTACACGGTCCTCGTCTCCGTCACCGGGCTGTTCCTCGGCCCCTTCGGCTGGCTGGTCCTCTCCGCCCTGAAGACCCAGGGCGAACTGGCCGCCTCACCTGTGCACTGGCTGCCCGAGGTCTTCCAGTGGCACAACTTCGCCGATGCCTTCCACCAGATCGACTTCCTCGGCTACGCCCGCAACTCACTGATCATCGCCCTCCTCTACGCCACGCTCGTCACCCTGAGCTCGGCCTGGGTCGGCTTCGGCTTCGCCCGGCTCGACGCGCCCGGCAAGAAGGTGCTGTTCGGCATCCTGCTCGGCTCGATGATGCTGCCCCAGATGGTCACCCTGCTGCCGACCTACCTCATCTTCGCCAAGGTCGGCATGGTCGACACGTACTGGCCGTGGGTGCTGTGGGGCCTGTCCGCAGCCCCGTATCTGGTCTTCCTCTTCCGGCAGTTCTTCGCGGGCATGCCGCGCGAGCTGGAGGAGGCCGCGATCGTCGACGGCTGCGGGTACACGGCGGTCTTCTGGCGGATCTTCCTGCCGCAGTCCTGGCCCGTGCTGTCCGCGAGCTTCATCATCGCCTTCACCTGGACCTGGGGCGACTACATCGCCCCGCAGCTGCTGCTGTCCACCGACCGCACCACGCTCGCCGTCGCCGTGATGACCACCTACGTCAATGAAGGCGGGACGCCCGTCCCCGAACTCCAGGCCGCGGCCTCCGTGATGTACGTCGTCCCGATCCTGCTGATCTTCCTCGTCGCCCAGCGCGGATTCGTCGCCGGCATGTCCACCTCCGGTCTCAAGTAACCAACGCGTCTATTCCTCAAGGGACTTCACCATGAATGACACCCAGAGCGCCGGCCTGACCCGACGCACCGTCATCCAGGCCGCGGGGGCCGCCGCTGCCGCCTACTCCCTGATCGGCACAGCGGCAGGCACTGCCTCTGCCGCGGACGACAGACCGGAGGCCGCCGACCGGCTGGTGATCCACCCCGTGCCGGGCGCGATGCCGGTCAACACCAGCTTCGTCGTCAAGGCCCGTACGCCCGGCGGCCAGTGGAAGCCGGTGCCGGTGCTCCGCGCCACGACGAAGACCATCAACGAGAAGACCGGTTCCGACATCATCCGCCCCACCTCGGTCGCCGGCCTCGACTTCACCGGCACCGTGGAAGTGCAGGTCACCTGGTCCAAGGGCACCATCCCCGCCGCGCGGATACGCCCGCTGTCGTACGGCATCGAGCCCCAGGTCAGCGGCGACACGCTCACCTTCAGCCTGACCGAGCCGCGCAACCTCTCCATCGAGATCGACGGCGACATCTACGGCAACCTGCAACTGCACGCCAACCCGATCGAGAAGAGGCAGCCCGAGGAGGACGACGAGGACGTCATCTACTTCGGCCCGGGCCTGCACACCCCGGCGGGCGGCGTGGTGAAGGTGCCCAGCGGCAAGACCGTGTACCTGGCCGGTGGCGCAGTGCTCAAGGCCCGGGTGGAGTTCGTCAACGTGGAGAACGCCCGCCTGCTCGGCCGGGGCATCATCTGGGACTCCGACGCCGCCACCCTGGTGCAGTTCTCCAGGAACATCGAGATCGACGGCATCCTCGTCCTCAACCCGAAGACCGGCTACTCCTGCACCATCGGCCAGTCGCAGCAGGTCACCGTCCGCAACCTGCACTCCTACAGCAGCGGTCAGTGGGGCGACGGCATCGACGTGTTCAGCAGTGAGGACGTCCTGATCGAGGGCGTCTGGATGCGCAACAGCGACGACTGCATCGCCATCTACGCCCACCGCTGGGACAACTACGGCGACTGCCGCAACGTCACCGTCCGCAACTCCACCCTGTGGGCGGACGTCGCGCACCCGGTGAACATGGGTACGCACGGCAACCCGGAACAGCCCGAGACCATCGAGAACATCGTCTTCAGCAACATCGACGTCCTCCAGCACCGCGAACCGCAGGTCCTCTACCAGGGCTGCTTCGCCCTGAACCCCGGCGACAGCAACCTCATCCGGAACGTGCGCATCCAGGACGTCCGGGTGGAGGACTTCACCTGGGGCCAGCTGTTCAACATGCGGGTCATGGCCAACCGGTACAACGCCTCACCCGGCCGGGGCATCCAGGACGTCTACGTCCGGAACCTGACGTACGACGGCAGGAACGCCATCATGCCGATCGTCGTCGGCTACGACGCCGACCGCCCCATCAAGAACCTCACCTTCCAGAACCTGCAGATCAACGGCACGGTCATCCACGACAAGATGCGCAAGCCCGGCTGGTATCTGACCCCGGACATGGTCCCGATGTTCGTCAACGAGCACGTGAAGGACCTCCGCTTCCTGGACGCCGCCACACCGGCCGCCACCGTGGCCCCCGAGATCACCAGCGCGGGCGAGGTGACGGCCACCAAGAAGCGCATCTTCAACCACCTCGTCACCGCGACCGCGCTGCCGACGTCGTTCGGTGCCGAGGGGCTGCCGGAGGGCCTGAGGATCGACGAGAAGACCGGACTGATCTCCGGCACCCCGCAGGAACGCGGCACCTACACGGTCACCGTCTCGGCCACCAACAGCACCGGCACGGCGACCAAGGCCCTCCAGCTGACCGTGCAGAACCCGTGAGCCAGGAGCGACCCGTGCCTTCCTTCAGCCGACGGACGCTCCTCGGCACGGCGGGACTCGCGGCCATGGCCGGAGGAGGACTGCTGTCCGCCTCCGCCACGCCCGCGTGGGCCCGGGCCGCCGAAGCGGCGTTCGCCTTCGCGCACCCCGGTCTGCTGCACTCCCGCGCGGACCTGGCCCGGATGAAGTCCGCGGTGGCGCAGGGACGCGACCCGATCGCCTCCGGCTTCGCCGCGCTGGCCGCCGACTTCCGTTCCCAGCACACCTACGCCGTCCGCAACACCGGACAGATCACCACCTGGGGCCGCGGCCCCACCGACAACACCAGCCAGGCCGTCACCGACGCGGCCGCCGCCTACCAGAACGCCCTGATGTGGGCGGTCACCGGCGACGTACGCCACGCCGACAAGGCCCGCGACGTCCTCGACGTCTGGGCCGCCTCCCTCACCGGCATCACCGGCGCCGACGGACAGCTCGGAGCCGGGATCCAGGGCTTCAAGTTCGTCAACGCCGCCGAGATCCTGCGGCACAGCGGCTACGACGGCTGGCCCCGGGAGTCCGTGCTGCGCTGCGAGCGCTCCTTCACCGACGTCTGGTATCCGGCGCTGTCCGGCTACTGCCTGTACGCCAACGGCAACTGGGACGTCGCCGCGCTGCGCACCATCCTCGCCATCGCCGTGTTCTGCGACAACCGGGTGATGTTCGAGGACGCCCTGCGGTTCGCGGCCGCCGGGTCCGGCAACGGCTCGGTGCTGCACCGCATCGTCACCGCCGCCGGCCAGGGCCAGGAGTCCGGCCGCGACCAGGCCCACGAACAGCTCGCGGTCGGCCTGCTGGCGGACGCGGCCGAGGTCGCCTGGCAGCAGGGCGTGGACCTGTACGGCTTCGCCGACGACCGGATCCTCGCCAACTTCGAGTACTTCGCCCGCTACAACCTCGGCGACAACTCCGTACCGTTCACCCCCGACCTCGACCGCACCGGCAAGTACCTCAAGCCGACCGTCTCCGACCGGCAGCGCGGAGTGTTCCGGCCGCTGTGGGAGATGGCGTACGCGCACTACGCGGGACGCCTCGGCAAACCCGCCCCCCACACCGAGAAGGTCATCTTCCGGGGCACGGACGGAGCACGCGTGATGGAGGGCTACCAGGAGGACCACCCCGGCTGGGGCACGCTCACCTACGCCGGGACGGAGCCCGCCTCACCCGCCGCGCCGACGGCACCCGCCGGGATCACCGCCGTCGGCGACGACCACGCCGTCACCGTGTCCTGGCTGCCGTCCGCGTGGGCGACCGGCTACACGGTCCGGCGGGCGACCGGCCCGGACGGGCCGTACGAGCGGCTCGCGTCCGGGATCGAGGGGGTGCGGTTCACCGACCACGACGTCCGCCCCGGCCGGACGTACTACTGCACGGTCACCGCCACCAACTCCCTGGGCACGAGCGCGGCTTCCGCCTGGACCGCGGCGACCGCCGGTCTCCCCGCGCCCTGGTCGACCCGGGACCTGGGGAACGTGAGGATCCCGGGCTCCGCGTCCTTCGACGGCGAGCGCTTCGTGCTGACGGCGAGCGGCACCGCGGACACCTACCGGCTCGCCCACCTGCCGCTGTACGGCGACGGCGTCGTCACCGCGCGGATCGTCTTCCCGCTCAGCTCCCAGTACTCCAAGATCGGCGTCACCGTCCGCGACCTGCTCGACCCGGACGCCGCGCACGCCTCGATGCTGATCCAGGGGCTGCCGCTGCACACCTGGAGCGGCGTGTGGAGCGTCCGCCCGTCGGCCGGGGCATCCGTCTCCGGCACCGGCAGCACGCCCGTGCCGCCCTCCCAGCAGCAGGCCATCACCAGCGCCGCGGCGTTCCCGATCTCCGACCTCGGCACGCTGCCGGAGTCGGCGACCCCCCTTCAGGCGCCGTACGTCGAGGGCGCCGGCGACGGCTACCGGCTGCGGATGCCGTACTGGGTGCGCGTGGAACGCAGGGGCCGACGCTGCACCGGCTCCCTCTCCCCGGACGGCATCCGGTGGACCGAAGTCGGCTCCGCCGAGGTCGAGTTGGGGCGTGCGACGTACGCGGGTCTCGTCCTCACCTCCTGCCTGGGCGTCGACGAGGCGTACGCCGAGACCGGCACCGGCGCCTTCGACAACGTCAGCGTGACCTCGTCGGCCACCGGCGAGGTCTGGCACCCGCCACGCCCCACGCGCACCGCCACCGACCTGCGGGCGGCCACCGGCGCCGACGCCGTCGAGCTCAGCTGGAGCGACCCGGACCTCTCGGCCACGTACACGGTGCTGCGGGCCACGGACGCGGCAGGCCCGTACACGACGCTCGCGAACGGTGTCGGCCCGGTCGGCTTCGGCACCCGCATCCGGTACGCGGACGCCACCGGCAGACCCGGCACGACGTACCACTACACCGTCGTCAAGACCAACTCCGACGGACGCGGACCGCGTTCGGCTCCGGCGCACGCCGAGATGCCGACCCCCGCCGAGCCGGAGTTCGTCTCCCAGGACACCGCGTTCGCGAACCGGGGCGACGAGTTCCGTCATCTGCTGCGGGCCGCGCACCAACCCGTACGGTTCACCGCGCGCGGCCTGCCCGACGGCCTGCGCCTCGACCCGCGCACCGGCCTCGTCCACGGAACGCCCACCGAGAAGGGAGAGTTCAGGGTCACGACCACCGCGGCCAACGCGGCGGGCACCGCGACCTCCACCCTCACGCTCACCGTCGGCACCCCACCGCCCGCACCCTGGTCGTACGGCGATCTCGGCGACGTCGTGCTCGACGAGCGCGAACTCGGCGCCCACGGCGTGGTGTCCATCCGCACCCCCGGCAGCACCGCATACGAAGACGGGACCTTCGTGGTGCGCGGCGCCGGGACCGATCTGACCGTCAACAACCAGGGAATGACAGGCCAGTTCGTACGCCGCCCGGTCACCGGCGACTGCGAGATCACCGCCCGGCTCGTCTCCCGCACGGGCGCGAGTGCCGACCGGGTGGGCCTGCTGATGGCCAAGTCCCTGTCGCCGTTCGACCAGGCCGCCGGGGCGATCGTCTCCGGCGGGACGACCGCGCAGCTCATGCTGCGCACCACCGTGGCCGGCCGGTCGACGTTCACCGGCAACGGCACGGCCCGACTCCCCGGCCTGCTTCGGCTGAAGCGCACCGGGACCGCCTTCACCGCAGCCCTGTCCACCGATGACGGCGTCAGCTGGACCCCCCTCGCCGAGGGAGAGATCCCCGGCTTCGGCGACGCCCCCTACTACGTGGGCCTCGTGGTCTGCTCCCGCAGCCCCCTGGTCCGCAGCACCACCGAGTTCGACGAGGTGAGCATCACCGCCATGTAGATCCGCCAAGGAATGGAGATGCACGAATGAGCCGCACTTCCCCCCACAGGCACCTCCACACACCAGAGTTGAGCCGCCGCGGTCTGCTGAAGACCGCCGGCGGCCTCACCGCCGCCCTCGCAGCCGGCGGGTCCGCGGCCGTGCTGGCGGGCAGCACGGCCGACGCGGCCCCCGCGACCTTCACCCACCCCGGCATGCTGCACAACTGGGGCGACATCAACCGGGCCAAGGTCAGGGTGGCCGCGGGCAACGACCCCTGGCTGTCCGGCTGGAACCGGCTGACCGCCAACTCCCACTCACAGTCCACCTGGACGCCCCGCCCCACGGCCACGATCATCCGCGGCGGCGACGGCCAGAACTACCCCCAGCTCTACAACGACATCCACGCCGCCTACCAGAACGCGCTGCGCTGGCACGTGGGCGGCACCGCCGCGAACGGTGACTGCGCCGTGCGCATCCTCAACGCGTGGTCGTCCACGCTCACCACCATCACCGGAAACGCCGACCGGTACCTGGCCGCCGGCCTCTACGGCTGGCAGTTCGCGAACGTCGCCGAACTGATGTGCGGCTACGCCGGGTTCGACCTCAACCGGTTCAAGACGATGATGCTCAACGTCTTCTACCCGCTCAACGACCGGTTCCTCCGCGAGCACAACGACGCCTGCATCACCAACTACTGGGCGAACTGGGACCTGTGCAACATGGCCTCGATCATGGCCATCGGGATTCTCTGCGACGACGGCGCCAAGTACGACCAGGCCGTCAACTACTTCAAGAGCGGCGGCGGCAACGGCCAGATCCAGCGGGCGGTGCCGTTCCTGTACCCGAACGTCGAGGGCTACGACCTCGGCCAGTGGCAGGAGTCCGGCCGCGACCAGGGCCACACCGTCATGGGCATGGGCCAGATGGGCGCCCTGTGCGAGATGGCCTGGAACCAGGGCGACGACCTGTACTCCTACGACGGCCGCCGCTTCATGAAGGCCGCCCAGTACGTCGCCAAGTACAACCTGGGCATGAACGTGCCCTACACCACCTACACCTGGGGCAGCGGCCAGAACTGCGCCCAGCAGTCACAGACGGTCATCGGCTCCGGGTCCCGCGGCCAGGTCCGCCCGGTGTGGGCCATGCTCCACTACCACTACAACCGGCGCCTGTACCTCGACGACAGGTACATCTCCCAGATGTGCTTCTCGGTCGCCCCCGAGGGCGGAGGAGGTGACTACGGTTCCACCAGCGGCGGCTTCGACCAGCTCGGCTTCGGCACGCTGATGTACGCCAAATAGGCGCTGAACCGGCTCGTGCACCGGAATACCTCCGAGCGATGTGATGCTCTGATGTGAACGGTGCACGAGCACGGCGAAGGGCTGGTGGGCGGATGACCGCAGCAGACCTGACGGGCCCCGTGGTGAGCACGCCGTACGGGGCGGTACGCGGCCGGTACGAGCATTCGATCGCGGTGTTCCGGGGCATCCCGTACGCCGCACCCCCCTTCGGGCCGCGCCGCTTCCGGCCCCCGGTGCCGCCCGAGCCCTGGGACGGTGTGCGGGACGCGGGCGCCTTCGGGCCGACGCCGCCGAAACCGCCGTACTCGGAGGCGTTCGCCCAGTATCTTTCGGACCCGGTCGTGCCCGGCGACGACTGCCTCAACCTGAACGTGTGGACCCCCGAGCCGGGCCCCGGCGCCCGGCTCCCGGTCCTGGTGTGGCTGCACGGCGGGGCCCTGACCAGGGGTTCGTCGTGTGTGCCCGTGTACGACGGACGCACCTTCGCCCGCGACGGGATCGTCTTCGTCTCCCTCAACTACCGGCTCGGAGTGGAGGGCTACGGACTGTTCCCGGACGCCCCCGCCAATCCCGGCCTGCGCGACCAGCTCGCCGCCCTGCGCTGGGTGCACGAGTCGATCGAGGCCTTCGGCGGTGACCCCGACCGGGTGACCCTCTGCGGACAGTCGGCCGGCGCGATCAGCATCGGCGCCCTGATCGCCGCCCCGCAGGCCCAGGGCCTGTTCCGGCGCGCGGTCCTGCAGAGCGGGCCGCCCGAGGCGGCCGAGCGGGACAAGGTACGGCGGATGGTGCGCCGGATGGCGACCCGGCTGAAGGTGCCCGCGACCGCCGAGGCCTTCGCCGCCGTCGACCGCGACCTGCTGCTGCGCACCCAGGCCGAGGTGAGCCGGCTCAGCAGCCCCGTGCTGGGCGGGCCGGCCTTCGGGATCGTCGTCGACGACGACATCGTCCCCCGCGATCCCCTTCAGGCCCTGGTCGAGGGCCGGGTCGCCGAGGGCGTGGACCTGCTCATGGGCTGGACCCGCGACGAGTACCGGCTGTGGCTCGTGCCCGGCGGGCTGCTGGAGCGCGTCGACCGGCTCGGCCCGGTCGCCCTGGCCGGGGCCATGGCCCGCTGCCACTGCGGCCACGAGGTCCCGCGCGGCTACCGTGCCCTGCACCCCGAGGCCGGCACCGCGGAGACCGTCGGCCAGCTGGTCACCGACCACCTGCTGCGCATTCCGCTGCACCGCCTGGCCGACGCCCGCCCCGGATCGTCGTACGTCTACGAGTTCGCCTGGCCCTCCCTGCTGCCCGGCCTCGGCGCCTGCCACGCCCTGGAACTCGGGTTCGTCTTCGACACCGGGGAGGTGCCCGAGGCGGCCAAGCTGGCGGGGTGGGGTGCGCCGACCGAGCTGGCCGACGCGATGCACACGGCGTGGGTGCGCTTCGCGGCCGACGGAGACCCGGGCTGGGAGGCGTGGGACGCCACCCGTCCGGTGCGGATCTTCGGCGAAGCCGGGCCGGCGGGAGAGGCCGGTGATCGGGGGGCGTCGGGCGAGCAGAGGGCGCTGAGAGAGCCGTACACCGTGTACGGCCCGCGCGACCGCGAGCTGGCCCTGTGGACGGCCGACGCCACGGCTCGGGAATCCGCGCCCCCGGCCGTCCCCGCCGACGGTGCGGCCGCGCGCCGTGCGGAACTGCGGTCGGTCGCCCGTCTGCTCCGTCGCTCGAGCGGCGTCCGTCGGCAGTGACCGAGGCCGGACTACGGGGGAGGGGGGCTTCAGCCCACCGCACGCACCGAGTCCCGCACCACGACATGCGTGCCCAGCAGCAGGTGCTCGGCCGGGGCGTCCGCGGTGTGGCCGAGGGCGGTACGGACCGCCAGGCGGCCCAGTTCCTGGTAGGGGACGTGCACCGTCGTCAGGGCGGGGTGCAGGTCGCGGGCGAAGGGAATGTCGTCGTAACCGGCCAGCGAAACATCGCCGGGGACGTCGAGGCCCGCCTCGTGCAGGGCGGTGAGCGCGCCCGCCGCGACCATGTCGGTGGCGGCGACCACCGCGGTGAACTCCAGCCCCTCCGCGAGGGCTCGGCGCATCAGCTGGTGTCCGGAGTCGCGGGTGAAGTCGCCGTGCAGGAGCAGGGCCGGATCGGGGTCGACGCCGCGGGCGCGGTGGGCGGCGAGGTAGCCGCGTTCGCGGCCCAGCGCGGTGCTGTGGTCGGGCTTGCCGCCGAGGAAGAGGATCCGCCGGTGGCCCTGGGCCAGGACGTGCGCGACCAGGGCGTAGGCGCCGCCCTCGTTGTCGTACTCGATGACCGTGACCGGCGCCCCCGGGCCCAGCGGCGGGCGGCCGCACAGGACGAGCCGGGAACCCGCCGAGGCCAGTGAGTCGGCCATCCGGCGGGTGCGTTCGCGGTACTCCGGGGTGTCGGCGCCGCCGCCCACCAGGATCACCGCGGCGGCCCGCTGGGCGCGCATCATCTCCACGAAGTCCAGCTCGTGCTGGACGTCGCCCTCCGTGCTGCACACCAGGCACAGATGACCGAGCCGGGTCGCCTCGCGCTCCACGCCGTGCGCCATGTGCGCGAACGACGGACCGGTGATGTCCTCCAGGACGAACGCCAGCGTGGGCGTTCCGACGCCCGCGACCGCCTTGGCTCGCGCGTCGGCGACGTAGTCCAGGTCGCGCACGGCCCGCATCACACGCGTCCGGGTCGCCGAACTCACCGGGTACGCCCCGCCGAGCACGCGCGACACGGTCGACGCGGACACCCCCGCCCGCAACGCCACGTCCCGGATCGTGCTCCGGCTCGCGCTCCCACTCTTGCGCGTCATACCCCACCCCGCCCCTCGCCCCGATCCCTGCTCCCCCTCCGGGAACTGCGGCAACAACGATGGAAACCGGTTCCCGGTGCGGTGAGGCTAGCAGCGCGGAGGGGGCAGGACGAGGTGAGCGGCGGGAGGGGGGAAGGGCCAGGCCGCCGACGGCCGACGAGCCGTCGGTCAGGCCGTCAGCGTGCGCGCGATGGACATGATCGCCTCCGGTCCCACCCGGCAGCACCCGCCGATCAGCCGGGCCCCGGCGGAGCGCCAGCCCTCGACCTGTTCCGGGGTGAAGGTGGAGCGGCCGCTCCAGGCGCGGGCCTCCGCGTCCCAGGTCTCGCCGCTGTTGGGGTAGACGACCACCGGCTTGCCGGTCACCCGCGCCGCCGTCTCCACCGCGGCGTCCACGTCCTCGGGGGCGCAGCAGTTCACGCCCACCGCGATCACCTCGTCCACGTCGGCGGCCAGGGCGAAGGCCTCCTCCAGCGGCTGCCCGGCGCGGGTGCGGTCGCCGGTCACGGTGTACGACAGCCAGGCCGGCACCCCGAGTCCGTGCACCGCCCGCAGCAGCGCCGTCGCCTCGTCGGCGTCGGGGACCGTCTCCAGCGCCAGGACGTCCGGCGCGGCGGCGGCCAGCACCTCCATGCGGGACCGGTGGAAGCGCTCCAGTTCGTCGACCGTGAGCCCGTAACGGCCCCGGTACTCGGAGCCGTCCGCGAGCATCGCCCCGTACGGGCCGACGGACGCCGCCACCCACAGCGGGCGCGCGGCGCGTGCCCGGCGCGCCGCCTCGCGCGCCAACTCCACGCTCAGGCCGATGAGTTCGGCCGCCCGCTCGCGGCCGATCCCGCGCTTGCCGAAGCCCTCGAAGGTGGCCTGGTAGCTGGCGGTGATCGCCACGTCCGCGCCCGCCTCGAAGTAGGCGAGGTGCGCCTCGGTGATCGCCTCGGGCCGCTCGGCGAGCAGCCGCGCCGACCACAGCTCGTCGCTCAGGTCGTGCCCGGCCGACTCGAGCTGGTTGGACATGCCGCCGTCGAGGACGACCGTGCCGGTGGCGAGGGCGTCTGCGAGGCCGAGCGGGGTTTCGGGGGTGTTGCTGGTCATGTCACGACGCTAAGCGCTCCGCTGGGAATGCGGTACATCACCTGCGGGTGCGTCGTGGCTGGTCACGCAGTTCCCGCCTCCCTTGGGGACATCCCAGGCGTCGGCCGGCCGGTGATGCCCCCTGCACACCACCGACCGGTCGACGCGGACCAGGAGTCACCCGTGGGCGGCGTGCCGTCCGCCACGCCGTCGCCCGCGGCGGGTGCGCCGCCTCGCCGGGATCAGGAGCCCGCCCAGCAGCCCGGCGGCAAGGACGTACGGCCACCAGCCCAGCCCTGAGTCGTCGGCGGTGCTCGCGCTGCGCGTGCCCGGTGTCGGCGCGCCGGATGCCGGTGCGTGGGCCGGGGACGCCGACGGGCTCTCGGCGGCGGCGGTGAGGACGACGTCGTTGCCGTCGCCGCCCCGGTAGGTGATGCGGTGGACGGTGCCGGCGAGCTTCACCTCGGCGCCCTCGCGCAGGCCCTTGAAGGCGCCCTTCGTCGCCCCCCGGCCCGTGTTGTCGAGGACGGTGATCTCGCGGTCCGGGTCCCTCCCGGCGGCGGACAGGTCGAGGTCACCGGCCAGTCGCACCGCACCCCCGCTCACCTTCAACGGCACGTCCCCGAGGACCAGTCGACCGTCCGCACGCTGCGTGAAGCCCCCGGTCACCGCGAGCCCGCCCGCGACCACGCCCTCGTTGGTCACCGCCCCCTTCACGGTGCCCTTGCCGGTGAGTGTGGTCGTCACCCGCAGCCCCGACGCACCGACGTCCAGCCGCGCGCCCGCCGACGTCAGCCGGATCGCCCTGCTGCGGGTGAGCGTGGCCCCCGAGCGCAGCGCCAGCGTGCCCTTCCTGACCGTCGTCGTGCCGGTGTACGTCACCCCCTTCCCGGCCAGCGTCGTGGTCGCCGCGCCCGACTGCACGAACGCCCCGGAGCCGCTGACCCGGGACAGCGAGACCGGCGTCGAGGCGTTCCGCACCACGAGCGTGCCGTCGTTCACCACCCGGCACAGGCCGCCGTCCATCCACAGCGAGCCGTCACCCTGCGCCGACCCCAGCCGCAGCACCGCGCCCTTCTCGACGGTGGTCGAGCCGTCGTAGTACTGCTTCGCCGCGAAGGTCACGTCGTTCCCGCGTGTCCCCGCGATGACGACGTCCCCGGCGCCGGGCGCGGCCAGGGTGTCGTGGAACCGGCCGCCGCCGATGGGGGCGCCCAGCGTCACCGGCCCGTTGTAGTCGAAGGTGAGCAGGGAACGCGACCGAGCGGCCAGCAGGTTGATGTAGACCGTCTCGGCGGTCCCCGGCATGAAGATCTTGTTCGTCGTGCCGTCGCCCCACTGGACGTTCGCGCCCTTGATGTTGGTGCCGCGCTTGTTGACGTTCTTGCGCGCGGGCGTCCAGTTCAGCGCGGGGTCGCTGAGCGAGGGGTTCGTGTCGCCGCCCTGGTCGGACCAGCTGTACTGGCCGGTGAGGACGACCTTGCTGCCGGGCCGCGACTGGACGTTGATGTCGCTGCCGTACTCGCGCTGGTAGAAGTCCATCCCCATGGTGACGGTCCGGCCGAGTGGGGTGTCCACGGTGTACGTGCCCTGGTTGAGGACCTTGCGTACGTTCGGCAGCGACGTCGCGAACTCCGGCCGTCCGGCGTTGACCTGCGTACCGTTGTCGATCACCCCGGAGAAGGAGTGCGTGCCCGACAGGTCCCAGGTGCCCCAGAGGAACCTCGGCTGGGTGATCAGCCCGGTGCCGCTGATGGTGCCCAGGTTGTAGGCGCTCTTCAGGGACAGGCGCAGGGTGCCGTCGACCCGGATGTTGTCCTGGTTGAGCCGGAACGCGGGCGTGTTGTACGGGAAGTGGCCGATCAGGCCGGTCGTCCCGCCGTTGCCGTACTGGAGCGTGGTGCCGCGCTCGACGGTGACCGCGGGCGGGTCGGGGCTGGTCGTGGTGACGTACGGGTGGTTGCCGCCCTGCGTGGTCACCTTCTGCCGCTGCCGGGACTCGGGCAGTGTGAAGTCACTGTCCTTGGTGAGGATGAGCGTTCCGCTGCCGCGCACGGTGAGCGTGCCCTCGCCGCGGAAGACGCCGTCGTACGTCGTCGTCCCGGACGGGACGGTGACGACCGTGTCGCCGGTGAGCGTGACGTCCCGGCCCCCGAGGACGTCGGCGGTGACGTCCCGGGGGCCGGCGGCCACCGCGGGGGGAGCGGTGACAGTGAGGGCGGCGACCGCGGCGAGGGCGCCGGCGGCCGCTGCTGTCGTGTGAGTAAGGCTGCGCACGTGATCGGAGACGGGCGGAGGCTGCCGCCGATAACAGAAAATTCGCGTTCCTCTTTGTCTCGCCGGACCCGTTGACCTCCTCGTAACACACCCTTACCTTTTCGGCGTTCGGAATAACAGATGTCGTACGAAATCTCGAACTAGAGAGTCGACAGGCCACCGAGACCGAGAGGCAGTCCGCATGAGCCGCGCCGACGACCTGCCCCCCACCCCCGACCGCCGACTGGTGCTGAAGGGCGCCGCCCTCGCCGCGGGCGCCCTGGCCGCCGCACCCGCAACGGCCCTGGCAGCCACCCCCACCGCGAAGCCGAAGGCAGCAGGCCCCTACGTGAACCCCCTCGTCCCCCACCGCGCCGACCCGCACATCACCCGTCACACCGACGGCTTCTACTACTTCACCGCCACCGCCCCCGAGTACGACCGCATCATCCTGCGCCGCTCCCGCACCCTGAACGGCCTCACGACCGCCGCCGAGTCCGTCATCTGGCGGGCGCACCCGACCGGCGACATGGGCGCCCACATCTGGGCGCCGGAGATGCACCGGATCGGCGGCAAGTGGTACATCTACTTCGCCGCCGCGCCCGCCGAGGACGTGTGGCGCATCCGCATCTGGGTGCTGGAGAACTCCCACCCCAACCCCTTCCGCGGCACCTGGGTCGAGAAGGGGCAGATCAAGACGGCGTGGGAGACCTTCTCCCTGGACGCGACCGCCTTCACCCACCGCGGCACCCGCTACCTCGCCTGGGCCCAGCACGAGCCCGGCATGGACAACAACACCGCCCTGTGGCTGAGCAGGATGGCGAACCCCTGGACCCTGACGGGCCCCCAGGTCCGGCTCTCGACCCCCCAGTACGACTGGGAGTGCATCGGATACAAGGTCAACGAGGGCGCGTACGTCCTCCAGCGCAACGGCCGAGTCTTCATGACGTACTCGGCGAGCGCCACCGACCACAACTACTGCATGGGCCTGCTCACCGCCCCCGCCGACAGCGACCTCATGAACCCGGCCAACTGGTCGAAGTCCCCGACCCCGGTCTTCACCAGCAACGACACCACCAAGCAGTACGGCCCGGGCCACAACTGCTTCACGGTCGCCGAGGACGGCCGCACCGACGTCCTCGTGTACCACGCCCGCCAGTACAAGGAGATCAACGGCGACCCGCTCAACGACCCCAACCGCCACACCCGCGTCCAGACCCTCGGCTGGAAGCCGGACGGCACGCCCGACTTCGGCGTTCCCGTCGCCGACACCGCTGCGGCAGGGGGCGTGAGATGAGACGCGCGTACGCGATCCTCCTGGCGCTGTGCTGTGCGCTCGCCGGTGCCCTGGTCACCTCCGCCCCGGCGAGCGCCGCACCCCAGACCCTCACCAACGGCACCCGGTTCACGGACACCTCCGGCAACCCCGTGCACGCCCACGGCGGCGGCGTCATCAAGGTCGGCTCGTACTACTACTGGTTCGGCGAGCACCGCAACGCCGACAACACCTTCCGGTACGTGGACGCCTACCGCTCCACCGACCTGAAGAACTGGGAGTTCAGGAACCACGTCCTGACCCAGTCCACCCACCCGGAGCTGGCCGTCGCCAACATCGAGCGGCCGAAGGTCATGTACAACGCGTCCACCGGCAAGTTCGTGATGTGGATGCACAAGGAAAACGGTTCCGACTACAGCGAGGCCCGCGCGGCCGTCGCCGTCTCGGACACCGTCGACGGCAACTACACCTGGCAGGGCAGCTTCCGCCCGCTCGGCCAGCACATGTCCCGGGACATCACGGTCTTCGTCGACACCGACGGAACCGGTTACATGGTCTCCGCCGCCCGCGAGAACTACGACCTGCACATCTACCGCCTGACCAGCGACTACACCGGCATCGCCGCCCTGGTCGCCGACCCCTGGCACGGCGGACACCGCGAGGCCCCGGCGCTGTTCAAGCGCAACGGGGTGTACTTCATGCTGACGTCGGGCGCCACCGGCTGGAGCCCCAACCAGCAGCAGTACGCGACGGCCACCAACCTCGCGGGCCCCTGGTCGGCGATGACGAACGTCGGCGACTCGACGGCGTACGGCTCCCAGACCACGTACGTCCTTCCGGTGCAGGGCAGTTCGGGCACCTCGTACCTGTACCTGGGCGACCGCTGGGGCAACTCCTTCGGCGGGACCGTCAACGACTCCCGCTACGTCTGGCTGCCGCTGACCTTCCCCACCTCGACCTCGATGTCGATGTCCTGGTCCCCGGAGGTCACCGTCGACGCGGCGGCCGGGACGATCAGCGGGACGAGTGCCACGTACCACACGCTGATCGCCCGGCACAGCTCCAGGTGCGCCGACGTCACCGGCCAGTCGCTGTGGCAGGGCGCCCAGATCAAGCAGTACGACTGCAACGGCGGCAACAACCAGAAGTACTGGTTCAAGCCCGTCGGAAGCGGTTACTACCAGCTGATGGTGCGCAACAGCTCCCTGTGCGTGCAGGAGAACGCGAGCACGGTCACCCAGGAGAACTGCAACGCGTCGGCCGCCGGCCAGCAGTGGTCGCTCACCACCACGGGCAGCTACGTGAACGTCAGATCCCGCGCGACCGGCGAGTGCCTGGACGTGTCCGGAGCGTCCACCGCCAACTCCGCCGCGCTCATCACGTACACCTGCAACGGAGGAACCAACCAGCAGTGGACGCGCGGGACATGATCCGCCTCGGGATCAGGCCGGCAGATCGATCGCGTCGATCGACGTGCCCGCGCTGAGGCAGCCGGTCGCCCACGAGCCGCTCACCGCAAGGGCTGGAAAGCGCTTGCTGTGAGCGGTACCGTCCAGCAGCCAGGCCTTGTCGACCTGTCGGAGGAGTCGCGCATGAGACGTTTCCACCTCGCCGTCCTGGCGGCGGTCACCCTGAGCGCCGGCCTGACGGCCGTACCGGCCCACGCCGCCCCCGAGTCGCCCTCGGGACCGGTCTCGTCACCGGTGAACTGCACCGCCACCGCCTGCCACTTCGACGTCCCGCCCGGCACGTACGACGTCCAGGTGCTCCTCGGCGGCGAGACGGCGTCCAGCACGAGCATCGGCGGCGAGACCCGGCGCGCCCTGCTCCCCGAGACCGCCGTCGCGGCCGGTGAGCGTGCCGCCCGCAGCTTCACGGTGAACGTCCGCACACCCGAGGGCGAGCCCACCGGCCCCGACGGCACCCCCGGCCTCGACCTGGTGCTCGGTGGCACGGCCCCCGCCCTCGCCGACATCCGCGTCACCCCCGCCCGGCACGCCCGGCAGATCTTCCTCGTCGGCGACTCCACAGTCTGCGACCAGCCCGGCGACCCCTACTACGGCTGGGGCCAGCAGCTGCCGCAGTACCTCCGCAAGGGCCTGTCGGTCGCCAACTACGCGGATTCCGGCGAGAGTACGGTGACGTACCTCTCCGACACCCGGCTCTGGGCCACCGTCCAGCCGCAGATCCGCCGCGGCGACCTCGTGCTCGTCCAGCTCGCCCACAACGACAAGACGACCGACGAGGCGACCTACCGGGCCAACCTCGAGGCCCTCGTGGACGGCGTCCGCGCGCAGGGCGGCCGCCCGGTCCTCGTCACCCCCATCGTGCGACGCTGGTTCAACGCCGACGGCACCCTGAACAACGGCACCGCCCTCCTCGTCAACGGCCTCGGCGTCGACCACCCGGCCGTCATCCGCTCGGTCGCCGCCGACCGCGACGTCCCACTGATCGACCTCACGACGAAGACCAAGACGCTGGTGGAATCCCTGGGCGTCGAGGCCTCCAAGGCGCTGTACCTCTACAACGAGAAACGGGACAACACCCACACCTCCGTGCGCGGCGCCACCGCCTACGCCGAGCTGGTCCGTGATGAACTCGTCGCCCAGCATCTGGTGCCCGAGGGCAAGGTAAGGGTGGGATGAGCCCCTGGGCCGCCCCGACCGGAACCGGGGCGGCCCAGGCCCAGCTGGAAGGAAACCGTTTCCGATGGATCTGCCCCGGGACGACCGCGTCCTCAGCCCGCACACGGGGTACACCCGCCGCCACTGGGAGGCGGCGGCCGACGCCCTGCTCGCCGCCGTGGCGCCGTACGCCACCGAGGACCACGCCCTCTACCACTTCCCCGGTGACCGTCAGAGCTGGTCGGGCCGCCTCTCCGACGGCCTGGAGGGGTACGCCCGTACGCTGCTCCTCGCAGCCTTCCGCAGGGACGAGGCCGCGCTCGAGCGGTACGCCGACGGACTCGCCGCCGGAGTCCGCGGCGTCTGGCCCCGCATCGAGGACCGCAGCCAGCCGCTCGTCGAGGCGGCCTCCATCGCCCTCGCGCTGCGGCTGACCAGGCCACTGCTGTGGGACCGCCTGGACGACGGCGTACGACAGCGGGCGGCGGCCTGGCTCGGCGACGCGCTGACCGCCGAGGCCTGGCCCTGCAACTGGGAGCTGTTCCCGGTCACGGTCGCCGGTTTCCTCCAGGAGATCGGCCACGAGCCGGAGGCGTCCGGGAAGGCGATCGAGCGAGGGCTGGAGCGGATCGAGCAGTGGTACGTCCAGGACGGCTGGTACACCGACGGCGACGGCCGCAAGTTCGACTACTACAACGGCTGGGCGATGCACCTGTATCCGGTGCTGCACGCATGGCTGGCGGATGACACCCGGCTGCTGGACCTGTACGGCGGCCGGCTCTCCCGCCACCTCGACGACTACGCCCGCCTGTTCGGCGCGGACGGCGCCCCGATGCACCAGGGCCGTTCTCTGACGTACCGCTTCGCGACCACGGCCCCGCTGTGGCTGGGCCCGCTGACGGGCCACACCCCGCTGGCACCGGGGGAGACACGGAGGCTGGCGTCCGGGGCGCTGCGGTACTTCCTGGAGCGGGGCGCGGTGGACGGACGGGGCCTGCTGACCCTGGGCTGGCACGGCCCCGACTCCGCCGTACTGCAAGGCTATTCGGGCCCCGCGTCCCCGTACTGGGCCGGCAAGGGCTTCCTCGGCCTGCTGCTCCCGCCCGACCACGAGGCGTGGACGGCGACCGAGAAACCGGCCCCGGCGGAGCGCGCGGACGCGGTCACCCCGATCGCCGCCCCCAACTGGCTGCTCCAGTCCACACGTTCGGACGGCGTCGTCCGCCTCCACAACCACGGCAGCGAGGACGTCCGCTACGACCCGTACTACACGCGGCTCGCGTACTCGACGGTGACGGAGCCCTCGGCGTCGTACGAGGGGTCGTACGACAACAGCGTGATCGTCGGCGACGATCCGAGCCGGACGGACATCGTGCCGTTGGGGGTCGGGGAGGGCTGGGCGGCGTCCCGGCACACAGTCGGGGACGGGGTACGGGTGACCAGCGTGGTGCTCGCGCACGGGGCCGCCGAAGTGCGGGCGCATCTGGTGACGGGCGCCGGTCCCGGCACGACGGTGCGGGTCACCGGGTGGGCGACGGGGGACGGTGTGCGCGCCGAACTGCTGCCTGTTCTGGGGCTGACCGGCTCCCTCACGGGCGTCACCGGTGACGACGACGGCGGCACTCTCTTCGTCGCCCTGGCACGGCTCACCGGCGAACCGGATCCCGTGCCGCTGGAGGAGACGGTGACGGTGCACAGGACGGCGGCGGGGGAGCTGAGGGTGCGGTGGAGCGGCGAATCCGAGGTGCGGGTTCGGCTGGACGGCTCCGGGGTGGAAGTGGTCCCGGGGCCGGGGACCGGAACAGCGTGATCGCCGAGGCGTTCGCCGGCTCCACCGGCAGACGGGCCCTCACGGAGTGAGTCGGGCGATCCTCAGCTTCGTCGAGGTCGGGGACGCGCCGGTGAGCGCGGTCGTGTACGACGGTGTGACCGGGGCGTACGCCCATGTCAGTGTCCCGTCCTTCTGGACCGCGATGTCGCCCGTGATCCGCGTGTTCACCACCTTGTCCGCGCTCTGGAACTTTCCGTTCCAGTCGATGGTCCTGAGGTGCGTGCCCGTGAAGGTGCCGGTGCAGGTGCCGCTTGAGCACTTGGCGTTCTTCAGGGACTCCCAGGACAACAGGAGACGGTCCTTGCCGTAGGGGGCGATGCGCACGTTGACGTGTTCGGTGCCCTTCGCGCTGGTCAGGTACATCGCCTTGCCGGGGCCGGAGTTGCGGTTCTTCAGGAAGGCGACGGCCACCTGGTGGGTGCTCGTCCGCGGCTTGACCGTCCAGCCGCGACCGCTCGCGTCGTCCGGGTTCTTCTTGGCGGACGCGGCGCCGCGGGAGGCGAAGGCGGTCGCGTAGCGGCCGGTGGAGGACTTGACGAGATCGCCGGTACGGCCGGCGAACGTCCCGCCGCAGTAGCCCGCCCAGCACTGCTCGCGCTGCACGACCGGCGCGGTGTCGGGCGCGCCGATCCCCGTCGACACGAACAGACCCGAGCGCCAGTCGTCGAAACAGAGGGAGGTGAACGCGCCGGAGGCCTCGGCGTGCAGTGCGATGCCCTCGTTGTGACTGCACCCCCAGCTCCAACCGCCGCTGAGCTTCGCGCCCTTGGCGCTGACGTAGGTCAACTTGTCGCCGTAGTGTCCGTCGGCGAAGCCTCCGGCGCCGTGCACGACGAAGTACGCGCCGTACTTCTTGCCGTTCCAGCTGAGCTGACCGTCGAGCAGCGGGGCCGTGTCGTTGGTGGAGGTGCCGGTGAGCTTGGTGGTCCAGGTCTTCTTCCCGCCCGTGTAGCGGACGATCGCGGCCGCCGTCTCCTTCCACTTGTTGCTGTCGGAGACCCGGGTGAGCAGCGCGAAGCCGTCGTTGTGCGCGACCAGCCCGCCGACCTCCTTGGCGCCCTTGACGACCGTGTCCGCGCCCGAGCGCTTCCCGGCGGAGGTGAGCGGGGTGACATGGATGCCGTCCGAGGCGGGCCAGGCCACGCGCAGGGTGCCGTTGGGGGCCACTGCGGTCGCCGTTCGGGTCCACTCGCGGGTGTTGTTGTAACCCGCTGACAGGTAAGGGAACTTGGCCGGCAGGCTCACGGCGGTGCTGGTCACGGCGAGACCGTCGGCGGTGGTCGTCGCCGCCCCGGCTGCCGCGTACCACGCCCCGACCAGGGCGGCGGTGGCGGCGAGACCGCCGATCAGGGGCTTGCGGGCACCCCGGATACGGCGGTGACGTGTGGTGGGTCTTGCTGAAGTCATGCCTTCCTGTCGCCGCCGGAGGAGGGAAGGTTGCCGCCATTGCCTGCTCTTGCGTTGCCCGGATCATCGGCGTGCCCAAGAATCCCCGCATGACTTCCAGAATCCGCCACACCACGATCGACTGCACCCACGCCTATGAACTCGCCTCTTTCTGGTCGCAGGTCCTGGACCTCCCCGTGCACGAGGGCAACAAGCCCGGCGACGCAGAGGTGCTGATCGAGGGTGCGGGCCTCCTCTTCATCACGGTGCCGGAGACCAAGACCGTCAAGAACCGCGTGCACCTCGACCTCCAGCCGCAGGACCGCACCCGCGACAAGGAGGTCGACCGCATCCTCGCCCTCGGCGCCACGCTCCTCGACGACCGCCGCAACCCCGACGGCACGGGCTGGGCCGTCCTCGCCGACCCGGAGGGCAACGAGTTCTGCGTGGAGCGCAGCGCGGCGGAACGCGGCGACTGAACCGGACAGGCCCTGCCGTCCGCGCAGACGCGAACGGATCGGCGTCGACGACGACCGCTGCGGCAGGTGTCACCTGCGCCCGAGGTAGACCCCCAACGCCCGCTGCAGCACTTTGCCCTGGCTGCCCACCGGTAGTTCCCACTCCCCGAGGTACTCCACGGCCCGGCCGCCCGTCCCCGTCTTGAAGCGGAGCCGGCCGAGCAGGCGGTCCTCGGTGAGAGCGGGGGTGATGGCGCGCAGGTCGTACGTCTCGGCGCCCGCCGCCTGTGCGTCACACAGCATGCGCCACAACAATGCGCTGCTGGGCCGCAGTTGGCGTCCTCGGCGGCCGGATGCGGCGTACGAGTGCCAGACTCGGGAGCCGACGTTGATCATGAGGGCCGCGGAGAGCACCTCCCCGTCGTACCGGGCGAGGTAGAGGCTGAGCCGGTTGTCGTCCTCGGCGTTCAGGGCCTTCCACATGCGCAGGAAGTAGTCCAACGGGCGGGCCTTGAAGCCGTCGTGGGCGGCGGTCGCAGTGTACAGGCGGTGGAACTCGGGCAGGTCGGAGGCCGAGCCCCACGACACACGGACGCCTGCCGTCTCGGCCGTGCGCAAGGACTGTTCCCAATGCGGTGCGAGGGCGCCGCGAAGGTCGTCCACCGAGCGCCCCGCCAACGGGATCTCGCAGCCGTAGCGCGGCTGGCCGAGGCCGAACCCGCTCCCGTCGTCCTCCTCGCACCGCCGCCAGCCGAGCCGTTGCAGCCGCTCCGCGACGTCGAACGCGTATCCGTCGATGCCGGCCGCGGGCAGATCGTGCAGATGACGTACGTCGGGGTCGGCGATGCCGGCCGCCACGGTGGCCGCGTCCCAGTGACGTACGACCAGGGGCGGCCCGATCCGCACCGAGAACGCCCCGATCCGCTTCAGGTGGGCGACGAGCGGGTCCAGCCACCGCTCCAGACGAGGGGTCCGCCAGTCGATCGCGGGTCCGTCGGGAAGGTACGCGAGGAAGCGCCGCGTCCCGGGCAGCGGCCGGTACAGGACCAGCGCCGTCGCGATCATCTCCCCGTCCTCGAACCAGCCGACGCTCTCCGGCAGCCAGTCGGGCTTCACATCGCCCCACTCGGGGATCTGGAGATGGCTCGCGTCGGGATACAGCCGTAGGTGGGCCAGATGTTCCCGGCGCGGTATCTCCCGCACGTACAGGCTCACGTGTTTCCTTTGGGATCCGTAGTGATGTGTCGTCCCCGCCAGCGTCATGTCGTGTGTCCGGTACCGGTGTCGGCGTCGTATGTAAGTGCGCAGATCGAATGAGTGACCTTTTCGCGGGAGTGTCGTTGATCGGATGACAGCACCACGGGCGGAGGGGAGGGGTACCGGTGAGCCGGAGGCTGCCGTTGGGCGAGGGCGAGACGGCCCGTACCGCCGGTGTCCGTGGTCTGCTGCGGGCGGGCGTGGTGGAGCAGACGGGTGAGGTGCTGTCGGCCGCAGTGCTGGCCCAGCGGGTGGGCTGGGCGGCTGATCTGGTGTCCGGCATGGCTGCCGATCTGCTGGGCGTGCACTGGAACGCCGCCGATGTGGACCTGCTGGCCTCGGGCGTGGACGGCGCAGGCCGCGGGCTGCCGTCGAACGCGTGGATGGCGCTGCGGCGTCTGGGCTGGACCGTCGCCCCGGCCGAGGGCGCGCGCGTCAATGACCGGATCGTGCGGATGGCCCAGGAGCAGGCCGGGCGCACGCTGCGGTCGGCGAAGTGGCGGGCGGACCTGACCGCCGGAGTCATCGAGACCTGGCCCGCCGAGGCGGGCAGGCGTACCCCGGACGAGTGGGATGCCGTCCGTGAGGCCGTGCCCGACGGCCGGGATCTGCCCTCCAGCGTGATCAGGTCCCGTACCCGGCAGATCGCCGCCTTCGCCAAGAAGCACGGGCGGTTGCCTGCCGACGTGTTCGAGCTGGAGGCCGCACCCCGCACGGCGCGGATGCTGCTGCTGTCGGCCTGCGACGGGCAGCAGGCGTCGATCATCCGTGGTGACGATCCGGGCCGGGCGCTGCTGCGGCTGCAGCTCCCGACGTGCCCCGACCCGCGCTCCTACCGGGACTGGGCGTGGGTGGCGTGCCCCATCGCGCTGCCGCCGACCATCCCGCCCGGCGCGGTGCTGCACCTGCCCACCCTGCAGGTCCGCCAACGCGGGGTGCGGGCCGATCTGGCCTACACGCACGCCGTGCCGAAGGCCCGGCGCAGTGGGCACACGATCGCACTGGGCGTGGACTGGGGGCTGAACACCCTGCTCAGCGCGGGCGCCGTCCGCCTGCACGACGACGGGAAGATCACCGCTGTCGGGGCCGGGGGTATGTTCCGCGCCGCCGGAGTGCTGGCCCGACAGCACCGGCTGCGCCGCGAGAGTGAGCACCTGCACGCCAAGACCGGCCACTACGAACGCCTCATCGCCGGAGACGACACGCATCCGCTGACGGGCAGACAGCAGCTGCTCGCCGAAGAGCTCCGGCACGTCTGCGACCGCCGCTCCCACCTCAACGACGCCCTGGCATGGGCTGCCGCCCGCTGGACGGTCGACCAGGCCCTCACCGCCTGCGCGAGCGTGATCTACATCGAAGACCTCCGCTCCATGGAGGCCCGCGGCATGGGCCACACCCTCAACACTCGCCTGTCCCAGCAAGTCCGCGGGCAGATCGTGAACCGGATACGGCACCTGGCCGCCGAGGCCGGTATCGCCGTCGTCACCGTTCCGGCCCGCGACACCTCCCGGCGCTGCCCCCGCTGTCTGGTCCCGCTGCGCCACCGCAAGGCCCCCGACCGGCCCATCGCGCCCGGCTGGAAATGGGCCATCTGCCCGAACCCGGAGTGCGGCTGGCAGGGCGACCGCGACGCCGGAGCCTGGCAGCGCATCGCCGCCCGCGGTCTGGCCCACCAGACCAAGACCGTCACCGACCGCGCCACCGGCATCATGATGATCCGCTCGGTGGTGGACAAGCTCGAAACTCAAGCCGTGGTCACCCCGGCCACGAAGACCAGCCGGAAGGACCGGTCCAAGAACGGCCCCACCCGGCGCCGCACCACACGCCCCGCGCCCAGGCGACGCCGGGCACCCTCCCCCACCGGCCCCTCGGGGCCGGCGGGCAAGCGTCCGGAGGGACACGCTCACACGGGCCCAGGTCGGCTGCCCCGCGCAGCCCACCGGCACCAGGGCGTGACGACGATCAGCACACCCCCCACCGGCCGACACCGGCCACGAGGAGCGGCACTGGGCGCAGGATTCCACCTGCACGCCCATGCCACCCCACCCAGGTGGGCACAACCCATACCAGACGCTATGTCTTGCATGGGATCGCTTAGCTGATCAGAGACGCTGTTCATGGTCGGGTGCTCCTGTTCGGGGCGGCCACCCCAAGTCCGGGATCACCGGATGGGTCAAAAGTTCACGGCAGTGAACTGCGCCCACACCTGCTTGCCGCCGTTCCTGGGCGTGACGCCCCCCCACGTCCACCACAGACGCGATCAGGAAGATGCCCCGCCCGCTCTCCGCATCCCAGTCGGGCTCGGTGTACCGGACCGGCAGTACAGGTGAACGATGGCTGACGGACACCCGAACTCCGCCTTAAGGCAGACCTGATCCGCCGGACAGGCCCTGGCACGCTTCGGCCGGCGCCGAAGTGATGTGCGCCTAGCGTGCCGGTGTGACCGAAAACCCGCAGGAAACCCCCGCACAGGCCGTCACCGGCATGGTCGACCACGTTCTCTCCCTCGCCGCCACCTGGACCGACTGGGACGGCAAGCCCGCGCACGTCGACGACCGCGTCTACACCCCGCACAAGGCGATCCGCCGTGTCGCCGACCATCTCGTCGATCACCTCGCCGAACTGGAGGCGAGGCTCGTGGGCGAGCTCCCGCAGCCCGACCGCTGGCATGCGTCCGCCGCCACCACCGAAGCGGATTTCGCCCCCTTCACCCAGGAGGACCTCGACGAGGCACGCAGCCGCCTCACCCGGCTCGCCCGGATCTGGGCGAACCGGCTCGACGTCCTCACCGAGGACCAGCTCGACCACTCGCCCGGTGAGGGCTGGACCTTCCGCGAACTTGCCCTGCACCTCAAGGAATCCACGTACTACGCCGACGCGGTCGGTGATCTGTCGTGACCGCGTTCGCCGACCTGCATCACGCCGACGAGCCCCTTCTGCTGCCCAACGCCTGGGATCACGCCTCGGCAGCAGCCCTGGCCGCCGCGGGGTTTCGTGCGATCGGGACGACCAGTCTGGGTGTGGCCGCGGCCGCCGGTGTGCCCGACGGCGCGTCGGCGATCCGCGACGAGACCCTCCGGCTCGCTCTCGCTCTCGGGACGGAGCCGTTTCTGCTCTCCGTCGACGCGGAGAGCGGTTTCAGTGACGATCCGGAGGAGGTGGCGCAGTTCGCACGGGAACTGGCGGCCGTCGGGGCCGTCGGCATCAACCTGGAGGACGGGCTCGGGCCAGTCACCCGTCATGCCGCGAAGATCGCCGCCGTCAAGTCGGCCGCCCCCGGCCTCTTCGTCAACGCCCGCACCGACACCCACTGGACCGGCGACGGCGACCGAAGAGAAACGCTTGCCCGCCTCGACACCTACCAGCAGGCGGGAGCCGACGGCGTGTTCGTCCCCGGCCTCACCGACCCCGCCGAGATCACCATCCTCGTACGGCACCTCGACGTCCCCCTCAACATCCTCTACTCACTCACCGGCCCCACCGTCGCCCACCTCACCGACCTCGGCGTGCGCCGCGTCAGCCTCGGCTCCCTGCTGTACCGACGCTCCCTGGGCGCCGCCCTGGAGATGCTCGACGGCATCCGGGCGGGCCGACCGCCGCACGGCACCGTGCCGACGTACGCCGACGTCCAGGCGTTCAGCGGCAGTAACCCGGCCGGGCAGAGTGAGACCGGCTGCACAGCCTCGTAGCGGGCGGACTGGTAGAGTTGAGGTTTTCGTGGGTATCAGACCCTTTGGACTCAACTCCGGCTGCCGACCCAGGGACCGAGGGACCGAGGAAGATATGGCCATGGACATCCCCGGCGAGATGCGACTGGCGGCCGCCGTCGTGGTGGACAAGCAGGGGCGGGTGCTCCTGGTGCGGCGTAGTGAGACGGAGCGGTTCCTGCCACGGGTGTGGGGCGTGCCGTGCGGGAAGCTGGAGCCGGGCGAGAGTGCGGCGGACGGCGCGCTGCGCGAGCTGAAGGAGGAGACCGGGCTGCGCGGCGAGATTGTGCGCAAGGTCGGCGAGTCGTCCTTCGTCAGTGACTACCGGGGTCACGAGGTCAAGAGCTGGCAGGAGAACTTCCTGGTCCGCCCGCTGTCCCTGGACGTGACCCTGCCGAAGCCGGACCAGGCCCACGCCTGGCTCCGGCCCGCCGAGCTGACGAGCGTCGCCGTCGACGACTACAACCTCGACGTCGTACGACAGGCCCTCACGAGCTCCTGAGCAGCTCGGCCAGCCCGCGCAGCGCCGCCAGGTAGTCCGGTACGTCCAGCGGGACCTTGGCGACCGCCCCGGGATGCGGGCCCGCGGCCGTGAACACGTCGGTGTGCGGGCGCCGTCCGCTGCCCGTCTCCAGGAACAGCGTCACCGTCGGTACGTCCGTGTCGCACCAGGCCCGGTGCAGGGTGTGCGCCGGCAGGGCGTAGGCGCTGCCCGCCGCGTACTGGCCCGTCTGCGTCAGCCGCAGCCGGGCCGGACCCGCCGGCTCCAGCCGCCAGTCGGCAGACCGCTCCGCCAGGGACTCCTGGTAGCGCGCGGCCTCGATCCCGCCGGCGTCCCCCACCTCGTACAGCTCCATCGCGAGCCGGCCGCGGACGACGTAGGAGGCCAGTGGCGAGCGGTGGTTGTGGATGTCCTCCTTGCCGATCGCGCCCGCGCCCGGATGCCACACATGCGCGCGCAGCATGTGGCGGGGGCCGCCGTCGATCAGCAGCAACTTGTCGAAACCGAGTACGTGACGGTACGACAGCCGGGCACAGCCCTCGGGGTCGCCCTCCCCGGAGGCGAGTTCGGCGATCAGCTCCAGCAGGCCGTCGGAGGAGCCCAGTTCGGCGATGACGGAGCGGGCCGCCACCACCTGTTCGTGCTCGGGCAGTTCACCGTCGAGCGCCCTGGCCAGCAGTCGCCGAGCCGCGCGGACGTGGTGACCACCCATGCACCATCCCCCAACTCCCGCCCCTGCCGGACAGGTTCAGTGATCCGGCTGAACCGGCTGATACATCCATACGGCATGGGCGCGCAGCGCGCAAAGGCCTTGATAGGTCATCCAGATCGGCTTGCGCAGGTCCGTGCCGTCGCCGCGCTCCCAGGTCCAGATGCCGTCGGTCTGCCCGGCCCACACCGCGGCGACCGCGCCGTCCAGCCGCTCCCGCCACTCCGCCTCCAGCCCGTCCTCCTCGGCGATCCGCCGGGCTGCCGGGGTCAGCAGGGCGCGGGCGACCCAGGAGGACGTGAAGTGCCGTACGTTCAGCACCTCGTGACGCGCGGGTTCGTCGGTGCGCGGGCGCCGTACCTCCTCCCTGAGGTTCTCCAGGTCGAGGCAGCCGTGGTGGGGTGCGTCCGGGCAGGCCAGCAGCCAGCGGACCCCGTCCTCCCGGGCGGCGCGGGCGCCCGCGGACTCGCCGAGGACACGGGCGGTCCGGTCGAGGGCGACCACGGCCTGCGCGGTGTGCAGCGGGGACGGCGGGCCGTGCGGCGGGTCCAGCCGGTAGCCCCAGCAGCGCAGGTGCGCGCGGCCCGGGTCGCTGATCGCGCCGTCGACGATCGCCTCGCGCAGCCGGGGCAGTACGGCGGAGGCGGGCGCGGCGCGCAGCAGCCCGCGCAGCACGGTCGTCAGGACATGCGTCGACTCCCGTCCGGCGCGGTCGAGTTCCGGAGTGAACGCGGCCGTGCAGCGGGCCACCTCCGCGGCCAGCCGCTCCCGGGACGCCCCGGCCCGGGCCAGCGCGCCCAGCACCAGCGCGGTGACCTCCGGGCGGGCCTCGGCCCCCTGCGACCGCGCCGACCAGCCGCCGTCCGGCAGCCGCAGCCGCCACAGTGTGTCCACCAGGTCGCCCGTGCTCAGCTGCCCGTCGGGCACGCCCAGGTCGAGCATGATGTGCAGGCCGTAAGCGGTTCCCACCGGGGTCGGCCGTGAGGGGCTCTCGCCGAGCGAGTGCGGCCAGCCGGTGAGCAGCCCGACGCCGGGGTCGTCGACGACGGTGACCTGGCCGACGAGGGTCTCGTACGCGGCGTTGAACACCCCGGGAAGCGGACCGGGCTCTTGCGGCCGGGCTCCGGCCGTCGGGGCCGGCGGCATGGCGGCCGACCGCGCCCGCGCCCGCAGCAGCGCCGCCGCCAGCCAGGCGGCCACGCCCGTGCCGAGCCCGCTGATGCCGGCGATGAGGTACTTGGCGGGCTCGCCGTCGAGGGAGGAGGGCAGCACCTGGAAGAGGAACTGGAACACCGTGTACCCGGCGGCCGCGCAGCCCAGGCCGCCGAGCCAGCCGACGAAACGCGCCGGCGGCGAGCCGCCGTCGTCCGGACCGCCGGGCGGTGCGGGGTCCGGACGGCCGGTGGTTCTCACGGGACCGCGTCCCAGCTGTTGGCTCACAGCGCGATCCCTCCCCCGCGGCAGCATGTGACGACTGTGAAGTTTCCAGTCTATGGATTCGTCTCCGACTCCTCGTTCGTACCGCTGTTTTCGTCCTCCCACACGCCTGCGGCTGAGCGGGCCGGTGCTCCGGCGCCGCGTGCAGGGCGTCGACGGCCCGGTCCCGGGACGCAGGGTGAGGTGCGGGCCGGCGGACGGAAACGTGTGGCGCATTTCCTCCTTGGGGTGGAATGGCGGTGCTTATATCGTCGCTTGCTGCGCCGGATGGCGTTTTCCATGAGAAAGGGGGAAAGGTGAAATCGCGAATATTGAAGTCGAATCGAATGCGAGTGATGGCCGTCGGGACGGCCGTCGCCGCGGCGACGGCACTGGCCGCTCCGAGCGCCCATGCCGGTACCAATACCCCGACCGTGAGCAGGGACGATCTCGCGCGAGCCGCGGTGAGCTGTCCCAGCGGATACGTCTGCTTCTGGACCGGATCCAATTTCACCGGCTCCAAATGCCAATGGGACGTGGCCGACCCCGACTGGCAGGGCGGGAGCATCCGTTGTTCCTGGTCCGCGACCCACAATGTCAAGTCGGTGTTCAACGCCGGCACGTCCAGCGCGACTGGTGTGGCCTATTACAGCGGCGCCAATTATGTGAACCGTAAGGGCTGCACGCGCCAGCAGCACGGCGGAAACCTGGCGGGCACGTACAAGCTGCGTTCCCACCGGTGGATCTCCGGCTCCTGCGGCTGAGCCGCCCGGCCGGGCCGAGGCGGCTCCCGCCGGAAGCCGCCTCGGCCTTCGCAACCACGCCTCATTGTTCTGCGGATCTCCTTGCGTTCGAGTCGCCCGGTCTGACCAGCCCGGTCTCGTACGCCAGCACCACGGCCTGGGCACGGTCCCGCAGGGCGAGCTTGGCGAAGATGCGGGCCACATGGGATTTCACCGTGGCCTCGCTCAGGGTGAGCCGGTCGGCCAGTTCGGTGTTGGACAGGCCGCGGCCCAGGAGGGTCAGGACCTCCAGTTCGCGGGGTGTCAGGGGCGCCAGGTCGGTGTGTGCGACCGGTGAGCGGACCGGGGGCTCCGTGGCGAAGCGTTCCACCAGACGGCGGGTGATCGAGGGGGCCAGCAGGGCGTCGCCCGTGTTGACCAGGCGTACCGCCGCCGCCAGGTGTTCCGGCGTGACGTCCTTCAGGAGGAAGCCGCTCGCGCCGATCGACAGGGCCTGGTAGACGTAGCGGTCCAGGTCGAAGGTGGTCAGCATCAGCACCCGGCAGTCCGGGGCCTGTTCGAGGATGCGGCTGGTGGCCTCCAGGCCGTCCATGGTGGGCATGCGGATGTCCATCAGCACGACGTCCGGAGCGAGTTCGTGTGCCAGCGCCACCGCCTCCGCCCCGTCGGCCGCCTCGCCCACCACCTCGATGCCGCGGGCGGTCAGGATCAGCCGGAAGCCGGTCCGGATCAGCGTCTGGTCGTCGACCACGAGGACACGGGGGCCTCGGTCGGTTTCCGGTGTCCTCATGGGCGGTCCAGGGGAATGCGCGCCCGGACCCGGTAGCCCCCGCCCAGGCGGCGACGGGCGTCCAGGTCGCCGCCGTAGACCGCGACCCGCTCCCGCAGGCCCAGCAGGCCGCGGCCCGTGCCCTCACGGTGGCGCTTCGGTGACGGCTGGGCGTGCGCGTGGCCGGTCAGCACGCTCGGGCCGGTGTTCAGCACCTCCACGCGCAGCGCGTGGTCCGCGTACCGCACGGTGACCTCCGCCTTGCCGCCGTCGCCGTGCCTGAGCGCGTTGGTCAGCGCCTCCTGGACGATCCGGTACGCGGTCACGTCGATCCCCTGTGGCAGCGGACGCGGCTCCCCGGAGATCCGCACCTCGACGGGCAGCCCGGCGAACGAGATCCGGTCGACGAGCGCGCCGAGGCGGTCGAGGCCGGGCTGAGGTGAGAGATCGGGTGCGGTGCCGACACCAGAACCCTCGCCATCCTCTTCCTCCGCGTCCTCGCCGCTCTGCGACGGTGCCAACAGGCCCAGCAGATGCCGTAGATCCGTCATCGCGCCCCGGCCGGCGTCCTCCACGGCCCGCAGGGCCGTCGCCGCCTCGTCCGGCATCGTGCCCAGCACCTCACGGGCGGCGCCGGCCTGCACCACCATGAGGCTGACGTTGTGGCTGACGATGTCGTGCAACTCGCGGGCGATACGGTCGCGTTCGGCCACGATCGCGGCACGGGCCGCGCTCTCCCGCTCGCGTTCGAGGAGCCAGCCGCGTTCCCCGACGGCCGCCTGCCAGCGGCGCCGCATCCGCACCAGCGCCACCGTCAGCCCGGCCACCGCCGCACACGCCACCCCCAGCGCCGCCCACAGCCCGTTCGACTCCCACTCCCACACGCGTTCACCTTTGCAGACGACCACCGGATCCGCATCGGCCTGTGGATGCAGGGGCCTGCATCTCCAGGACGATGCGCGGCCGATGTGCCATCCGGGGAGGGATGTTCAGGCACGGGTCCGCCTCTTAGCGTCCTGTGCATGGTCATTGAGGGCAGCAGGGGAGAGGCCGCCGCCGTCGTTCGGCTCGACGGTGTGCGCAAGGAGTACGGCGAGACGACCGCGCTGGACGGGGTGTCGCTGCAGATCCGGGCCGGGGAGGCCGTCGCGGTGATGGGACCTTCGGGGTGCGGCAAGTCCACCCTGCTCAACATGATCGCCGGTCTGGACCGTCCGACGGGCGGCACGGTCGTCGTGCACGGCGAGAACGTGGGCGAGTTGAGCGAGAAGGGGCTCGCCCTGTACCGGCGGCGCCGGATCGGCATGATCTTCCAGTTCTTCAACCTCATCGACGACCTGTCGGCGCTCGACAACGTCGCGCTCGCCGCGCAGCTGACCGGCACACCCGCCCGGCAGGCCCGGCGCCGCGCGCTGGAGCTCTTCGAGGAACTCGGCATCACCGACCGGCGCCACGCCTACCCGGCGGTGCTCAGCGGCGGCGAGCGGCAACGCGTCGCCGTGGCACGGGCGTTGATGAACCGCCCCGCCCTGCTGCTGGCCGACGAGCCGACCGGTGCCCTGGACAGCCGGTCCGGCGAGCAGGTGATGGACCTGCTCCTCGACCTCAACCAGATCGGCCAGACGCTGATCCTCGTCACCCACGACGAGCACCTCGCCCGGCGCTGCGCCAGCCGGCTGGTCGAACTCGCCGACGGCCGGGTGACCGGCGATCACACCCTGGAGCCGTCCGCATGAGGGCGGTATGGCATGCGGCCCGCGCCGCGGTACGGCGACGCAGGCTGCAGACGCTCGTCATCGCCCTGGTCACGCTGACGTCCACGGCCGCGATGGTGGTGGCCCTCGGCCTGTCCGACGCGGCCTCCGCCCCCTTCGACAAGGCCTTCGGGAAGCAGCGCGGCCCGCATGTCGTCGCCGCATTCGACCCGGACAAGGTGTCGGACGCGCAGTTGACGCGGGCGGCCCGGCGGCCCGGTGTCGAGGCCGCCGCCGGGCCCTTCGCCCAGGCCACGGTCGAACTGCCGGGCGAGGGGGGCATGAACTTCGGCCTCGGCAGCGAGATCACGGTCGTCGGCCGCGCCGACCCCGACGGCCCGGTGGACCGGCTCGACCTGTGGGCGGGCCGCTGGGCCACCCGCCCCGGCGAGGTCGTCCTGAACCGGGATCCCGGCTGGACCCCGGACGACCTGGGCAAGAAGATCCACGTGCCGCAGGGCCCGACCCTGACCGTGGTCGGTTTCGCCTTCGACCTGAGCCGGACCGCGGACGCCTGGGTCGCGCCCGGCCAGATCGCAGCCCTGCACCCGACGGCCACTCAGATGCTCTTCCGCTTCGCGGACGCGTCGTCGGAGGAACGGCTGCGCGGACAGCTGGCCACGGTGACCGAAGGGCTCCCGGCGGACGCGCTGACCGCCTCACGGTCGTATCTCACCCTCAAGCACCAGGTGGGCGGTTCGGCCCGGGCGTACACCCCCTACCTGATGGCCTTCGGCATCCTCGGCATCGCGGTGGCCGTGCTCATCATCGGCAACGTGGTCAGCGGCGCGGTGATCTCCGGCTTCCGGCACATCGGCGTGCTCAAGGCCATCGGGTTCACGCCGGGGCAGGTGGTCGCCGTCCACCTCACGATGATCTCCGTCCCGGCGGTCCTCGGCTGCGCGCTCGGCACGGCCCTCGGCAATCTGCTGGCGCAGCCCTTCTTCGAGTTCGTGTTCATGGGGCCCGACGCCGGGGTGTTCCACGGCAGCGCGTCCATCGCGCCCTGGGTGAACGCCGTGGCCCTGCTCGGCATGCCCGCCGTGTGCCTCCTCGCCGCGTTCGCCCCCGCCGTGCGCGCACACCGCCTGTCGGCGGCGCGGGCGATCAGCGCGGGCACCGCACCTCGCGCCGGGCGGGCCCTCGGCATCCAGCGCCGGCTGGCGAGCAGCAGGCTGCCGCGCTCGGTGAGCCTGGGGATGGGGCTGCCGTTCGCCCGGCCGGGCCGCAGCGCCCTCACGCTCGCCGCCGTCGTCCTCGGCGTGACCACGGTGACGTTCGCGACGGGCTTGGCCACCACGATGACCCGGTTCGGGAACGCGGGCCAGGATGCTTTCCAGGTCACGGCGTACGCCTTCAACGTCAAGGACGGCAAGGAGATCAAGCCGGAGCACGACGACCTCCGACTCCAGTCGCTGTTGCGCTCGTTGCCCGGCGCGCTCGAGGTCACCGCCCGGGCGAACACCGACGTGCGCATGGCGGGCTCGGCACACGAGGTCGAGCTCGAAGGCCGTCGTGGTGACCGGCCCCAGCTGGACGGCGTACTCACCGAGGGCCGGTGGATGCGCGGTACCGGTGAGATCGTGGCCGGATCGGCCTTCCTGCGCCAGAACCGTCTGCAGGTCGGCGACCGGCTCGTCCTGGAGAAGGGCGACCGGGACGAAAAGGCGGTCGTCGTCGGGGAGTTCATGGAGAGCAACGCCCGGCGGATCGTCGCCGACTGGTCCACGACGACGGCCCTGTCCCCGCACGAGAAGCCCATCGCCTACCACGTGAAGCTCCGCGACGGAGCCGACCCGGCGGCCTACGTCCGCGCGGCCAGGGCCGCCGACGCCGGTATCAACCCGACCGTCGACGGCTCCAACTCCATCACCCAGACCATCGTCGGCTCGGCCTCGGTGCTCACCCTGATGCTCGCCGTGGTCGCGTCCCTCGGAGTCTTCAACAGTGTCGTCCTCAACACCCATGACCGACGGAGGGACTTGGGCATGCTGAAGTCCATCGGCATGACGCCCTGGCAGGTCACGGTGATGACGGTGACGTCGATGGCGGTGCTCGGCGCACTCGGCTCTCTGCTCGGCATCCCACTGGGCGTGGTGGGCCACCAGGTGGTCGTCCCGCGGATGGCGGAGGCGGTGGATCTCACCCTGCCGTCGTACATGACGGACGTCTGGCAGGTCCCTGCGCTGAGCCTCCTCGCCCTCGCGGGGCTCGCGATCGCGGTGCTGGGGGCGTTCGTTCCGGCGCGGAGGGCGGGGCGGCTGACGGTTGCGGAGGCGCTGCACAGTGAGTGAGCGGTGACCTCGTCGCCATCCGGTTCGTCCTGGTCGTCAGGGGCCTCGACGACCAGGCGAACCCTGCCCCGGCCGATCAGCCGATCGGCGCGTACAGCACGCCCAGCTTGTCGATCTCGTCGCCGGAACGGCCGGTGAAGCCGACGATCTGCCAGCCGGACGGGGCCGTGAAGCTCTTGGTGGCCGCCGTCGCCGTACCGGCCGACAGGGTGCGGCCCCTGTCCGTCGTGAACGCCGCCGAGAAGAGCCGCGTACGGCCGTCCTTCTGGCCCTGCGTCAGCTTCACCGAGGTGAGGTGCTCGCCGGAGGCCAGGGTCAGGGACGTCGCCGTGCCGCCCGTACCACCGTGGGACAGGACCGTACCGCCGTCGTGTGTCAGCGACACGGCGTCCAGGCGGGCGCCGCCGCGCAGGGTCAGCGTGCGGGGGGCCGGGGCCGCCGGCAGGTCGTCCGCGTCGTTGAAGGCCGTGCCGTGCGGGCCGCCGAAGAAGTCGCTCGCCTTCAGGGACGGGTTGACGGTGTAGGAGAAGTCGACCGTGTGCGGGAAGTGGTCGGAGAGGTGCTCGCCGTCGGAGCGGAGGAAGGACGCCCACTCGTTGTGGTAGCGGGTGGCGTCGAGGCTGACGAGGTCGCTGCCGCGGTAGAGGACCTTGTCGACGACCTCGCAGTCGTTGGTCGGGGCGGCCGCGTCGCAGACCAGCGCGTCGCTGCCCTGCGCGGGCGGCGTACCGCCCTTGACCAGGTCGACCCACGGGTCCTTGAGGCCGTTCTCGCCGACGAGGGTGCGGATGTTGTCGCCCGCGCGCGTGTACCGCGTGTTGGTGTCGCCCATGACGATCACGGCGTTGCCCGCGGAGTTGGCCTGGATGAAGTCCGACAGCTGCTCGATGTTGGCGCGGCGGGCGGCGAGGGCCGCGTCGGTCACGTCGGCGTTGGTGTGGACGTTGTAGAGGTCCACGAAGACGCCCTCGGCGAGGCGGACGCGGGCGAGGGTGAAGCCCTTCGGGGTGAGGCAGTCGGCGTTGGTGCAGTCGTTCCAGTCGACGCGCTGGAAGTCCTCGAAGGGGTGGTCGGAGAGGGTGTTGAGGCCGTCGCCGATCCCGGCGCCGCCGCTGGTTGCGGTGCGGTACGGGTGGGTGTCGTTGGCGTAGAGGGAGGCGTGGTAGTTGAAGTCCTCCTGGACGTTGACGATGTCGTACCCGCCGAGCCGTTGCCCGATCAGCGGGGTGTTGGTCTCCGGGTCGCTGTCGCCGAGGCCCAGGGGCAGGCCCGCGATGTTGTACGTCAGGACGTCGAAGGTGCCGGTGGTTGCCGCCTGGGCGGGGGTGGTGGTGGCGGTGAGGCCGGTGAGGGCGAGCGCGCCGGCGGCGAGGGCGCCGAGGAGTCTTCTCATGGGGGGTGTCTCCGGTAGGGGAGGTGCGAAGGAGAGTTGAACGGTGCTCAGGTTCCAGCCCAACCAGAGTGACGTACAAGGTGAGTTGAGGAAACTGTGCATGCCGGTATGAGCCGCCGCGCCCGCGTCGCCCACCGCACACCCCGCGGTCGTTCAATGTTCATCTTCTGCCTCGATTCTCCTCACGCGGCGCAGCAGCGCCGTTGGAGGCGGCCACCGCAGAAGGCGGCGGTGGAGTGAGAGAGGCGCATCATGGGGCACGGCCACAGTCACGGACCCGGGCATCACCACCACCACGACCATGACCACGAGCACGCGGCGCTCCCCGCCGCCTTCGACACCTCCGTGCCCGACGAGGCACTGAACCCCGAGCAGCAGTCGCGCCGTTCGCTGCTGCGCCGCGCCGGTCTCCTCGGCGCGGGCCTGGCCGCCGGGAGCGTTCTCGCCCCGCAGGCCGCCGCGCACGCCGCCTCCTCGGGCAGCCGCAGTAAGGGCTTCCTGTGGCTGGCCGGCGACCACCACATCCACACCCAGTACAGCAACGACGGCAAGTACCGCGTCGTCGACCAGGTCCGCCAGGGCGCCAAGCACGGCATGGACTGGCTGGTCATCACCGACCACGGCAACGCCACGCACGCCAAGATCGGTGTGGAGAAGGTCAACCCGGACATCCGGGAGGCTCGCTCCGCGTACGAGGACACCCTCGTCTTCCAGGGCCTGGAGTGGAACATCCCGGCCGCCGAGCACGGCACGGTCTTCGTGCACCCCGGCAAGAACGAGGTCTCCGTCCTCAAGCAGTTCGAAACCGATTACGACGGCAGCGTCAAGGGCGCCTCCGACTCCACGCCCGCCAACGAGGCGCTCGCCGTCGCAGGTCTGGCCTTCCTCTCCGACCAGGTGCGGCGGCGCAAGGTCAAGGACGCGCTGATGCTCGCCAACCACCCGGCGCGGCGCGGTGTCGACTCCCCGCACGAGATACGCGCCTGGCGTGACGCGACCCCCGCGAGCCACCAGATCGCCGTCGGCTTCGAGGGCGCGCCCGGCCACCAGGCCGCCGGCATCCCGGCGCCGCTCGGCATGGCCCGGGCCCGCGGCATCTACGACAACAACCCCAGCGCCAACTCCTTCGCCGGCTACCCGCTGGAGTCCTACCGCACGTGGGGCGGCTTCGACTGGATGACCGCCACCGTCGGCGGCCTGTGGGACAGCCTCCTCGCCGAGGGCAAGCCGTGGTGGATCACCGCCAACTCCGACTCCCACCAGGTGTACGCCGACACCGCGATGCGCGGCCCGAACAGCGACTACAACGCCAACGGCAAGTACGAGGACCCGGTCTACGGCGGCAAGATCGACCTCACCCAGGGCGACTACTGGCCCGGCTACTACAGCCGCACCCACGTCGGCGCGGACGGCTTCTCCTACGCCGCCGTCATGGACGGCATCCGCGCGGGCCGCATCTGGGTCGACCACGGCCAGCTGATCAGCGGCCTCGACGTCCGGGTGTCCGGCGGCAGCCGCTGGGCGACGCTGGGCGGCGCGCTGCACGTCCGCAAGGGCACGAAGGTCACGCTGACCGTGGACGTGGCCCTGGCCGGCGGCCCCAACTGGGCCGGTTTCCTCCCGCAGTTGGCCCGCGTCGACGTCATCCAGGGCGATGTCACCGGCGAGGTCGCCGACAAGGACACCTTCACCGCGCCGACGGCCAAGGTCGTCAAGTCGTACGAGGTGAACAAGTCCACCGGCACCGTCCGGCTCACCTACGAGCTCGGCCAGGTCGACCGCCCCGTCTACGTCCGCCTGCGCGGCACGGACGGCAATCGCACCGCCGTCGGCCCGATGGGCGCGGCCGTGGACCCGAGCGGCCCGGCCCTGGACGTCGTCGGCGACGCCGACCCGTGGACGGACCTGTGGTTCTACTCCAACCCGGTGTGGGTCCTGCCGTCGTGACGCCGTACGTCCTCACGGTGGACGCGGGGACGCAGGACCTGCGCGCGGCCGATCACCTGCTCCTGACGCTGGCGGCCGAACTCGCCCTCCCCGAGGGCACGTTCGGCTGTACGCACCTGGTGCGGGGGGACCGGCCGCGGGTGGCCCTCTCCTTCGCGGTCGAGTCGCAGGAGGTCCTGGGCGCGGCCTGCGAGTGGCTGACGGCCAAGGGGTACGAGGTGACGGACGGCGCTCCCGACGAGGCCGGCCGTGCGGTCCTCTACCCCGGCTCGGAAGCCCTCACCGGCACGCTGACGATCGCGGAGCTGCTGTCCGGTTCCGCGATCGACCGCGTGACGGTCCTGGGCACCGGCGGGGAAGCCGCGTCGGACACCACTGTCGTCACCCGGGATCACATACGCCCGCAGTGGCAGAACGGCGAGCTGGTCCTGGCCGTCATGCCCGCGGCGGGCGGCACGCTCGTCCCGTTCGAGGTGCCGGATCCGACACCCTGCTGCGCCGACCACTGAGGTCACTGGTGCGTCACGTCGAGGCGGACGACCGCGCCGATCTCGACGAGCTGGTCGGGCAGCGCAAGGTCGGAGACCCCCATGACGGTGCTGGTGGGCCGGTGGTCGCCGCAGTACGCGGCGTGCAGGCGGGCGACCGTGTCGAAGTGCTCCCGAAGGTCTCTGACGAGGACGGTGGTCTCGACGATCTGGTCGCGGGTGGCGCCGAAGTGCTCCAGTACCCGGTCGAGGTTGTCGAGCGTCGTCCTCACCTGGAGCTCGAAGTCGCCCGCCCCGACGAAGGCCCCGGTCATGTCGTGCGACAACTGCCCGGAGACGTAGAGCGTGTCGCCGGCCTGCACGGCCTGGCTGAACCCGTAAAGAGACTCCCACGGCATACCGAAGCCGAATTCCTTGGACCGGACCGTCACGTTTCTCTCCTTGTGGTCGACCGAACCATCCCCGCGCGGAGGGGGACGACAAGTAAGACCAGCATCGCCGCGACGGTGTGACAGGTGTCGTAGCACAACCACAAGCCCGAGAACCGTTCCTTCGATCGGGCGATGGCGGCAGCGACGGGACGGCCCGGTGGGGAGCCGCGCACAGCGAGCCCCTGATCGCACCGGGCCGTCATGGGTGGAGAGCTGACTCAGCGGCGGACGACCTGGGGTGCGATGTCCTCGGTGAATCCGTTCGTGCCGGATCCGGAGGGGGATACAGCCTTTGTGCCGGTGGCTCCGCAGAACGTGGCCTCCAGCGTCGCACCGAGTGTCGCGTTGACGGTTCTGTTGTTGGAGGTGTTCGCCAGGGAGGTCATGCTTCGGGTGCCGTCGGCGGTGGTGAAGGCGTAGGTGTAGTAGCCCTGCACGGTGCCGGTGTGGCCGTAGACCGTGGTGCCGCAGGACAGCTTCCTGGCGCGCAGCCCCAGGCCGTAGGACTGGCTGCCGTCCGCGTTGACCGGAACCATGGTCATCATCTGCTCCAGCTGCTCGGCGGGGAGGAGCTTCCCGGAGACGAGCGAAGAGAAGAAGCGGTTCAGATCTGCTGCGTTGGAGATGACCGCACCTGCGGACTGCCCCCACGAGACGGTCTGCTCGGTGGAGTCGACCAGGGGCAGGGTGGTGTCGTCCTGCCGGAGGTAACCGCGGGCATGGGAGCCGGCGATGGTGGTCTGCGGGTGGACGTAGGAGGTGTTCCTCAGCCGCAGGGGACCGAAGATGCGCTGCTGGTAGTGGGTGGCCATGGGCGTGCCGGTGATGTTCTCGATGAGCTGCCCCAGCACGACGAAGTTGGTGTTGGAGTAGCTGTAGGCCGCGCCCGGTGCGTTGTTCAGAGGGCGGGCGGTCGACAGGTCGATGAGCTCCTGGTAGCTGAACACCTTGTTCCGGACCGACTCGAAGCCCGGAACGGTGTAGTAGAACATGTCGTTGGTGTAGTCGTACAGGCCGCTGCGGTGGCTGAGCAGGTGCCGCACGGTGATGCGGTCGTCGGGCAGCGACTTGGGCAGGTAGGTGTTGGCAGGGGCGTCGAGGTCCACGCGCCCTTCGGCGGCGAGCTGCATCAGCACCACGGTGGTGAAGGTCTTGCTGACGCTGCCCACCCGGAACCTGCGGCCGGTGTCCATCTTGGTGTGGGTGGCGGTGTTCGCCTCCCCGGTGACGATGTGGTAGCTCCTGAGGCCCTCGTCGATCCGGGTGAGCGCTCCGGGCGCGCCCTGTGCCACGGCCGTCTTCTGAACGGAGCGCACCGCAGCGGTGTCCGGGGCGGGAGGGGCGGAGCCGTCCGCGACGGCAGGGGAGGCCGCCAGCGTGGCGATCAGGGTGGAGCCGGCGAGCATCATGCTCACGTCTTTGATTCGCATCCGAATCTTTCTGATGCGAAGAGTGGGAACGTGCCGCGCGGGCCGGACCCCCCGTCCGAAAGCCGTATCCGCACGGTCAGCCGAGCCAAAGCACAGGAGGACCAGTGCGGTTGGGCGGACGCAGAAGGGGGTCGTGGTTCTCGGCCTGGGCGGAACCGCAGGCATAGTAGTACGGCAACAGTGTGTTTCATGACGTGTGACGTCAGAAGACGACGTGTGCCGGGCCGGCACAAGGGATCTCGGCCAGAGGATCGGGCTCGGCGGTGGCGCCGCCACCCCACTCTTTGCTGCTTCCACCAGGGAGATATGCTGAATTTCGGTATTGATCCGGTGCTCCGCGCGGGGAGAGAGCCGACGCGTTGTCGTCATGCATCGTTCATGCGTAAGCATCCATGGCTGGTCACAACATGTGTTCCGTCGGTCTGTTTCCACGTCCGAACGGCCTGTTGTGATGCGCCTTGCGCCGCGGTGCAGATCGACAATTCATCACCCGCCTGGAGGGCCTTGTGGACGCCAGTGATGAGGCCGCACGCGGCCTGACCGACATCGAAGGATTCCTCTTCTGGGAAGCCCACCGCCGTACCGCTCAAAGTCGTGCGGCCAAATTCGCCGCACGGGTCGCCGGGCTGAGCGAGAGACAGAAAGCCGAGATCGAGCGGTGGTACGTGGAAGAGCAGGTCCGGGTGTGCCGGATGATGACGCAGCACATCACCGAGCACATCACCGCGGTGGAAGATCACCACGCCAAGCGCTGTGCACAGCTGCGCCGGAGCGCGTACCTGGCGGCAACTCTCATCACCGTGATGATGCTCGGCCTGTGCAGCGCGATGATCACCGCTGTCGTCGGCTGACCGAGCGGACCAGAACCGGGCAATGCCCCGGCCGGGTGATCGCCCTGCACAGAGCCTGAGCGGTCATCCACCGACGGTTCTTCACCGTCGTGGTGTGGCCTTGCCAGATACTCCGCCAAGCACAGTGACTACTCAAGACAGTGTGATTCTTGTCATCACACTGTTTTCCGCTCGCCGGCGGACGACCCGGCGCCCAGCCGACGCCATCCGTTCACCCAAGTACCTGTCGGCCTGGTGCGGACGCACCGGGAAGCAGGTTGACTTGATTCCATGGCAGGCCGCGGGACGTCCCCCGGCCCGCGCGGGCGGCGCGGGAGCAAGCCCGTGCAGCGGATGCCCCTGGATCCGAGGCGCTGGGCGGCGGCCCAACGCCTGAGAACCGGCGAGGCAGGCAGGCTGTGGAGTCAGCTCACCGCGGTCGACTTCTTCGGTCACTCGTTCCAACTGGCCGCCCTCGCCCTGCTGTGCTTCTTCCCCTTCCTCATCGTCGTCACTGCCGCGGCCGGCCGTGACGCCGCTGCAGTGGTCGCCAACTGGCTGGGACTGAACAAGCAGGCGGCCCAGGCCGTGGCGTCCCTCTTCGTGCCCGGCCATGGTCCGGCCACCCTCACGGTACCGAGCGCATTCCTGCTGGTTCTCGGGGCCGTCGCGGTCGCCGGCGTCCTGCAGAGCTGGTACCAGATGGTTTTCAGCGTCCCGGTCCGGGGATGGCGGGACATCGCAGCACGGCTCTACTGGCTCGCGACACTGCTCGCGTACGCTGCGGCGCAGGCAGCGATCGGCAGAGCCCTCGGCGGGCCGCTGCTCCAGAGCCTGTGCGGCCTGGTTGTGGCGACGTTCTTCTGGTGGTGGAGCATGTATGTGCTCCTGGTGGGAGCCGTCCGGTGGCGCACCCTTTTCCCGTCGGCCCTCGCCACCGGTGTCTGCTGGGTGGGCCTCGGGTTTTTCTCCGCCTTCTACTTCTCCACGGCGATCGTGGCCAACGAGCAGAAGTACGGCCCCATCGGCGTCGTCATGATCATCCTGTCCTGGCTGGTAGCGGTGGGCGTGGTCATCCACCTCGGAGCGGTCGTCGGCCGTCGGTACCTCGAACACCGCTCACGACCGGCTCCCACGAGCGGCCGAGCTTCCCGGCGGGACGACTGAGGCAGGGGCCCTGGGCCCTGTGCGGCGCGCTTGTACGGGGGAAGACTGTGATGCTGGTGGGAGAGAGCAGTCCCCCGCAGACAGGGGTGGTGAACGTCGTGGCAGTGAGCGGCGAAACCCCGCACGGACCTGCCGTCCCGTACGTCGATCCGCTGGGAGACCCGTTTCTGCGGACACGGTTCGCCGTGCCGGCGAGACCCGTCACGTTCCTGCGGCGCGAACGGCTGGCCGAGCACCTCGATCAGGCCCTGCTGACACCCCTGACGATGGTCAACGGTGCCGCCGGTGCGGGCAAGACCCTGCTGGTCGCCGACTGGGCCGCGGGCCTTGGGCGGCCGGTCGCCTGGCTCACCCTCGACGCGGCGGTCCAGGACCCGGTGATGTTCTGGGCCCATCTGCTCCAGGCCCTGCGCGCCGGCGGTGTGACGGTGCCCGGCGAGATCGGCTTCCCCGTCGGCGCGAGCGGGGTGAACCACACGTTCCTCACCCGGCTCGCCGCGCAGCTCAGTGGCAGCGACCGGATCGTGATCGTGGTGCTCGACGAGTACGACCAAGTGATCGCCCCGGAGATCGCGGAACAGCTGGAGTTCGTCCTGCACCACGCCGGGCCGGCACTGCGCCTGGTCCTCGTCACCCGCACCGAGCCGCTGTTGCCGCTGCACCGGTACCGGGCGGCCGGCACGATGACCGAGATAAGGAACGCCGAGCTGGCCTTCACCCCTCAGGAGACGGTCGCGCTGCTGGAGCTCCATGGACTGCACCTCTCCGTGCCGGCGGCGCGTGCTCTGGTGGACCGCACCCGGGGCTGGGCGGCCGGCCTTCGGCTGTGCGCCCTGGCCGCGCAGGAGAGCCCGGACCCGGAGGTCTATCTGAAGGAGTTCGAGGCGGGCCACAGCACGGTCGCCGACTTCCTGCTGGCCGAGGTGCTCAAGCGGCAGACGCCGCACACCCAGGACCTCCTGCTGCGCGTCAGTGTCCTGGACCGCTTCTGCGCCGACCTGGCGAACGCGCTGACCGAGCGGACCGATGCCGAGACCGTCCTCGCAGGCCTGCACCGCGAGAACGCGTTCGTCGAGGACCTCGGACACGCCTGGTACCGCCTCCATCCATTGTTCCGGGAAATACTCCGGGCCCATCTGCGGGAGCGCTGTCCCGGCCTGGAGCCGGAACTGCACCGACGGGCCGCGCAGTGGCTGCGGCGGTCCGGGTGGCTGCCGGAGATGCTGACCCACGGCGCCGCCGCGGGAGACTGGGAGTTCACCGCCCGTGCCCTGGTCGACGACCTGGCGATCGGGCAGCTGCTCACCCGCCTCTGCTCCGACGACCTGGCCGACCTGCTCGCCGGCATGGGACCCGAGGCGACGAGCCCCGCGACGGACCTGCTCCGCGCGGCTCGCGAGCTGTCCCGGCACGACCTCGAGCGCGGTCTGGCCCACCTCCACCATGCCGAGCAGCAGCTGGACGCTTCCGGGCCCGCGGCGGCCCGGCTGAGCTGCGCCCTGCTCGAGGTCCTGGCGGCCCGGCTGGCCGGATCCCCTCGCCGGGCGGAGCAGGCCGCGGCAGCGGCCCGGGAACTGCAGCGGGAAGTCCCCGCCCCTCTGCTGGACCAGCACCCGGAACTTCCCGCTCTGCTGCTGACCCATCTGGCCTCCACGCAGCTGTGGGCCGGGCGCTTCGACGAGGCGCGAGCCGCCCTCACCGCGGTGGCCGGCAGCCCCGGCGGTGCCTCCACGGCGATTGCCCGGGAAGAGTCCCTGGGGCACCTGGCGCTGATCGACTACCTCGACGGGTGGCCGAGCAGGGCGGAGCGCAACGCCTGTGCGGCGACGAGCGAGGCAGAACGGTTCAGCCTGCCCCAGCCGTGCGGCTCCGGGCTCGGACGGCTGGTCCTGGCCGCGGTGGCCGTCGACCGGGACGAACTGGGCCGGGCGCAGGCACTCCTCGACCAGACGCCCGACGCGGTGACGCGGGACCCGGTGACGGCTGCGGGCCGGTCCATCGCGACGGCCCGGCTGCTCCTGGCCCGGGGCAAGGCGCGCGCCGCGCTGGCGGCCGCGGATCCGGCCGTGTCGGCCGACGTCGCCTCGCCCTGGGCGGAAGGCCACGCCGCCCTGGTCGCCTCGGCCGCCCACCTGGCCGAAGGCCGCCCGGACGCGGCCGCCGAGGTGCTGCGGCAGGTGGCCGGAGGGCAGCCGGCGTGTGCTGTGGGCGCGGCACGGGCGCATCTCGCGGCAGGCGATCGGCTGGAGGCCGTCCACGCACTCGACGGCATCGCCGCCGAGGGGCGCGTCGGCCCGGCGGTGCGCGTCCGTGCCACGCTGGTCCGGGCGCAGGCCGCGAACACGGCGGGAGACGTCGCCACCGCCCGCAGGCTGCTGGCCGAGGCGCTCCAGGAAGCCCGGCGCGAGAGGCTGCGCCGTCCCTTCCTGGAAGCCGGACCGTGGCTCGGGCCCTTCCTGGTCTCGGCACCGCTGCAGCAACTGGCTGCCGGCTGGCTCACGCCGGGCCCCGCGGCACGAGGCGGGCCGCTCCGTCCCGCGGCCGAGCCGGCGCCCCTGCTGGTGGAGCCGCTGAGCGGACGTGAGCGCGAAGTGCTGCAGCGGCTCGCCCAGATGATGTCGACCGAGGACATCGCCGCCGATCTGTATGTGTCGGTGAACACGGTGAAGACCCACCTCAAGAGCGTCTACCGAAAGCTGGCGGTGAATCGGCGCCACGACGCGGTGCGGCGGGCACGGGAGCTGGGGCTGCTGTGACCCACTCGCTGATGACCGCGCGCCGACCCTGAGCCGGGGCGGATCCATGCGGTTGCGGCGCTCTCCCCCACGGCGGGTGAGGTGCCAGGTGGGCGTTTCGGGTGCGATGGGAGCGGCGGCGGGCCTGCCCGGCGCCGCCCGGGATGCCCGTGCCGTGGCCCGGGCCGACTCGGCGAGGTGGACACCGTGACACACTGGCGGGCGCTCATCGCCCTGGGTACCGCCCAGTTCTTGATGGTCCTGGACACGGCCGTCATGAACGTCTCCATCAGCCAACTGGTCGACGACTTCGACACCGAGGTCACCGCCATCCAGGCCGTCATCACGCTGTACGCGCTGGTCATGGCGGCGTTCATGATCGTGGGCGGCAGGCTCGGGGACATCCTCGGACGGCGGCGCATGTTCTTCCTGGGGCTCGTCGTCTACGCCACCGGGTCGGCCCTGACCGCCATGGCCCCCACCTTGTGGGTCCTGGCGCTGGGCTGGTCGGTCATCGAGGGGCTCGGGGCCGCGATGGTGCTGCCGGCCATGGCGGCTCTCGTCGCCGAGAACTACCCGGGGCGGGACCGGGCCGTCGCCTACGGCGTCATCGGGGGACTGGCCGGTGCGGGGATCGCGGTCGGCCCGTTGCTGGGCGGCTGGGTGACGACGTACCTCACGTGGCGGCTGGTTTTTGCCGGTGAGGTGGTGATCGTCGTGGCCGTTCTGTGCTTCCACCGTGTGATCGCGGTGTCCCCCCGGACCGGTCGGCGCCCCCGGCTGGACGGTGTCGGCGCCGCCCTCTCGGCTGCCGGTCTGGGGCTGGGCGTGCTCGGGGTGCTGCAGAGCGGCACCTGGGGCTGGGTGCGGCCCCGCAACCCGCCCTTCACCGTCCTGGGCTTCGCCCCGACGCTGTTCCTCATCGGTGCCTCAGTGGCCGTACTGGCCGGCTTCGCGCACTGGGAGCGGCGGCGGGAGGCCCACGGCACCGATCCCCTGGTGCACCTGTCCCTGCTGCGTCAACCCGTGCTGCGCTCCGGACTGCTGTCGTTGCTCAGCCAGAACCTCATCCTGCTGGGGCTGTTCTTCACCATCCCGCTGTACTTGCAGGTGGTGCAGGGCTTCGACGCCTTCCAGACCGGTCTGCGACTGCTCCCGGTGTCCGCCACCATGCTGGTCGCCTCCACAGTCGGCTCCCGGCTGGGGCGGGTGGCGGGACCGCGCCGGGTGGTCCGTCTGGCCCTGGGCACCCTGGCGGCAGCCGTTGTATGGCTGCTGGCCACCATCGACCCGGTCATCGACGACGCGCAGTTCGCCGCGGCCATGGCCCTGCTGGGGGTCGGCATGGGCCTGCTGGCCTCGCAGCTGGGCAACGTCGTCCAGTCCAGCGTGGGCGAGGAGGAGCGCAGCGAGGCAGGTGGGCTGCAGTTCACCGCTCAGAACCTGGGCTCCGCGCTGGGCACCGCACTCATCGGGTCGCTGCTCATCGGCGCCCTGGCCCACGCCTTCACCACGCACGTGGAGGACGACCCACGGCTGTCGGAGGAAGCCCGTCGGCAGACGGGCGTGGCCCTCGAAGCCGGGATCAGCTTCGTCCCCACCGAGCAGGTGCGCTCGGCGGCCGAACGCGCCGGGCTGCCACCTGCCGAGGTCGATGCCGTCGCGCACTCCTATGCGTCCGCGCAGCTGGACGGGCTGAAGGCGGCGATCCTCGCCACCGGTGGGATCACTCTCGCCAGTTTCCTGGTCACCCCGCGTCTGCCGGCCGGGCGGGGAAACGGGACGCAGACCCCCGGCACCGGTGCCCCGACCGAGGTGCCGGACTCGACGCGCTGAGTCCGCAGGGAGGCCGCGATGCACCAGACAGAGCAGAGCACGCCCAGGGAGCGCAGAATCGAACGCCGCGCCCACGCCGACTACACCGGTGGCGTCTACGGCTCCATGCTCGCCGCTTCCGTGATCGTGGGCGCCGGTCACCTGGGCTCGTTTCCACGTGTGCAGCTGGTGCTGCTGCTGTTGCTCACCGGCGGGGTGTTCTGGGGCGCGCATGTGCACGCCCAGTTGTTCGGGGCGCGCCTGGCGCAGCAGACCCTGGACCGCCGGGCCGTGCTGCACGTGTTCCGGGACGAGTGGACCATCGTGAAGGCGGCGATCCCGCCGGCCGTCGCCGTGGCCGTGAGTCCGCTGCTCGGCCTGGACGTGCCCGGTGCTCTCTGGCTGGCGCTCGCCGTGGCCGTGGCCGGGCAGGTGGGCTGGTCGATGGCCGCGGCACGGCGTGCCGGCACGTCCTGGCGTCTGACGGCCGTCACCGCACTGGTGAACCTGCTGCTGGGTCTGCTGATCATCCTGTTCAAGCTCATCCTGCACTGACAGAGGTCGTCCGCGTCGGCGGCGCCGGATCACCTGTACCGGGTGAGGGCGGGAGGCGTATCGAGGCGCACGATCGCAGTCAAGGGCGCCGTCCGGCTGCCCTTGGCGGTCCGGGGAGAGCAGCTCATGCGTTATGAGATCCGCATCGACGGAAACATGTCGGAGGTGCTGGCCAAAGTATTCCCGGAGCTGGACCACGTGGTGATGTCCGGTCAGACCATCCTGTACGGGCCTGTCGTCGACGAGGCGCACCTGTACGGGCTGCTGGCCCGCTGCCAGTCGCTGGGGTTGCGGATCGTGGAGATGCGCCAGGTGCCGGAGTGATCCCTCCGCACGGCGGCCGCATCGGCATGTCACAGGCGTTCCGCACTGATCCTTCCTGAGCGGGTGGCGGCGCCCAGCGCCTCGAAGTCCCGCTCGTTCTGGTCGGCGTAGCCTTGCGCGAACCCGGCGAGAGCCCGGTCGAAGCGGTCGCCGGCGCCCAGGTAGGCGGCGATGGCGACGGGGTCGCCGGAGCGGGCGTGGGCCCGCGCCAGACAGGCTCCGCACAGCCGCGCGAACAGGCACAGCAGGGCAGGGCTCATGGTGTCCGGCCGCGCGATGCCCTTCCAGTCCCGCAGCTGGCGTACGTAGAAGTCGCGTCCGCGCCCGTCGAGGCCCTCGGCGTGCGTCCAGCCCAGGAAGATGTCGCCGGCCGTCTGGATCAGCCGCTGACCGGCCACCACCCGGCGGCCCTGGTTGTCGTAGTGCTCGCCGCCGGTGTGGGCGGCGAGCACCGACTCCTGCGCCTCCTTGGCCTGCAGTACAAGGGGGTCGTCGTCGTCCCTGCCGAGCAGGAGCAGGATCCAGCAGCGGGTACCGACACTGCCGACGCCCACCACTTTGCGGGCCATGTCCACCAGACGGTAGTGGTGCAACAGGTGCCGGCGCTCGGACGACAGGGTCCGGGCGTATCCCTCCAGAACGCGGTGCAGCAGCTTCTCCTGCGCTTGCTCGGACGGGTCGGTCATCATGTCCCGCAGCGGGGTGATCAGTGGAGGGTCCGGTGCGATCCGGCGGCCCTCGGCCGTGGCCCGGGTGAGTTTCGCGAAGGCCTGCAGGTGGGTACGGGTACGGGCGCGCGCCATCGCCTCGGCGGTACGGCTCCTGGCCTCCCTGGTCATCGACGCGGCCAGCAGATCCCGTAGGTGGTCGGCGTCGTCCTGCGCGTACCAGATGTCCAGGGTGCGCATGCCGGCGAACTCCCGCATCCGCCGCCGGTACGCCCGCACGCATGCCTCCACCGCTCTGTCCTGTTCCTTGACCGGGAAACCGTTGGCACGGCCCGCGATCGCGAAGCTTGCCGCCAGCCGTTTGACGTCCCATTCGAACGGCCCGGCCAGCGTCTCGTCGAAGTCGTTGATGTCGAAGACCAGATGACGCTCCGGCGAGGCCAGCAGCCGGAAGTTCAGCAGGTGGGCATCGCCGCAGAGCTGCACCGTCAGGCCGGTGTTCGGGACGGGCCCCAGGTCCGTGGCCATGACCGCCGCCGCACCCCGGTAGAAGCGGAAGGGGGACTCGAGCATCCGGCCGTAGCGGATCGGAACCAATTCCGGTAGCCGCGTGGCCGATTGCCGCTCCAGCACCTCGACGGGGTCGGGCCGTTCCTGTCCTGCCTCGAACCAGCCGTGGCAGGAACGCGAGGCGCGTTTGCGCGCGTTCCTGCCGTACGCCGCTCTCTCGGCCGGTGTCAGAGAGGCCGTGAACGCGCTCGGTATGGTCATGGCTCAACCTCCTGGGCCGCCGTCCTCTTGCCGGGGAGTCCTACTCCGGCGGCTCCCGGCCCTGCCGCCGCAGCCCCGCCCGTACCGCGCCCGCGAGCACCCGTACGGCGACGCCCACGAGCAGCAGACCGCCCGCCATCTGCACCATCGTCGCCACCCGCCCGGTCTGAGAGCGGGCGGTGATGTCGCCGTAGCCGACAGTGGTGAACGTGGTGAGCGTGAAGTACAGGGCGTCCGTCCTGGTCAGCGGTTCGCTGAAGGAACCCGGGAGGTAACGCTCCAGCAGGTAGTAGACGTCGGCGAACAGCACCAGATACAGCGTCAGCGTGGCGGCCAGGGCTTCGACGGCCTTCAGACGGGGATGGGGCGAGCGCACAATGGCCCACACCTCCCACGAGAAGACCAGGGCGACCACGAACAGGCCGCACGCGAGCACGGCCGCCGCACCGATCGTGTCGCTCCGTTCCAGAGGCAGCAGGTAGTACGCGGTGACGAGGCCCGCCGCAATGAACATGGCGCGGGCGACGGCCACGGCCGCCGCCCGCCGACCGGGGCCCTGGCCGGGCCGGGTGTCCTCCGCCCGGACAGCCGGGGGATCGCTCATCTCGTGCCCTCTTCGTTCGGTCTGCCGGACACCGGTGAACGCGTCCGCTCCCACCTCATCGCCCAGGTGCCGCCGACGGATCACCCGCTGTGGGTGACCACGCGGCTGACGGCGCGCGGGACGCTGGCGCGATGACGTCTTCGGCGCGCCCGCCGACCCGGCTGCCCGGCCTGTTCGAGACGGCGGCCGCCCCCGCCCGGCGAGCCGCACTCCGCAGGTCGCGCACCCCGGCACCGCGCGGAACCACCGCGACTGTGTGACATCCCGCTCGGTGCGTGGTCAGGCGGCTCCGGGCCGGGCCGGCCGGGGTGGTGGCCACCCCCTCCGTCACCTGGTGGCAACGTGCCGGCACCTGCCGGGGCAGCAGGCACGACCAAGGAGCAGCCATGGTCCCGAACAACGCCTCCGGGTCCTCCCCCTCCGGCGGAACCCCGGAAACGGGCCGAGTTCTGACGGCCGCCGAACACGCGGAGTACGAGCGTCTGCGCCGAGCAGCGAAGACACGCCACCGGTGGGCAAAACAGGTGGGCGCCTCCGTCCTCCTGCTGCTGGCCCTCCTGCTCGCCCCCGCGGCCGTGGTCGCTGCCTGGGTGGACGACGAGGTCTCCGACACCGACCGGTACGTGCAGACCGTCGCGCCGCTGGCAGCGGATCCGGCGGTTCAGGAGGCCCTGATCGACCGGCTGACCGACCGCGTGGTGGACAACGTGGGCGTCGAGGCGGTGACGGACGCGCTCGCCAAGGCGCTCGCGGACGCCGGAGCGCCACCGCGCGTGGTGCAGGGAGCCGAGGCGCTCGACGGCCCGCTGCGCTCCGCGGTCAGGTCCGTGGCCGACCGCGTCATCCGCCGAGTGGTCACCAGCGACACCTTCGAGCAGGCATGGGAGGGCGCCAACCGGCGTGCCCACGCCGCGGTGGTGAACATGCTCACCGGAGAGCGTGAGGGTGCCCTGCGCGCCGAAGGCGACGCCGTCCAGCTGAACCTCGGAGCGGTCGTCGACGAGGTGCGCCAGCGCCTCGTCGACGCGGGATTCGACAAGGCCTCCGCCATCCCGGACACCGACCGGACGATCACGCTGTTCGAGACGGAGAAACTGGGCAAGGCACAGGACGCGATGCGGTTGCTGGACATCATGGGCACCTGGCTGCCCGTGCTGACCGTCCTGCTCGCCGCCCTCGCCGTGTGGACCGCTCCGGCACACCGGGTGATGCTCCTGATCGCGGCCGTCGGCGTCGGTGTGATGATGGTGGTGCTGCTTGTTGCGCTGGCCGTCGTACGACGGGTCTACCTCGACGCCGTCCCACCGTCGGCCCTGCCCCCCGACGCCGCTGCGGTGATTTTCGATACGTTCGTGCGCTTCCTGCGCGACAGCACCCGCACCCTCCTCGTCGTGGCCGTCATCACAGCACTGGCCGCTTACCTGTTCGGTCCCGGACGCGCGGCCCGCGGCGTACGGACGCTCGCCCAGCGGGGCACCACGGCCACCGGGCGGGGACTGCACCGCGTCGGGGTGCACACCGGCTCGACCGGACGGTGGCTGGACGCCCACCGGTCGTGGATCACCGGAGTCGTCATCGGGGCGGGCGCCGTGGCACTCGTGCTCTGGAACCACCCCACGGTCGGCGCGGTGGCGCTCGTCCTCGGCCTGGTCCTGGTCGTGCTGGCCGTCGTGGCGGTGCTCGCCGCCGCAGCGGGACCGGAGCCGGCCGCGACCGCCGCGGGGGAGCCGGGGCGACGGGCCCCGTGAGCCATGGCCGACAGATGTCGAACGGTGATCAGGCCGCACGGTACGCCCGCCGCCGACCGTCGGCGGGCACGCTCACCCGCCTCGGGTGAGGCGCACGGGCCTTGCCGTGGGCACGCTGAGAAACGGCACCCACCGCCTACCGGACGCACGCCCGGGACGGAGACGAGACCATGAGCGCGCAGACGTACCTCGCGTACGACTTTCCGCTGTTGAGCGCTTTCTGGACCCTGCTGTGGTTCTTCCTGTGGATCATGTGGTTCGTCCTGCTCTTCCGGATCGTCGTCGACATCTTCCGTGACGACTCCCTGAGTGGCTGGGCCAAGGCCGGCTGGCTGGTGCTGGTCGTCGTCCTGCCCTTCCTGGGCGTGTTCGTCTATGTGATCGCCCGCGGCAAGAACATGGGCCGCCGGGAGATCGCGCAGGCGCGCATGCAACAGGAGGCGTTCGAGAGCTACATCCGGGACGCCGCCAAGGGCGGCGCAGGACGGCCCAGCAGCGTCGACGAACTCGCCAAACTGTCCGAGATCCGCGCCCGCGGCGACATCACGGATGAGGAGTTCCGCAGGGCGAAAGAACTGGTCCTGACCGGCTCGGGCCCCATGGAGCACCCGACCCGCACCACCCCCGCCTCCGGTCGCTGAACCGCCGGACGACCACCAACCGGACAGCACGACATCGAAAGAGGTAACAGGATGGCTGCCACACAACCCGCACGCGCACACCCGGCCAAGCAGGCATGGGCCACCGGCCTGATGGCCTTCGCGGCCGTCATGCTCATGATCGCCGGAGTGCTCGACATCATGCGAGGCATCGCGGCGATCGTCGAGGACGACGTCTTCGTCTCGACGCAGAACTACATCTTCGAGTTCGACCTCACCGGATGGGGCTGGATCCACCTCGCCCTGGGCGCGCTCGCTGTCATCGTCAGCCTGGGGCTGTTCCAGGGGGCGACGTGGGCACGCGTCGCCGGCGTGGCCATCGCCGGACTCGTCATCCTCGCCAACTTCCTCTCCCTGCCGTACTACCCGGTCTGGTCCGTCGTGATGATCGCCATCTCGGGGTTCATCATCTGGTCCCTGTGTGTGGCGCGGGAGTCCTTCGAATCGTTCGAGCGCGCGCCGCGCGGCGCGTGACATCGGCTCGGGCGGCGAGGACCGTGCGTCGGAACAGATCACGGACCCGGCCCCAGGGGGCCGTACCGCCCTAGCCGTTCACCCCCGCGTAGTGCCTCAGACTCCACCGCCACAGCAGCCTCGCCCCGAGGTACCCGACCAGCCCCAGCAGCGGTGACGCCGCCGCCAGCCAGTAGGGGACGCTCGTGTCGTGCCCGGTGAGGACCGCCGCCGGGAAGTACGCGACGAAGGCGAGGGGGAGACCGTACGTCAACAGGCCGCCCACCGCCCTCGGGAGGACGTTGAGCGGGTAGCTGCCGAACGTGCCGAGGAGTTCCTCCAGCCAGCGGCCCCAGTAGTCGGCGGCCGGGAAGCGCAGCGACGCGCAGGCCACCACCGTGAACAGGGCCGCCTCCAGGAGCATGCCCCCGAGGACCGCGGCGATCAGATAGCCGATCCGGCCCGCCGTCCAGTCCAGGTCGGAGCGGGCCAGCGCGCCCCACATCAGGCCCGCCGCGACCGTCAGGTCACCGATCGCGTTGGTCGGGAAGAACTCCAGCTGCACCTGGCGGTGGACCGGCATGGGGCGCAGGAGGTAGACGTCGATCCTGCCCTCCTGGATGTGCCGGCCCAGACCGTGCACCCGGCCCAGGAACAGCACGAACAGGCCGTGCGCCAGCATCCGCGTCGCCGGGATCAGCAGCACGTCCGAGCTGTCCCAGCCGCCCATCCCGGTGAACCGGGTGAGCAGCACGGTCGCGAACACGATCACCGAGACCTGCCAGACCGCGCCGATCGCGATCATCATCAGGAACTCGGAGCGGTACTCCAGCTGCGCGCGGAAGTTCAGGCGGGTGATCCGCCAGACGATGCGCACCGCGTTCACCGGTCAGCCTCCCTGGGAGATCACACGCCGGGCGGCGCGCCGCCACAGCAGTCGGGTGAACAGGGCCAGCGCCACGACCCAGGCGGCCTGTACGGCGAGTTCGGCGCCCGCCTCGGACAAGGGGATCCGACCCACGTACAGCGACAGCGGCACGTTCAGCGTCGCCTGGAAGGGAAGGAAGCCGCTGAGGGTGATGAACCAGTCCGGGAAGAACCACAGCGGCGCGTACACCCCGGCCAGCAGGTTCTGCGCGAAGATCAGGATGAGCATCGCGGCGCCGTTGCGGAGCGTGAAGAAGCACAGCTGGTCGATGACGAGCATGACGTAGTACAGGACCCACTGGCCGAGCAGCATGCTCAGTACGAACACGGCTGCCACGGCCGCGGATTCGGGGGGTTCAACGACACCCGCGGCGAGGCACACGGCGTATCCCATGAGCGCCCAGGCGAGGCCGTACAACTGCTCGCCCAGCGCCCGCAGCGCGTAGTAGCGCTGCGGGGGCAGCGGGCGCAGGTACCAGTAGACGATCGTGCCGAAGTGCATGTGCTGCAGCACGGTGTCCCGACCGGCGTACTGGTCCAACTCCCGTAATCTCAGGGCGAGTACCGCCATCACGGCGTACGTCACCGCCTGGTCGCGGTCGAGTCCTGCGGTGCTGTCGGTCTGTGCGTACAGGCCCTGCCACAGCGACCACACCAGCACCACCTGCACCGTCAGCCGAAGCAGGGCCCCGGTGATGCGCGCAGGGGTGTGCAGCTCGCCGAGCGGCGTGACCCGAGCGGCGCGCCAGGCGTGCGCCATCGCCATCACGCGTCTCCCGCCTGGACGTACGCCGCCCGCATCACGTCCTCCAGGTCCGCCTCGTCGATGGCTATGTCACTCACCTCGTACCGCTCGATGACGGCCTTCAGCGCCTGGTGGACGGTGGGTGCGCCGGGACCGTCCGGGCCGAAGACGACGCGCGGGCCGTCCTGCCGCACCAGGGTGATACCGGGCAGCGGTACGACGTCGGTGTGCGCGTCGGCAAGCGTCGCCCGCACCTGCCAGGTGGAGCCGAACTTGCGGCGGATCTCGTCGAGTGTGCCGTCGAGCACCAGGCGGCCGTGGTTGACCAGGACCACGCGCTCGGCGAGCCGCTCGACCTCCGTCATGTCGTGCGTGGTGAGCAGGACCGTACGGCCGCGCTCCTCGACCTGGTGCCGCAGGAACTCCCGCACCTGCTCCTTGACCACCACGTCCATGCCGATGGTCGGTTCGTCGAGGAAGACGACCTGCGGGTCGTGCAGCAGGGCGGCGGCGAGGTCGCAGCGCACCCGCTGGCCGAGGGAGAGGTGACGTACGCGGGTGTCCCAGAAGGAGGACAGGTCGAGGAGGTCGTCGAACTCCTTCAGGCGCGCGGCGTGTTCGGCCTTCGGCACCTCGTAGATGTCCCGCAGGATCGCGAACGACTCCCGCACCGGCAGGTCCCACCACAACTGGGTGCGCTGCCCGAACACGGCGCCGATGTTGCGGGCGTTGCGCTCCCGCTCCTGGTACGGCACGACGCCCGCGACCCGGGCCTCACCGGCCGTCGGGGTGAGGATGCCGGTGAGCATCTTGATCGTGGTGGACTTGCCGGCGCCGTTCGGGCCGAGCAGGGCGAGCAGTTCGCCGGGGGCCACGTCGAAGGTGACGTCGACGACGGCATGCTTGGCGACCCGCTCCGGGTTGACGAGGGAGCGCAGCGCCCCGGCCAGGCCGGGACGCCGCACGGTGGTGTGGAAGGTCCGGGTCAGGCCCCGGACCTCGATACTGCCACTCAATTGATCTCCGAGAAGACGAAGGAGAACTCCGCGGGCTCCGCCCGCAGGAAGTACTGCGGCAGCGGGCCCGGGCCGCACGACTGCGAGCCGATGCCGTGCTGGCGGTGGTCGAGGTTGACCCACACCGTGTCGCCCGGCGTGAGGTCGGTGCGGTGGCGGGCGGCGTCCAGTTGTTCGGTCGTCCAGCGTCGGGCGGTGAACCAGAACTCCGGGTCGCCCTCGATGCGCAGGCCGCCGATCTCCACCCAGCGGACGTCGGCGCGGGCGCCGTTCTCCTGCGGGCGGACGTACGGAGTCTGCAGCTCGTCGACGGTGGAGTGCCAACTGCCCAGCATCGACGCGGACCTGGTGTCCGGGTAGGCCTCGCCGGGACCGCCGCCGAACCACTTCACCCGGTCGGCCTGCGCGAGAGCGAACCGGATGCCGAGCCGGGGCAGCGGCACCGTCCAGTCGCCCTCCGGCGCCACGGACACGGACAGTCGCAGCCGGGTGCCGTCGGAGGTCCAGCGGTACACCGTGCTCAGGCCCACCTCCCAGGCGGCGGGCGCCACCCGGGTCCGTACCGTCAGCGCGTCGTCGCCCGACTCCACGGCATCCAGGCGGTGTTGCATGCGGTGCAGCCCGTACTTGCGCCACAGCAACCCGTACCGGGTGTCGGTCTGCCACTCGGCGCCGTCGTCGTTGTCGGTGGGCGCCCGCCACACATCCAGACGCAGGGCGCTCACCTCGACGCCGCCGATGGTCCTCAGCGCGCCGGTGCGGGCGTCGAAGGCGGCCGGGCCGAGGTGGATCTGCTGCTCGCTCGCGGTGGGGCGGTCGGTCGCGGCCACCGTGGGCAACGGACGGGCGGAGACGGGGAACTGGCCCCATGCGACCTCGTGGTCCTTCGGGCCCCACGCCGTGTCCGACGCCAGCAGCGCCCGCACCGTCCACTGGGTCTCCGAACCGCCCCGCGCGTCGGCCGGCGGCTCGGGCAGCTTCACCTCGGCCGACTCGCCCGGCGCCAACACCGGCACCGACAGCGCGCCCGCCTCGACCGTCTCGCCGTCCACCTGGTACGACCACTCGAAGGCGAGTGCCGACAGATCGGCGAAGTCGTACTTGTTGGTCACGCGTACGGTGCCGTCCGCGCCGTCGCCCTCGATACGGACCGGCTCGATGACCTTCTTGTACTCGACGAGCCCGGGGGAGGGTGTGCGGTCCGGGAAGATCAGCCCGTCGCAGACGAAGTTCCCGTCGTGCAGCTCCTCACCGAAGTCGCCGCCGTAGGCGTAGCCCAGCTCGGGGTGCTTGATGCCGTGGTCGATCCACTCCCAGATGAAGCCGCCCTGGAGCCGGTCGTACGCCTCGTACAGCCGCTGGTAGTCGGCGAGTCCGCCGGGGCCGTTGCCCATGGCGTGCCCGTACTCGCACTGGATGAAGGGGAGTTCGCGGCGCCGGTGGGTGCCGCCGTCGAGCTTCCGGCCGATCTTCTCGACCTCTTCGTGGAAGGCGTACATCCGCGAGTACACGTCCGTGTCACGACAGTTGATGTCGCCCTCGTAGTGCACGAGCCGGTCGGGGTCCCGGTCGTGGATCCACTCGGCCATCGCGGTCAGCCCGCGCCCGGTGCCGGCCTCGTTGCCGAGGGACCAGAACACGACGGACGGGTGGTTCTTGTCGCGCTCGACCATGCGGGCCGCGCGGTCCAGCAGGGCGGGGGTCCAGCGGTCGTCGTCGACGGGGTTGTCGCGCCAGGCCTGCTCGGTGAAGCCGTGCGTCTCGAGGTCGCACTCGTCGATCACCCAGAGGCCGTACTCGTCGCACAGGTCGAGGAAGGCCGGGTGCGGCGGGTAGTGCGAGGTGCGGACGGCGTTGAGGTTGTGCCGCTTCATCAGCAGCACGTCCTCGCGCATGGTCTCCAGGTCGAGGGCGCGGCCCTTCTCGGGGTGCCACTCGTGGCGGTTGACGCCCTTGAAGAGGATCGCCCTGCCGTTGACCTTGATCAGGCCGTCCTCGAGGACGACCGTACGGAAGCCGATGCGCAGAGGAACGCTCTCGCCTTCCGTGACCAGCCGGCCGTCGTACAACCGAGGCGTCTCGGCGCTCCACGGCTCGACCGCGACCGTCACCGGCTCGCCGGTCGCGACATCGATGTCCAGGGCGGGCACGGTGACCCGGCCCTCGACGTCGGAGTCGACGCGCAGGGTGCCCTCGCCGGTGACGTGGTCGTAGGAGGCGTGCACGAAGAAGTCGCGCACACTGCCCGCCGGGCGGTGCAGCAGGGTGACGTCACGGAAGATGCCCGGCAGCCACCACTGGTCCTGGTCCTCCAGGTACGAGCCCGCCGACCACTGGTGGACACGGACGGCGAGCACATTGCCGGCCGGCTTCAACAGCTGCCCGACCGCGAACTCGTGCGGCAGGCGGGAGCCCTTGAACTGGCCGAGCTCCGTGCCGTTGAGCCAGACGCGGGCGCAGGACTCGACGCCGTCGAAGCGCAGGACGGCGTCGCCGTCCGACGGCCAGTCGTCCGGGAGGTCGAAGACCCGGAGGTGGTCGCCGGTGGGGTTCTCGGTGGGGACGTGCGGCGGGTCGACCGGGAACGGGTAGAGGTGGTTGGTGTAGATGGGTGAGCCGTGCCCCTGGAGGACCCAGTGGCCGGGGACGGCGACCTCCGCCCAGGCCCCGGCGTCGTACCCGGGCTCGGCGAAGGAGTCGTCCTCGGCGTCGGCGGTCGGCGACAGGCGCAGGCGCCAGGTGCCGTTGAGGGACAGGGAGGCCGCGTCGGAGGACGCGTACCAGGCGCGGGGCGGCAGGGCCCCGCTGCCCGGTGCGACGTCCTCGACGTAGTCGATGACGGTGGTGGTGCGGAAGGACATCGGTCTCCTAGGTCAGCCCTTGATGCCGGTCTGTGCGACGCCCTGGACCAGCCAGCGCTGCAGGAACAGGAACACGAACACCAGGGGCAGGATGGAAATGGCGGTGGCCATGAAGATCAGGTGGAAGTTCACGGTCTGGTTGGTCATGTACGAGGAGAGCGCGACCTGCACCGTCCACGCCTCCTGGTCCTGGCCGATGACCAGGGGCCACAGGAAGGCGTTCCAGCCGCTGATGAACGTGATGGTCGCGATGGCGGCGAAGAAGTTCAGCGAGTTGGGCACGACGATGCGCCAGTACGCGCCCCAGTAGCCGAGTCCGTCCACGCGTGCCGCCTCCTCCAGCTCCTTGGGGAACCCCAGGAAGTACTGCCGGAACAGGAAGCAGGTGAAACCGCTGAACAGCCCCGGAATGACCAGTCCGCGCAGTGTGGACACCCATCCGAGTGACGAGACGAGCACGAAGCTGGGGACGAAGGTGACGGCGGTCGGGACCATCAGGGTCACCAGAACGGCGTAGAAGATCTTGTTGGCGTGCTTGTACGGGATGCGGGCGAGGCCGTATCCGGCGAGCGAGCACACCAGGAGGGTGCCGATGGTGTGCAGGACGCCGACGACCGTGGAGTTCCACAGGGACTGGGCGAAGGGGACCGTCGGGTCGTCGAACAGCTCGGTGAAGTTGCCCCACTGGATGTCGGTGGGGAAGAACTTCCAGTTCTCGCCGGTGATCTCCGCGTCCGTGGACAGGGCGTTGCGGACGATCAGATAGAAGGGGACCAGGAAGAGGAAGGCGGCGATACCGGTTGCGACGTACAGGCCGGTGGAGCCGAGGACACCGCCGCGCTTGATCTTGCGCGGTTTCCCGACGGTGGGCGTGGTGGTGGTCACTTGGACTCCTCACCCCTTCCGAAGCCCATGATCCTGCCCTGGAGCAGGGTCACCATGCAGATGAGCAGGGTCAGGATCATCGCGCCCGCGCTGCCGGCGCCGTAGTCCTGGTTCTCGCCGAGGGCCGTGTAGTAGAGCTCGACCAGTGGCGGGCGGCCCCAGGTGGTCTTGGCGAGCAGGTTGAAGAACTCGTCGAAGGCCTGGTAGGCGGCGACGAGCAGCAGCAGGATCACGGCCGTCGAGGTCGCGCGCAGCTGCGGCAGGGTGACGTACCGGAAGGTCTGCCAGCCGGGCTTGGCGCCGTCGATGGCGGCGGCCTCGTACAGCTCGTTCGGGATGTTCTGCAGCGCCGCCAGGAACAGGATCATGTAGAAGCCGGCCTGGAGCCAGAGGCGTACGGTGACGATGACCAGCCAGTACCAGGGCGGGTCGGGGTTGGCCAGCCAGGCGATGTTGTCGATGCCGAACCAGCTGAGGACGGTGTTCATCAGGCCGAAGCGGACACCGCTGAAGATGGACATCTTCCAGATCAGCGAGGCGGCGACGAAGCTGACCGCCGTCGGCAGGAAGAACACCGACCGGAAGAACGCCTTCATGAACCGGATGCGGTGCACCAGCAACGCCAGGCCGAGCGAGAGCGCCCAGGTGATGGGTACGACGATCGCGGCGAAGACGGTGAAGGTGACGAGGGAGTCGACGAACTTGTCGTTCGTCAGCATGTACTTGTAGTTGTCGAAGCCGATGAACTCGCTGGGCGTGACCGTGAAGCGGGCCTCGAAGAAGGAGAGGTAGGCGCTCCAGCCGATCGGGATGTAGACGAAGATCACGAGCCCGACGAGGAACGGGCCGGTGAAGAGCCAGAAGTTGAGGGTGCGGCCGCGGATGCCGCGCCGCCGCGGGACCGAGGGGGTCTTCGCGGCGGCGGGGCTCTTGGCGACCCCGGGCGTGGTGGTGGTCGACATGTCGTGGTCCGTCCGCCGGCCTATCCGAACAGCTTCTTCAGCTCGCGGTTCACCGTCTTGTCGGCCTTGTCGAGCGCGGCCTCCGGGTTACCGCCCTTGCGGACGGAGTCGGCGATGACGCCCTCCAGGGCGACGATCATGGCCTGCGTCCAGGCCGGGTTGTCGAAGTGGCCGAACTCGTTGAAGAGCTTCACGCCCTCGGCGGCCAGACCCGACTTGAGCTTGTCGGCGGACTCGGCGAGCGAGGTGCGCGGCGGGATGTGGAAGCCGTAGGAGAGGGCCCAGTCCTCCTGGTACTCCTTCTGGTCGATCCAGAGCCACTTGACGTACTCCTTCGCCTCGTCGAGGTGCTTCGACTTGGCGTTGACGAACATCGACCAGCCGCCGTTCGTGACCGCCGGCTTGGCGCCGTCCGCCGAGGACGGGAACGGGATGATGCCGACGTCGTCACCGAGCGCCTGCTGGATCACCGGCATCGCCCACATGCCGCACCACTGCATGGCGACCAGGCCCTGGGTGAGCGCCGACGGGTCCCACCAGTCGGCGGGGGCGTCGAGCAGCATGTGGCCGCCCTTGAACATCGTGCGGAGCTTGGTCAGACCCTCGGCGACCGCGTCCGTGTGGTACGCGATCTGGTTCTTGTCGTCGAGGGTGTCGGCGCCGGCCGACCAGATCAGCGGGTTCATCACCGGGGTGACCGAGTTGCCGAGGAAGACACCCTTGACCTTGTCGGTGGTGAGCTTGGCCGCCGCCTCGACCAGCTCGTCCAGCGTCGTCGGCGGCTCGATGCCGGCGTCCTCGAGCATCGACTTGCGGTAGTAGAAGAACTGCGGGTCGTCGATCATACGGACGCCCCATATCTTCCCGTCGATGGTGTGCGAGGCGATGTCGGCCTGGTTGAAGTCGTCCTTGACCGGGTTGATGATGTCGCTCAGATCCGCCACCTGGCCGCTCTTGACGAGCTGGATCTGCGGGTGGAACTCGAAGACGTCCGGCGCGTTGTCGGTGAGCAGGGCGGAGAACAGCTTGCTCTCGAAGTTCGAGCCGGTGATCCACTGCGTGGTCACCTTCGCCTTGTCGTAGGCCGCCGCGTACTTCTTGATGGCCTGCTCGGTGCCGGCCTCGCCGTACGCGTGGAAGTACTGCACCAGGTTCGTGCCCGAACCCGAGCCGCCCCCACGCCCGTTGTTGCTCCCGCAGGCCGCCAGCCCGCCGGCGGCGGCCAGGCCCATGGCGGCCCGGAGTACGGATCGGCGGTCCCAGTTGGTGTTGCTGAATGCCGACATGCTGACGTCCTTGTCTCGAGTACGGCTGCGGCTCGGTTGGCTCAGCGCCAGATGGCTCAAATGGACTTGCGCTGCGGGACGTTAACCTTCGGCTAAGGCTTCGGCAAGGGGTTGGACGAAGCCTGTTCGAAGCGTTGCGTAAGGTTCGGGATGCCGAACGTGAGGGAGCGGCGGGCCACCGCACCGGCGGCCCGCCGACCCTCACAAGGGATGAACTACTGCCGGAACCAGGCCTGGTTGGTGCCGCCCGTGCAGCTGTAGAGGATCACCCGGCTGCCGTCGGCCGTCGCCTGACCGCTGACGTCCAGGCACTTCCCGGACGCCTCGTTCACGATCTGCCCGTTGGAGTTCAGCAGCCAGCGCTGCGCGGCGTCACCCGTGAACTCGGCGGCGGTCGTGAGGCCCGAAGTCCCGGTCGTCAGATACCCGTTGGTGCTCTTCAGGCCACCCTTCGCGTCATACGACCACGACTGCTCGGCGCCGCCCGTGCACGTGCCGATCGCTGCCCCGGAGGCGTCCGCCGTCAGGCACTTTCCGGACTGCTCGCCCTGCCAGGCGCCGGTGACGGCCGAACTGCCGCGGCCCTTCTGGTCGAAGACGTACGTGGTGATGGAACGGGCGGGAAGCGTTGCCGAAACGGCCGATCCGTTCACCGCCGGCTTCGAGACGTTCGCCCAGTTCTCGTCCGCCGAGGTGCGCACGGCCTTGCTCGCCCGAAGCGGCGACTTGCTGTTGAAGTTCAGGTCGAGGGCGGTTTCCGTGGCGTTGTGGTTGTTGACCACGACCACCCACTTGCCCTTGCTGTCGTACGCGCTCACCTCGACGCCGTCCGGCACGCCGGTGACGTTGTGCGCGACCGCGCCGGGCTTCACGAACTTGCTGTACTGGCCGAGCGCGTAGTAGCGCTTCGTGAAGTACAGGGTCTGGTTGCCGTTGGTGGCGTAGTCCGGGTCGTAGTAGATCAGGCCGTCGTTCCAGCCCTGGTCGTTCTTCGCGTACGGATCGGTGCCGATCATCTCCGACAGGGCGACCCACCAGTGGAACGCCGAGTCGTGGGCGACGGCGAAGTCCTTGTACATGATCCGGGAGAGGTTGAGGCCGCCGTCGATGGTCGGGTCGTACTCCTGCGCCCAACCGGTGCCGCCCTTGCCGAAGCAGCAGATCTCCGTCGACCAGGACGTCTTGCCGACCGACCTGGACGTCTCGTACACCCTCGCCCGGTTGGCGTCGGACGGGTTGTCGTAGGTGTGGTGGGCCAGTTTGTCGACGTACTGCGCCGTGCCCGGCTGCGAGATCCACTGCGGGACCTCGTCGTTGAACTTCACCGTGCTGGTGGACTCGTCGGCGATGATGCCGGTCTTCTGGTGCCGGGCCTGCTGCTCGGCGCCGAGCGCCCGCACGATGTCGTCGCGCTGCGGGACGTCGACGAGCATGCCCTCCTGGCCGCAGCTGTCGAAGCTGTTCGTCGGCTCGTTGAAGGGGCTGATGTAGTCGAACTTCGCGCCCTGCGCGGCGAAGTGGTCGGTGACGTCGGCGATGTACTCCGCGAAGTCCTGCTCGTTCTCCGCCTTCAGATGGCCGCCGCAGCTCTTGCCGTTGGTCTTCCACTCGGCGGGCGCGCTGTTGACGAAGGCGATGAGGTCCTCGACGCCGTAAGCGGCGGCGTACCTGAGGAACGTACGGCCGCCCTTGTCCTTGCTCCAGTCGTACGTTCCGTCGTCGTTACGGAAGTCCTCGGGGGCGCGCGACGGTGTGGTGACCGCCGTACCGCCGCCGCCGATGTTGTAGCGGTAGCTGCTCAGGTCCAGGCCCTTCGAGGAGAACAGCAGCTTCGCCACCCGGGCCTGGACCTTGGGGTCGAAGTTCTTGAGATCGTTGACCCACCAGGCGCCCGAGGCGCCGATGTTGTCGATGGTCTGGGCGGCGTGGGGGGAGACCTGGGCGGGTGCGGAGTCGGCGGCGCCTGCGGGGGGTGCGGATATCAGGGCTCCGGAGACAGCCAGTGCGGCCGCGGCTGTCGTGAGGATCGATCTGCTGGTGCGCAACGTGCATCCCTTCCGTCGTCATGAAGGTGGTGCGGTACGGCTCCTTGCGGGGGCGGTGGTACGTCGTGCACTCCTCTGCCCGACGGACTGCAGGGCGCCCTCGAGCGCGAACGTCGCCGCGCCGAGGGAGACCGGGTCGGTGGGGATCGGGGAGAGGACGATCTCGGTGGCGGCCAGCGGCCGGCGCAGCGCATGCCGGGCGACGGCCTCGCGCACCTCGGCGAGCAGCGGTTCGCCGAGGGTGGCCGCGACCCAGCTGCTGAGCACGACCACTTCGGGGTTGAACAGATTGACCAGGTCGGCGATGCCGGCGGCCAGATAACGGGCGGTGTCCCGGACGACCTTCACGGCGACCGGGTCGTTCGCGGTGACCGCGCGGGCGAGGGCGTCGATGGTGGCGGTCTGGTCCTCGGGGTGCAGCAGGGTGCTGCCGGGGCTCAACTCCCGCAGGTGCTGCATGATTCCGGGCGCGCCGACATAGGTCTCCACGCAGCCGTGGTTGCCGCAGTGACACAGCCGGCCGTCCAGCACGAGGGTGGTGTGGCCCCATTCGCCGGCGCTGTTGCTGACGCCCCGGTGCAGCCCGCCGCCCAGCACGAGCCCGGCGCCGACCCCGGTCCCGAGGTTGACCACGACGGCGTCGCCGCGGCCCCGCGCGGCCCCGAACCACAGCTCGGCCACCGCGCAGGCGCGCAGCGGATTGTCCAGGTAGAGGGGGTAGGCGATGTGCTCGGCGAGCAGGTCGAGCAGGGGCACGTCGTGCCAGTCCCAGTTGGGCGCGTACTCGGAGACACCGGTGTCGCGGTCCACCTGCCCCGGCACGCTCACCCCGACGCCGAGCACCCGGGCGCCCTCGATCCCGGCCTGCGCGACCACCGAACCGACGGCGGCGGCGACATGGCTGACCACCTGCTCCGGGCGGCTCTCGCCGGGCCGCATGTCCTCGTCGGCGCGGGCCAGCACGGTCAGCGCGAGGTCGAACAGCTCGACATGGACGTATGTCTCCGCGATGTCGACGCCGATCAGCGCGCCGCCCGACGCGTTGACGGCCACGAGCCCGCGCGGCCGGCCGCCCGCCGAGTCCTCGAACCCGACCTCGGTGATCATCCCGAGGTCGAGCAGCTCCCCGACGAGCGTGGCGACCGTGGCGAGGCTCAGGCCGGTCGCGGCGGCGAGCTCCTGCCGTGAGGTGGGGGACGTGGCGATGATCTGGCGCAGCACCTCGTAGCGGTTCGCGGTGCGGATGTCGCGTGACGTGCTGCGCTTCATCGAACTCCCCTCACTGACAAGCACCAGTCGCTGAACTCCTGCCGGGGGTCCGGGGGTTGTCCCCCGGAAAAGCACAGCGCCGGAGTCTTCACCGCAGGTGCCCCCATCCCTTCCGGACCAGGCCGGGACGACGTCGGCACCGGCGCGGCGCAAGGCTATGGGCTGGCGCGCCTTTCGACAAGGGGTTAGGAAAGGGGGTGGAGAAAGTCGGGGAGTCAGTCGCGCAGGATGGCTTGGACGAAGGCGTTGGTGAACTTCCCCGCCGGATCGAGCTCCTTCGCCAGCGCCCGGAAGTCCCCCAGCCGCGGATACAGTTCCCGCAACCGCGCCCCCGGCACCGCGAACACCTTCCCCCAGTGCGGCCGGGCCTCGAACGCCTCCAGCACCTCCTCCACCCGCCGCACCACCGGCAGCACGGCCGCCAGGTCCTCGACCCAGGTGAAGTGCACGGCCACGGTGTCCCGTCCGTACGCCGGGCTCAGCCACTGGCCGTCGGCGGCGACCGTCCGCACCTCGCAGGTCTGCACGACCGGCGCCATGACCGTACGGATCGCGTCGAGCGCGTGCAGCGCGTCGACGGCGTACGCGCGCGGCATCAGGTACTCCGACTGCAACTCGGCGCCGCTGCTCGGCGTGAACTCCGCCCTGAAGTGCGGCAGTCGCTCGTGCCACGGCCCGCGCACGCCGAACTGTTCGGTGCAGTTGACGGCGGGCATCCCCGGCACCGGGTGCAGCGCCTCGGTCGCGGGCGCCGCCCAGGGGAAGCCGGGCAGCGGCTGGTCCGTGCGCCGCTTGACCCACACCTGCCGGAAGCCCGGCTCGCGCCAGTCGGTGAACAGGCTCACGCTGTACGCCACCGCCATCACCGTCTCGAAGTCCAGCCCGGCCAGCGGCAGTTCGGTGAACAGATGCTGTTCGACCTCGAAGGCCGGCTCCAGATCGAGGGTGAGCGCGGTGACGACGCCGAGCGCGCCGAGCGAGGTGACCGCACCGCCGAACCGCTCCTCACCCCGGCCGACGGTCACCGTCGTACCGTCGCCGGTGACCAGCTCCACCTCCCGTACGGCAGCCGCGAGCGGTGCGTTGCCGACCCCCGAACCATGGGTGCCGGTGGCCACCGAGCCGGCCACCGAGATGTGCGGCAGGGACGCCATGTTGGGCAGGGCGAGACCGTGGTCGTGCACCCGGCGGGCCAGTTCGGCGTACCGGACGCCACCGGAGACCCGTACCGTACGGGCCGTCGTGTCGACGTCGACCCCGGGCGGCAGCGCGGTCAGGGACACCAGCGCGCCCTCGGCGCCGGGGTCGGCGATCGCGTTGAAGGAGTGCCCGCTGCCCAGCACCCGCACCCGCGCACTGTCCGCGACGAGCGAGCGCAACGCGTCCAGCGTGCGCGGGCGGTGCAGCTCCTTGGCGGTGTACGTGATGTTGCCGGCCCAGTTGGTCACGGTCCCGGTCATACGGCGGCCCCTCCCCGAGGTGTCGAGAACGTCGGGGCCATCACATCACTGCGGTGACCGGCGCCGATGCGGCGGGCGCCGGTCGGAGGCCATCTGATACCCGAAATGTCGGATACGTCCGTGCCGTGCCGGACCCGGCTGCGCACCTGAGGAGGCAGGGGGCATACCGTGAGATGTCGAACGTCGCACCAGGGAATCGCCACAAGGAGGAGACACGTGATGGGCAGCCGCACCGCGCTCGTCGAGGATCTGATGGAGCGCTTCCCGCATGTGCCGCGGGAGGCCGTCTTCAAAGAGGACCTGCTCCGCGGAGGTGTGGCCTTCGACCCGTCCGCGCTCAGCGACAACGAGGGCGGTGAGGTGAAGCCGAAGTCGTACTTCATCTTCTCCTTCGACCACGGCACCCTGCCCGAGCTGGGCGAGGCCGCGCTGCGGCGTCCGCCGGAGGAGATCATCCTCACGGGCGGCCCGTACGACCTGCGGCGGACCGTCGTGTCCGTGCGCGTGAACCCGTCCTCGCCGTACCGCGTCGCCGCCGACGACGAGGGCCTGCTGGGGCTCTACCTGGACGGCAGGCGCATCGCCGACGTCGGTGTGCCGCCGATGCCCGAGTACTACCGGCACAAGCTGTCCAACGGAAAGTCCGTCATGGAGGTCGCCCCGACCATCCAGTGGGGTTACCTCATCTACCTGACCGTCTTCCGGGTCTGCCAGTACTTCGGCGCCAAGGAGGAGTGCCAGTACTGCGACATCAACCACAACTGGCGCCAGCACAAGGCCGCCGGACGGCCGTACACGGGCGTGAAGGACGTCGAGGAGGTCCTCGAGGCCCTGGAGATCATCGACCGGTACGACACCGCGAAGGCGTCCACCGCCTACACGCTCACCGGCGGCGCCATCACCAAGACGGTCGCCGGACGGGACGAGGCCGACTTCTACGGCCACTACGCCAAGGCCATCGAGGAGCGCTTCCCGGGGCGGTGGATCGGCAAGGTCGTGGCCCAGGCGCTGCCGAAGGACGACGTACAGCGCTTCAAGGACTACGGCGTGCAGATCTACCACCCCAACTACGAGGTGTGGGACCGGCGTCTGTTCGAGCTGTACTGCCCGGGCAAGGAGCGCTACGTCGGCCGTGACGAGTGGCACAAGCGCATCCTCGACTCCGCGGAGATCTTCGGCGCGCGCAACGTCATCCCCAACTTCGTCGCGGGCGTGGAGATGGCGGAGCCCTTCGGCTTCACGACGGTCGACGAGGCGATCGAGTCGACCACCGAGGGCCTGCGTTTCTTCATGTCGCACGGCATCACGCCCCGGTTCACCACCTGGTGCCCCGAGCCCACGACCCCGCTCGGCAAGGCCAACCCGCAGGGCGCGCCGCTGGAGTACCACATCCGGCTGCTGGAGGCCTACCGCGCCACCATGGACGACTTCGGTCTCTCCTCGCCCCCCGGCTACGGCCCGCCCGGACCCGGCCGTGCGGTTTTCTCGGTGAGCTCCTTCATGGACAGTCTGCCCGCGCAGGAGCCGGCAGAGGTGTAGGAGGGACACGCCCCGGGCCGGATCGAGACGATCCGGCCTCCCATCCGTATGAGTCACCGAGCGCCGATGCGTGGACGGAGGAACGCAGGGGGATTTGAATACGCGGCTTGTCAGTTGTGGCGGAACCGTGAAAAGCTCTTGACCCGCCCTGAGGTTCCCCCCAACTCCCTTGCCGATGTGGCGAGTTGACCTCGCATGTGGATGCAGGAGACTCATGCCCGACCTGCCGACCCCCCAGGACGCCGCTGAGGCCGCGCTGTTCTCCGAGTGCTGGGACACGGTGCTCTCGTACGCCGACCTGTGCACGTCCGGCTCCGCGGCGGCGACACAGCTCGCCCGGGAGGCGTTCGCACACGGTATACGCGAGGCCCGCTCCGCCGACTCCGGAACGCACCGCAGCGGTGGCCGGCGGGCCCCCCGACTGCCGCGGATCGCCCTGCTGCTGACCGCCGTCCGCACCACGGCAGCCGACTGGGAGAGCCAGGGCGACGGCCACCGCCTCGACCCCGAACTGCGCCTGTGGCTCAACTCCGAGCAGGCCGCCCGCTACACCGGACCGCCGCTGCACCGCCCGCTCGCCCTGCGCGCCCTGCGCGACATGCAGGGACCCGACGCGGAACTGCTGTGGCTGGCCGAGGTGGAGGCGCTGCCGCTGCCGGTGGTGGCCCGTCGGCTCGGCCTCGACCCGTCCGGCGTGGCCGAGGAACTCACCGAAGTGCGCGGCCTGTTCCGGGACCGTTGCCTGCGCAACCACCTCGACACGCCGCTGCCCCCACAGTGCCGCAGTTACGCCCGGCTGCTCGACGCGATCACCCGCTCGCCGATCGCCGACACCCCCGACGACCTCTCCCGGCACCTCGCCCGCTGCACACAGTGCGCGGAAGCCGCCGCCTGCCTGCGGCTGCACGGCGGCGGACTGCCCGGCGCCCTGGCCGGCGGCGTCATCGGCTGGGGCGGCCTCGCCTACCTGGAACGCCGTCGCCGGGCCGCCGAGGTCCGCCTCGGCGCCGGCCGCCCCGCCGCGGGCGACGGGGACGACGAGGCGGCAGGGGCCGGTGCCGACAAGTCCCGCGTCCTGCGCAACGGACTCCTCGTCGCCGCCACCCTCGTCTCCCTGCTCGCCCTCGCCGTCACCCTGATGCCCCGCGGCGGCACCGGCGACAACGCCGCGGGATCCGGCGAAGGCTCCGACCGCCAGCCCGTCGCCGACCCGCACCCCTCCATACCGTCCGCCGACCCCCGCCCCTCCGACCCGGCGTCCGCGTCGCCCGAGCCGTCCGATCGCGAGGGGTCCGACCCGCCGACCCGGCACGAGGACCCCGACCCGGAACCCCAGGGCACCTCCACCTCCACCACTCCGGCGGACACCGGCCCGGCCGATGACGAACCGGCCGCCTGCCATGTCCGGTACGACCTCGTCGGCCAGTGGCCCGACGGTTTCCAGGCCACCGTCACCGTCACCACCGAGCACGCCCTCGACGACTGGCGGGTCGCCTGGTCCTTCCGGGACGGCCAGCGGATCGACCAGATGTGGGACGCGAGCTTCACCCAGAACGGCGCGCGCGTCGTCGTCGACGCCGCCGACTACAACCGGTCCGTCCCCGCCGACGGCAGCATCTCCTTCGGCTTCCTGTCGTCCTGGCGCGGCAAGAACTCACCGGCGTACGGCTTCACGCTGAACGGGGAGGACTGCGCCAAGGCGTCCGTGGACAGCAAAGCCCCGTCCGCTGACCTGAGGTAGAAGGCGGTCACCTACGCGACCGCCACGAGCGGCCGCACATCAGCACACGGGACCAGGCAGACCTGGATGAGCACCGGAGCGGCGGCTCGGCGCCGGAGCGGTCAGGTGCCGGAGGGAACCGCGGCCCTGGGCGGGCTCGTGTCCTGGTACGGGAACTCTTCGACACCGCCCCCTTCGCACGGTACGGCTACGCCGACTACGCCGATGCCCACGCCTTCGGCGAACAGGCCTTGCAGGAGGTGTCCACGATCGCCGCGCTGACCGAGGTCGTGGGTGGCCCAGGGCGCGACTCGCGACTGCTCGCGAGTCCAGCCCTGCGCCGCCGACGAACGCCTGTGCGAGGTGATCAACAGGGGGATGGTGCCTGATACCTCCCTAGGTGGCAGAGCTGCGGCGGCCTCCTCGGTGGTCGGAGCCGCGGCCGCCGGTGCCGGCCGTGCCGCGCGTGGTTGATCCCTTCGCCGTGCGCCGGCCGGATCCGCGGACGGTCTTGCCGGAGGCAGCGCCGGTCGCCGCAGCGGCAGCGGCCCTGCGGCCGCCCGCGCCGACGGCACCACCCTTGGCTCCGTCTGCTCCTGCTCGGCGGGCAGAGCCGCGCCCGCCGGTTGCGGCAGTGCCGGCAGTGGCTGCCGCCTCGGCCGTGGCCCGGCGGTCCGAGCTCCGGCCCCCCGTCCCGGTGGCAGCACCTGTCGCCGCTCCGGACCCGCCGCTGTTTCGGCGTCGGCGGCTGGAACGCCTGCTGGGCTCGGTGCCGGTTTTCCGGTCTCGGCGGGACGCTGTGGGTGTCGCCGGCTGGGGGACCTCGATGGTGACGGGCACGCCGGAAGGCTCGCGGGCGCCGGTGATGGTGGCCAGCTCCGCGTCGCTCGACGTGATGCGGGCTGTCCGGGGACGGATGCCCGCGTCCGACATGAGCCGGGTGACGTCCCGTTTCTGCTCGGGCAGGACCAGCGTGACCACGCTGCCGGAGCCGCCGGCGCGGGCCGTGCGTCCGCCTCGGTGGAGGTAGTCCTTGTGGTCGGTGGGGGGATCGACGTTCACGACGAGGTCGAGGTTGTCGATGTGTATGCCCCGGGCCGCGACGTTGGTCGCCACGAGTGCGGTGACCTGGCCGCTCTTGAACTGTTCCAGGGTGCGGTTGCGCTGCGGCTGGGAGCGGCCTCCGTGCAGTGCGGCCGCGCGGACACCGACGGTCAGGAGCCGCTTGGTGAGGCGGTCGGCGGACCTCTTGGTGTCGAGGAAGAGGATGACCCTGCCGTCACGGGCCGCGATGCGCGTGGTGACGGCCTTCTTGTCGGTCTCGTCCTGGACGTGGAGCACGTGGTGTTCCATGGTGGTCACCGCTCCCGCGGACGGGTCCACGGAGTGCACCACGGGGTCGGTCAGGAACCGCTGCACCAGGCGGTCGATGTTGCGGTCCAGGGTGGCCGAGAAGAGCATGCGCTGTCCGTCGGGCCGTACGCGCTGGATCAGCTTGGTGATCTGCGGCAGGAAGCCCATGTCGGTCATCTGGTCGGCTTCGTCCAGCACCGTGATGCGTACGCTGTCGAGCACGCAGTCACCCTGTGCCACCAGGTCGTTGAGCCGGCCGGGGGTCGCCACGAGCACCTCGGCGCCGCGCCGGAGCGCGGCGGCCTGCTTGGTGATGGACAACCCGCCGACCACGGTGGCCAGCCTGAGGTTCACCGCCGTCGCATAGGGGGTCAGCGCGTCGGTGACCTGCTGGGCGAGTTCACGGGTGGGCACCAGCACGAGGGCGAGGGGTGCCCTGGGCTCCGCGCGCAGTCCGGCCGTGCGGGCCAGGAGCGCCAGCCCGAACGCGAGGGTCTTGCCGGAGCCGGTGCGTCCCCGTCCCAGCAGATCACGGCCGGCCAGCGAGTTGGGCAGCGTGGCGGCCTGGATGGGGAAGGGGGTGGTGACGCCTTGCGCGGTGAGGGTCTTCAGCAGCGCCGCCGGCATGTCCAGACCGGCGAAGTCCTCGACGGCGGGAAGTGCGGGCGTCGCGCTTTCCGGCAGCCGGAATTCCCTTGGCGACGACGCGGACGGTGGGGATGACGAGGCGCGCCGGTTCGGCTTCTGGGGCCTGCGGGACATGCAGTTATTTGCCTTCCTGGAAACAGCACAAACCGGGGTCCGCACCATGGCGGTGCGGACCCCGGTGAGCGGATACGCGTCCGGCGATCAGGCGGGGACGATGTTCTCCGCCTGCGGGCCCTTCTGGCCCGGCGTGACGTCGAAGGAGACCCGCTGGCCCTCCTGGAGCTCACGGAAGCCCTGGGTCGCGATGTTCGAGTAGTGGGCGAAGACGTCGGGGCCGCCGCCGTCCTGCTGGATGAAGCCGAAACCCTTTTCGGCGTTGAACCACTTCACGGTTCCCTGTGCCATGACGTTCTCCTTCTGTAGGCAGAGGCCCCATCCGGAGATGCCGGAAAACAAATAGTGCGCCTCGAGGAAAAGCATTCCTGTCAGGCGCACATAGCTTCATGGGTACCACAACTGCAACTCCGGAACTGTAGCACAGCTCCGCGGACCGCGGTCGATCACCGAGGCGCGCCGGGCGCAGGTGCATAAATCGGTGGCACTCGCGTGCGTGCCGCTCTACGGTGAGGACTGCTTCGCACGGCGACCGCATGGTCGCCGCTGTCGACCGAGTGCGGAACGGGAGGTGTGACCGATGGCTGTCTCTGTGATGGGCGCTGCCCGCAACCAGAAGTTCATCAAGTCCACCTCCGTGGTCACCGGCTGACACCCGACACCTTTCGCGCGCCGGACATCCGCGCGCCCGCCGGGGCCACCCTTGTGAAGGGTCACCCTTGACTTCCACTTCTGCTTCCACCGCGCTCGCTCCCTACGGCTGGGACGAGGCATGGGCACAGACGTTCGCCCCGTACGACTCCGAAGGGCTGCTGCCCGGGCGTGTGCTCCGGGTGGACCGCGGTCAGTGCGACGTGGTCACCACCGACGGCGTCCTGCGGGCCGACACCGCTTTCGTCACCCCGCACGACCCCCTGCGCGTCGTGTGCACCGGCGACTGGGTCGCCGTCGAACCCGCGGGCAACCCCCGCTACGTACGGACGTGTCTGCCACGCCGTACCGCCTTCGTGCGCTCCACCTCCTCCAAGCGGTCCGAGGGGCAGATCCTCGCGGCCAACGTCGACCACGCGATCGTCGCCGTGTCGCTCGCCGTCGACGTCGACCTCGGCCGTATCGAACGCTTCCTTGCGCTCGCCTGGGAATCCGGGGCGCAGCCGGTCGTCGTCCTGACCAAGGCCGACCTGGTGCCGGACGCGGCGACGCTCGCGCATCTCGTCCAGGACGTGGAGACGACGGCGCCGGGCGTGCCGGTGCTCGCGGTCAGCGCGGTCGACGGGGACGGGCTCGAGGTCCTCGCGGCGGTCGTCTCCGGTGGTACGTCCGTACTGCTCGGGCAGTCCGGCGCGGGCAAGTCGACGCTCGCGAACGCGCTGCTCGGCGAGGACGTGATGGATGTGCAGGCCACGCGGGACGTGGACGGCAAGGGCCGGCACACCACCACCACGCGCAATCTGCTCCTGCTGCCGGCCGGCGGTGTGCTGATCGACACCCCGGGGCTCAGGGGTGTGGGCCTCTGGGACGCCGAGACCGGGGTCGGGCAGGTGTTCTCCGAGATCGAGGAGCTCGCCGAACGCTGCCGCTTCCACGACTGCGCCCACGAGTCCGAGCCCGGGTGCGCGGTGCTGGCCGCCATCGACTCCGGGGAACTGCCCGTGCGACGGCTGGAGAGCTACCGCAAGCTCCTGCGGGAGAACCAGCGGATCGTGGCCAAGACCGACGCGCGGCTGCGTGCGGAGATCCGCAAGGACTGGAAGCGGAAGGGTGCGCAGGGCCGCGCGGCGATGGAGGCGAAGCGGGGGCGCTGGACGTAGACCGACGTCACGTCCGATTTCCGCCAGCAGCTCCGCTCCCCACGGCGGAGACTGGACAGCGTGATGGACGAAGACAGCAGGTACGAGGCCGTGCGCAGCAGGGACGGGCGATTCGACGGGGCGTTCTTCTTCGCCGTCGAGACGACCGGCATCTACTGCCGGCCGAGCTGTCCCGCCGTGACGCCCAGGCGGCACAACGTGCGGTTCTTCGCGACGGCCGCCGCCGCGCAGGGCTCGGGATTCCGGGCCTGCCGGCGGTGCCGGCCGGACGCGGTGCCGGGCTCGGCCGACTGGAATGCGCGGGCCGACGTCGTGGGGCGGGCCATGCGGCTGATCGGCGACGGCGTCGTCGACCGGGAAGGCGTCGCCGGCCTCGCCGCGCGGCTCGGCTACAGCGCCCGGCAGGTGCAGCGCCAGCTCACCGCCGAGCTCGGCGCCGGCCCCGTCGCACTGGCCCGGGCCCAGCGGGCGCACACCGCCCGGGTGCTGCTCCAGACCACCGGCCTGCCGATCACCGAGATCGCGTTCGCGGCCGGGTTCGCCAGCGTGCGCCAGTTCAACGACACGATCCGCGCCGTGTACGCGTCGACGCCGAGCGAACTGCGTGCCGCCGCACCCAGGCGCCGTCCGGCCCGGCGGGCGGACACCCCGAGCGCCGGGATTCCGCTGCGGCTCGCCCACCGGGGCCCGTACCACGCCGGTGCCGTCTTCGACCTGCTGGCCCGCGAGGCGGTGCCCGGCATCGAGGAGGTGAGCGGGGCGCCCGGCGGCCGCACCTACCGCCGTACGCTCCGCCTGCCCTACGGCACGGGAATCGCCGCGGTCGACGAGCGGCCGGGCAGCTCCGGCTCGGCCCGCCACCGGGGCGGCTGGCTCGACGCGCGGCTGCACCTCACCGACCTGCGCGACCTCACCACCGCCGTGCAGCGGCTGCGGCGGCTGTTCGACCTCGACGCCGATCCGTACGCCGTCGACGAGCGGCTCGGCGCCGACCCACGGCTCGCCCCGCTGGTCGCCGCGCGGCCCGGACTGCGTTCGCCGGGCGCCGCCGACCCGGCGGAGCTGGCGGTCCGCGCACTGGTGGGACCGGCGGCGGAGCAGCTCGTACGGCGGTACGGCAAGACCCTCGACGTCCCGTGCGGCACCCTCACCCATGTCTTCCCCGAACCGGCCGTCCTCGCGGAGGCCGAGCCCGGCGGCACCCTGGGCGCGCTCACCGCCGCCCTCGCCGACGGCGCCGTACGGCTCGACCCGGGCGCCGACCGGGACGACGCACAGGCGGCACTGCTCGCCGTGCCCGGCCTGGACGGCGCCACCGTCACCGCCATCCGCACCCGCGCCCTGGGCGACCCCGACGTGGCGCCGCCCGACACGGACCTTCCCGACAGCTGCCGCCCCTGGCGCTCGTACGCCGTACAACACCTGCTCACAGCAGGGGAGTTGGAGTACCGATGACCACCCCGACCCACTGGACCACCGTCGCCGGCCCGCTCGGCGAGCTGCTCCTCACCGCCGACCCGAGCGGCACACTGACGTCCCTGTCCGTGCCCGGCCAGAAGGGCGGCCGCACCGTCCAGGACGGCTGGCTGCACGACCCCGGGCTGTTTCGCGAGGCCGAGGAACAGCTCGCCGCGTACTTCGCCGGCGAGCTCAAGGAGTTCCGCCTGCCGTCGCGCACCGAGGGCACCGCGTTCCGGCAGCGGGTGTGGGCCGCCCTGGACTCACTGCCGTACGGCGCCACCACCACGTACGGCGAGATCGCGGCCCGGATCGGCGCCCCCAGGGCCGCCGTACGGGCCGTCGGCGGCGCGATCGGCGCCAACCCGCTGCTGATCCTCCGCCCCTGCCACCGCGTGATCGGCGCCGACGGCGCACTGACCGGCTACGCGGGCGGCCTCGACCGGAAGGTGCAGCTGCTCACGCTGGAAGGCGTGCTCTGACCCAGGGGCCCGGTGGGGGCCGGTCAGGCCCAGATCACCACGCCCAGCCATGCGCCCATGATCAGCAGGCAGGTGAACAGCTCCGCCAGCACACTGGAGCCACCCGAGCGCATCGCCGTGCGCAGGGCCGCGCGCGCCTCGCCGTGCCGGCCCAGGCGGAGCCGTTCGCAGACGTAGATGCCGGCCATGAAGCCGGGGATCGCCCCGACCACGGGGACGAGGAAGAAACCGAGGAACGCGCCGGCTCCGGCGTACACAGCCATCCGTGGGGTGGCGCCGCTCGCCCGCAGCCGACGGGGCGGCAGCGCCCAGCGCACCACCTGCGACAGGAGCAGCGCGACGGTGGCGCCGACGAGCAGGAACCAGGCGACCGGCCGCGGATCCAGCAACGCCCACCACATGACCGCGGCCCACACCAGCCACGACCCGGGCACGCCGGGCACCAGCACTCCGCACAGGCCGAGCAGCATGACCAGTCCGGCCAGCAGGAGCTCCCACACTCCCATCTGCCCAGCGTGCCGGAGCCCGCCCGAACTCGCAGGTCCCCGGACAGGACCTTTACCGGTCCCGCGCCACCCAGCCCCGCTCGTACGCATGCCAGCCCAGCTGCAGCCGGGTCGTCACCCCGGTCAGCTCCATCAGCCGCTTCACCCGGCGCTGCACGGTCCGCAGGCCCAGGTCGAGCTGCTTCGCGACGCTCGCGTCGGTCAGCCCGGCGAGCAGCAGCGACAGGATCTCCAGATCGGTGCCGTCGGGACCGTCCGGGCCCTCCACGGTGACGCCGGAGTCGCCCATCCGCAGCGGCAGCGCGTCCCGCCACACCGACTCGAACAGCCCGGACAGCAGCTCCAGCAGCCCGCTGGCGTGCACCACCAGCGCGGCCGGTTCCGCGACCGGCGAGGTGAGCGGCACCAGTGCGAGCGCCCGGTCGGCGACCACCAGCTTCGTCGGCACCTGGTCCACCACCCGCACCTGCTCGTCCCGGCCGAGCGCCGCGCCCAACTCGGTGAGTCCGTGCGGCTGGTCGAGTACCGAGCGCTCGACCACGACCCGGTAGCGCACCCCCCGGCCGGCCGCCTGCTCCTCGGCGTGGTTCTCCATCCCGGTCACGGCCACCGGGTTGCCGGTGACCAGCGCGCGCACCTCGTCACTCGCACCGAGCTGCAACTGCAGGAACCGCTGCGTGACCGCGGCCGCGCCGATCACCACCTCGACCAGGTCGTGCACGGCCGGCTCGGCCGCCGCCGCCCGGTACTCCTCGGCGAGCAGGGCGGCGGTCAGTTCCGCCTTCTCCAGTTCGTGCCGCTGCTGGGCGAGCAGCGCCCCGAGCGCCACCCCCGGCGGGGCCGCCACCCAGCGCCCGGGTCGCCCGGAGGACTGGGCCGCCAGCCCGTGCCGCTCCAGCCGGCGCAGCGCCCGCTCGGTGTCGTACTCGCCGAGCGTCAGCCGCCGGGCGAGATCGGGTACGTCGGCGGCGCCCACGGCCACCAGTGCCCGGTACGCCCCCTCGTGCGTCTCGTCCAGCCCTATCGCCGCCAGCATCAGCCGTCGTCCCTCCCCGGACACCAGACCCCGCGGTGCGGGCCGTGGCGGAAACCGGCCACGGCGCAAAACCGCCTGGGCACATCATCGCCGTACCTCCCGCAACTCTGCCAAGGTGGGGGCCACCGGCGCAGGCGGGGGGCCGGGTCTCCCGACGTCGCCGGGTGGTTCTCCTGTGGGGGGTGGAGCCGCCCGGCGACGTCTCTCGCGTGTCCGTTCGACAGCTCACCCGACACGTGGTCCGGTGCGGAGTGTCGCGCCGCATTTTCCGGATGCCCCGTTTTCATACGGCCCGTGCGGTGGACAATTGGGGGCATGAGCCAGCAGGGGGGAAGGCCCACCGGTCACTCCGACGACTGGTGGGGGCAGCTGTACGACGACTCCACCGAGGACACGGGTCCCACACGCACACCGGACTCGCTGGACGACCGCTTCGCCTCCGCGGCCGGAGCGGTGGGCGACACCGACGGCAACCACACCCACCACCCGGACACCCGCGTCCCGGAACCGAGGGACGGCTCGGGCGTACGCCGTGCCCCCTCGCAGCCGCCGACCGCCGCACCGCCGGGTCCGGACACCTTCCCGTCCGCGCCCCAGGGCCCCACCGCCGCGGCGACCGGGAGCGGTACCTCGGCAGACCCCCCGTCCACGACCACCGCCGCACCCGCACCCCGCGAACCCTCCGAGACGCCCCCGGACGGCCCCCCGCAGCCGACCGCCCCCGCCCGGCACGTCACCCCGGCCCTGCATCACGTCGGCTCCGGCCCACCCACCTACGAGGCCGAGCCCACCGCCCTCCCTCCCGCCGATCCCGACGACCTCGGCGACCTGGTGGCCGACACCGTGCTGGACGGCGCCCGGTACGGGGCCTGCACCCTGCGCGCGGCCTCGGTGCGGGGGGACTCCGCGCGGTACCGGGGCGAACCGCGCCGCGACTCGCTGCTCACCGCCCGCTTCGGCAGCGGCGACGAGGCGCTGGTGCTGGTGGCGATGGCGACCGGCGCGCGGGCCACGGCCGGGGCACACCGCGCGGCCGCCGAGCTGTGCCGGTGGATCGGCCGGGCGGTCGGCCGCAGCCATCCGCGGCTCACCGAGGACATCCGGGCCGGCCGGCGCGGCGACCTGAAGTCCGGACTGCACCGGCTGACCGATCGCAGCCTCGGCAGACTCCGGGCCGGCGCCGCCGAACAGGGCTTGAAGCCCGACGAGTACGCCGCCACCCTGCGCTGTCTGCTCCTGCCCGCCGACCCCGAGTGCCGTACCCGCGTCTTCTTCGGCGTCGGCGCGGGTGGACTGTTCCGGCTGCGTGACGGTGCCTGGCAGGACATAGAACCCAAGGTCACCGAGGTGACCGGCGAGCCCGTGGTGGGCTTCGGATCGCTGCCGTCCGAGACGCCGGAGGGCGACCGGCTCACCATGGACCTCGGCATCCCGACACCGCCGACCCCGTACGACCCGCCCCCCGAGCCACCCCGCGAACCCTTCCGCTTCCGCGCCTCCGTCGCCCGGCCGGGCGACACGCTCCTGATGTGCACCGGCGGCCTCGCCGACCCGCTGCGCGGCGAGCCGGAGCTGCCCGCCCATCTCACCCAGCGGTGGTCCCACCCGGAGCCGCCGGGCCTCGCCGCCTTCCTCGCCGACACCCAGGTGAGAGTCAAGGGCTACGCCGACGACCGTACGGCGGCGGCCGTCTGGGAGGCGCCTTAGGGCCGCTTCAGGGGCTGTCCGGCGGCGTCACGGCGTACAAAATCGGCCAGTCTCCCCGAACACCCGGTCGTTGACGATTCCGCATGACTGGCCCGTTGTCGACGGGGCATGGATCTCCGTGAACGTGTTCGAGCAGGAGGGGAACCGACATCGGCACGCGGGCGGGGGACATGGAGAGGCAGGCACGAGGGGGCGCCGCCAAGGAGCGGGCACAGGCGCCCCAGCTGAGGCGCAGACTCGGCCGGGCGGACCTGCGGGCGGTCCCACAGGCCCGCAGGGAACTGCGTGAGTTGTTGCGACACTGGGGAGGGCCCGGCAGGTCCGAGACGGCGGAGCTGCTCACCAGCGAGCTCGTCACCAACGCGATCGTCCACACCGACCACGACGCGGTCCTGACGGCCACCGTCGGACCCGGTGGACTGCGGGTGGAGGTACGGGACTTCGTGGCCCGCCGGCCCCGGCTGTGCGCACCGAAGGCCGACGAGGGGACGCACGGAAGGGGCCTGGTGCTGGTGCAGTCCCTCGCGGACGCGTGGGGCGTACGGCCGCACGCGGTGGGCAAGTCGGTGTGGTTCGAGCTCGACGCGGACGCCGCATGACGAACGGGACGGGGGCGCGGCCACATCGCGTGCGCCGCGCCCCCGTCCCGACGCCCCGAGGCGCGTTCTAGCCGAACTGCTGCTCGAGGTCCTTGAGCTTGCGCTCCAGGGAGTCCAGGCGTGGCAGGGCCATGGTGTCGTCCTCCGCGGTGAGGTCCACGGTGACTGGCTCAGAACCGCTGCGCACGGGCTGGAGCGAGGGCCGTGCGCGCACGGGCAGTTGCTCCGGCGCCGATATGGCAGGCTCCGCGGAGAGCCGCTCGGCGCCCTGCTCCACGGCGGGCAGTTCCACCTGCCGGCCACCGCCGCGGCCGACGAAACCCCGGCCGTGGCCCCGGCTGATCGCCTTGAGCCGGGCACGCTCCAGCCGCTGCTGCTCGCGCCGCCGCAGCCGGGTCTCCTCCTTCTGCCGCCTGTCCTCGCGCACCTCGTCGACCGCCTCGTCGAGGGTGCGCACGCCTTCCAGAAGCATCAGCGACCAGGCCCGGTACGTCTCGCGGGGCGCCCGCAGCCAGCGGACCACCCGGATCTGCGGCAGCGGACGCGGGACCAGTCCCTGTTCGCGCAGGGCGGCCCGGCGGGTCTGCTTCAGCGCCCGGTCGAAGAGCACGGCGGCCGACAGGGACATGCCGGCGAAGAAGTGCGGGGCACCCGCGTGGCCGGCGCCCCGGGGCGCGTGCACCCAGTTGAACCAGGCCGCGGCGCCCGCGAACGTCCATACGAGTATCCGGGAGCCGAGCGCCGCGTCACCGTGGCTGGCCTCGCGCACCGCGAGCACGGAGCAGAACATCGCCGCGCCGTCCAGGCCGAACGGCACCAGATACTCCCAGCCGCCGGTCAGGCCGAGGTTCTGCTGGCCGAAGCCGACGAGGCCGTGGAAGGACAGGGCCGCAGCGACCGCGGCGCAGCAGAACAGCAGCACGTAGGAGGCCGTGCCGTAGATGGCCTCCTTGCGCCTGCGGCGCTCTTCGGCACGCTCCCACGAGTCGTCCGCGCTCGTGTCCTTCCCCGCGGCCGTCCTGCCGCGCCGGAGCACCGCCACCGCCGCCAGCATGCCCAGGAGCAGTACGGCGCCCGGAAGCAGCCAGTTCAGCGATATGTCGGTCAATCTCATCTGGGGGTCCCTTGCATTGGGATAGGGCGTAACGCCCGCCATGGTGGCCCAGACCCGCCGGTCCTCAGGGGGTTTCGGGGCAAGAGGCCGCCAACGAAGTGCAAGGGGATGCCTGCGGCGACGTTCGGCTCGAACTGCCGCTTGAAGTATGGGAGTTGAGTTCGATTAAGGAGTTGTGGACGCGGCCTCAGCCGACCGCGGCCGCCGCCAGTTTGACGACCCGTTCCGCGTCGCAGGTGCGCGGGCAGGTGGTGCACGTGTCCTCGGGGCGGAGGGTGTAGAACATGCAGCAGCTCGCCCGGTCCCGGGTGGGCAGCGACTCGCCGTTCGGCCCGGTCAGCTCGCGGAACGCCGCCGAACCGACGTACGGCTTGGTGGCGCCCGGCAGCAGCAGCTCCAGCTCGCGCTTCGCCCGCTCCCGCTCGCCGAGGAGACCGGCGACGTACCAGAGCCCCTCCACGATCTCGTCGGTCGCCGTGGCCCACAGCGCGCGTCCGCGGCGCCGCATGCGCGGGCCGAAGGCGGCGAGGACCGGTTCGAAGTGCTCGGCGACCGCCGCCCGCAGCTCGGCCCGCAGCGCCTCCTCGCCGGCGACCACGGTGGCGCCGGGCAGGGCGGTGGCCGGGTCGCCGGGCAGACAGGCGAAGCCGTCCGGGCGGACCGCCAGGCGGCCCATGGAGAGGCCGGGGACGCTCCGGTTGTACGAGACGTGCGTCACGGGAAAGCGGGGGACGCGTCGGTGCAGGAACCACGGCACGGTGATCAGCAGGCAGACCGGCCAGGCGTACCGGTGCAGGCCGAAACTTGCGACCACATCCGGGCGGGCCTGCTGTCCGTAGTCCCTCCGTACCTGTGCGTCGTCCCAGGCCAGGAAGGCGTCGAGGCCGGTCCCGCCTGCTGCGAGCGAGGCAGCGGTGATCCATCCGGCACCGCTCGGGAGGGGATCACCGGTGGCCGGCTCCGTGATGGCGAGCCCGGGGAGGACCTCGGTCAGACGGGCGTACGCGTCCGCGACGGCCGAACGGGACACAGGCATACGGGATCACCGATTCCCAGTGGGTTGAAGGTAAGCCTTACCTTACCGAACCCCAGTCCGGGTTTGAACCGGTGGCTTCTGCCCCTAAGGTGCTTGACGGACGAGTAACAAGCCGCCGTAATGACCCAAGTACCGAAACAAGTACGGAAACATCCGGAGGAGGACCCGTGAAGCAGGGCACGCAGGGCTTCGCCGAGACGGGCGTTCCGGAGTTTCCGGCCCCGGCGGTGCGAGTGCCCTCGCAGCCCCGGGCTGCGGACGTCGACCGGGAACGGGCCGACTCGGCCGGTGCGGTGCGCGGTGAACACACGCACAGCGAGCAGCCAGTCCCGCGGCCCTTCGCCGAGCGGGCCCGGCCCGTGGTCCAGCGGGCCTCCGTGCGCGGGCAGATCCTCGACGCCCTGCGGACCGCGCTGGTGACGGCGGAGCTGCGGCCCGGCGAGGTGTACTCGGCGCCTGCGCTCGGCGAACGGTTCGGGGTGTCCGCGACACCCGTCCGGGAGGCGATGCAGCAGCTCGCCCTGGAGGGCGCCGTCGAGGTCGTGCCCAACCGCGGCTTCCGGGTGGTCCAGCGGGACGCCCGGGAACTGGCCGAACTGGCCGAGGTCCGGGGGCTGATCGAGGTTCCCGTCATCCTGCGGCTGGCGCGTACGGTTCCCGCGGAACGCTGGGCGGAGCTCAGGCCGTCGGCCGAGGCGACGGTCCGCGCGGCGTCGTCCGGCTGCCGGGCGACGTACGCGGAGGCCGACCGGGCCTTTCACCGGGCCGTGCTGTCGCTCGCGGGGAACGAGCAGTTGGTGCGCATCGCCGACGACCTGCACCGCCGGACGCAGTGGCCGCCGGCGGGAGCCGCGGCCTCGGCCGGCCGTTCGGACCTGGTCGCCGATGCGGCCGAGCACGCGGCCGTGCTGGACGCCCTGATCGCACGGGACCTGGACGCCGTACGGGCACTGGTGCGGGTGCACTTCGTCGGTACGCGGTGAGAGCGCGGCGGCACCGGGCCGCGCGGCCCACCCATGTCCGGCGCCCCGCCTGAGGCCTACGCCGTCGCCGCCGGCGGTGCCAACCGGGGCTCCAGCCACGTTGGTACGCCCCCGAGCAGCCGGAACAGCCGACGGGCCTCCTCCCGCAGCCGGGACGCCTCCGGCTCCGTCTCCGCGTCGGCCAGGGACACCAGCGCCGGTGCCGTACCGACCAGGTAGCCCAACTCCTCCCGGATCCGCAGGGACTCGGCGAAGCCGTTCCGGGCCTCGGCCAACTCCCCGTCCCGCAGGGCGAGTCCGGCAAGGTGCCGCCAGGTGAAGGAGAGCAGCAACGCGTCGGCATGCGCCGCCGCCCCCGCATGCGCCCGCCGGTACGCCGCCCGCGCGGCCTGCGGCGCGTGCGCCAGGTTCTCGGCGAGCAGCCCGCGCCGGAAGTCCAGCAGCGCCCGCCCCGCGGCCCCCGGAGGGATCAGCGCCGCCGCCCGCCCCAGCGCGGCCCGCGCCTCGTCGGCCCGGTCCCGCACCCCGTGCAGCGTGGCCGCGTAGGCAAGTTGCCCGCGTTCACAAGCGGCCGCCCCCCGCTCCTCGTCGGTGTGGGCCAGTGCCTCCGCCGTCCGCAGCGCGTCCTCGGCGTCCTCCCAGCCCTGCTCGGTGTACAGGCACCGTTCGACCAGCAGCGCGGCCCGCTGGAGCGCTGCGGCCGGGGTGGTCGGCGGCAGCAGGGCCGCCGCGTCGGCCCAGCACGCCCGCGAGCGCAACCGCCATACCGCGGTCTGGAGGGGATCGTCGTCTGAGGTCGTTCCGGTACCAGACATGGCGGTATGCGCCACGTTGCCCTCCCCGAGCACGCCATTGAGCTGTTGAGTGGTGGCCGCATTTCAGCACCAATTCAGCTGCCCGGCCAAGGGGGCGGGTGAAGGATTTCACAAACTCGTGGGCTCTTCGGGCCCTTCGGGTTTCAGCTCATCCGCAACGCCAGGAAGAAATCCAGCTTGTCCTCCAGGCGGGACAGGTCGCGGCTCGTCAACTGCTCGATTCGTCCGACCCGGTAGCGCAGTGTGTTGACGTGCAGGTGCAGGCGGGACGCGCAGCGCGTCCAGGAGCCGTCGCACTCCAGGAACGCCTCCAAGGTCGGGATCAGTTCGGCGCGGTGCCGGCGGTCGTAGTCACGCAGCGGGTCCAGGAGGCGGGCGGTGAAGGCGCGGCGTACGTCGTCGGGGACGAAGGGGAGCAGCAGGACGTGCGAGGCCAGCTCGTGGTGGCCGGCCGCGCAGACCCGGCCGGGGCGGGCCGCCGCCACCCGGCGGGCGTGCCGGGCCTCCTCCAGTGCCCCGTGCAGGCCCTCGGCCGAGTGGACCGCCGCGCTGACGCCGAGCGTGACCCGGCCGTCGTCGTCGAGGCCCGCCGACAGGGGGTCACGTACGGAGGCCAGGAGCGCGTCCGCCAGGACGCCGGTCTCGGAGCCGTCGTGCTCCGTCGACACCGCCGGGAGGGGGACGAGTGCGATCGCCTCGTCACCCGTGTGCGCCACGGCTATGCGGTCGGACGGCTCGGGGCCGGTGGCGAGCGGGTCGACCAGGATCTCCTCCAGGAGGGACTGAGCCACCGGGCCGGCCTCGATCCCGCCCACCCGTCGCCCGCCACCCTCCTCGGCCGAGGGTCCTGCGGGCCCGCTGCCCGCTTCGTCCCACTCGACCCGTGCGACGACCACCTGCCAGTGCGGGGCGGTGCCGAGGCCGGGCAGCAGGACCGGAGCGGCGACGCGCAGACGGGCGGCGATCTCGGCGGGTGCGGCGCCTGTCTGGACCAGTTCCAGCACCTCCTGGGCCAGCCGTCGCCGTACCGTGCGGGCCGCGTCCCGGCGGTCCCGTTCGACCGCGATCAGCTGGGTGACGCCGTGCAGCAGGTCGAGCCGCTCCTCCGCCCAGTCACCGGCGTCCGCCTCCACGGCGAGCAGCCAGTCGGAGAGCACCGTCTCGCGCACGTCCCGGGAGTCCTGCGGGGAGCGGCCGCTGCTGCGGATGGGGAAGAGGGAGTACGTCGTACTGCCGAGGATCATCCGGTGCGGCCCGCGGCGGCCGGTGCGGGCGGCCGCCAGGTGCTCGGCCGCCAGCTTCGCGCACGCCTCCGCGGGCAGCCCGGGCCCCCCGGCCTTCGGGCCGGCGATCAGCCGTCCCGTCGGCGACAGCACCCAGGCACGCAGGTCCAGGTCCGAGCCGAGCAGGTCCAGGACCACGTCCGGGCCACCACCCGCCGGGCCCGAGGTCATCATCCGCCGGTGCCGGTCCACCACGGCCGCCAGGTCCCCGGCACGCTCGCCGGAGACCTGCCGTACGACGTGCTCGGTGATCGTCGCGAAGGCCACCGACTCGTGCACGGCGAAGAGGGGGAGCCGGTGCCGGGCGCAGGCCTGGACGAGGTCCTCGGGCACATCGCCCAGCTCGGCCTCACCGGCCGCGAGGGCGGCCACGCCGGCCTGCACCAGGATCCGTACGAAAGGCTCCGAGTCGGCGGCGCCCCGGCGCCAGGCCAGACCCGTCAGCACCAGCTCACCACCGGAGAGGTAACGGCTGGGGTCCCGCAGGTCGGTGGTCATCACGCCCCGCACGGTGCGGTCCAGCTCGTCCTCGCCGCCGAGCAGCTTGAGGCCCAGCGCGTCGGTGTCCAGCAGTGCGCGCAGCCGCATTTCTCGTCGCCGCCGTTCTTTGTCTCGAAAACTACGATGGATCTTGACGGGTCCGCCGGTGAGAGGCCCGTTCGGTGGGCGGTCGAGCGGTGCTCGCCGTCTCCCGCGCTGTGTCCCTGGTCACGTGACTGTTCCTGCACGTTTCCACAGGAAAACCAGGAGGTTACTGATGACCTCCATTCATACGAATCTACAAGATGACCGCCCTGGCCAGCCAACTCCTTCATGGTTTCGGTGACTGACCCTGCCGGAGCACGGCGCTGTGTACTGACGTCGATCCGCGTTAAGAGCACATGAACGAGCCGGGCCCGCCGCACACGGATTGGCTCAATCTGTACGACTCACGAGACGAAGAAGAGAGCCGGTCATGGACTTCCTTCGCCCCGCCAGCTGGGAGGAGGCGCTCGCCGCGAAGGCCGAGCACCCCACCGCTGTGCCGATTGCGGGCGGCACCGATGTGATGGTCGAGATCAACTTCGACCACCGCCGGCCCGAGTACCTCATGGACCTCAACCGCATCGGCGACCTCTCCGAATGGGAGGTCGGCGAGGACTCCGTGCGCCTGGGTGCCTCCGTCCCGTACTCCCAGATCATGGAGAGCCTGCGCGCCGAGCTGCCGGGCCTCGCCCTCGCCTCGCACACGGTCGCCTCCCCGCAGATCCGCAACCGCGGCGGCGTCGGCGGCAACCTCGGCACCGCATCCCCGGCCGGTGACGCCCACCCCGCCCTTCTCGCGGCCGGCGCCGAGGTCGAGGCCGAGTCGGTGCGAGGCACCCGCCTGATCCCCATCGACGAGTTCTACCAGGGCGTCAAGCGGAACGCCCTGGCGCCCGACGAGCTGATCCGCGCCGTGCACATCAAGAAGGCCGACGGGCCGCAGCAGTTCTCGAAGGTGGGCACGCGCAACGCGATGGTCATCGCCGTGTGCGCCTTCGGGCTCGCGCTGCATCCGCAGACGCGGACCGTCCGTACGGGGATCGGCTCGGCCGCCCCGACGCCCATCCGGGCCAGGGCCGCCGAGGAGTTCCTGAACGCGGCGCTCGAAGAGGGCGGCTTCTGGGACAACGGAAAGATCATCACCCCCTCGGTCGCCAAGCAGTTCGCGGACCTGTGTTCCGCCGCCTGCAACCCGATCGACGACGTCCGGGGCACCGCGAGCTACCGCCGGCACGCGGTGGGCGTGATGGCCCGCCGGACGCTCACCTGGACCTGGGAGTCGTACCGCGGCACCGCCGCACGCACAGAGGGAGTCGCGTGATGCGCGTCAGTTTCACGGTCAACGGCCGCCCGCAGGAAGCCGACGACGTGTGGGAGGGCGAGTCCCTGCTGTACGTGCTGCGCGAGCGGCTCGGACTGCCGGGTTCGAAGAACGCCTGCGAGCAGGGCGAGTGCGGGTCGTGCACGGTCCGGCTGGACGGCGTGCCGGTGTGTTCGTGTCTGGTCGCCGCCGGTCAGGTGGAGGGCCGGGAGGTCGTCACCGTCGAGGGGCTCGCGGACCACGCCAAGCAGCGGTCCTGCGGCGACTCCTGCGGGACCTCGCTCGACGAGGCCAAGGGATGGCAGGCCAAGGGCACCGACTCGCAGACCGGTGAGGGTACGGAACTCTCGCCGATCCAGCAGGCGTTCGTCGACGCCGGCGCCGTCCAGTGCGGCTTCTGCACCCCGGGCCTGCTGGTCGCCGCCGACGAGATGCTGGAGCGCAACCCGAACCCGACCGACGCGGACATCCGCGAGGCGCTCTCGGGCAACCTGTGCCGCTGCACCGGCTACGAGAAGATCATGGACGCGGTCCGCCTGGCGGCCGCCCGGCAGGGAGAGGCGGTCTGACGATGCCGACCAACGGCGCACCCACAAAGATCACCCAGGGCTCCCGGACCAAGGGAGGCATCGGCGAGTCCACGCTCCGCCCGGACGGCACCCTCAAGGTCACCGGCGAGTTCGCGTACTCGTCCGACATGTGGCACGAGGACATGCTCTGGGGCCAGATCCTGCGCTCCACCGTCGCCCACGCCGAGATCGTCTCCATCGACACGAGCGAGGCCCTCGCGACGCCGGGCGTCTACGCCGTCATGACGTACGACGACCTGCCGACCGAGGTGAAGAACTACGGCCTGGAGATCCAGGACACCCCGGTGCTCGCCCACGGCAAGGTACGCCACCACGGCGAGCCGGTCGCGATCGTCGCCGCCGACCACCCGGAGACCGCCCGCCGCGCCGCCGCCAAGATCAAGGTCGACTACCGCGAACTGCCCGTCATCACCGACGAGGCCTCCGCGACCGCGCCGGACGCGATCCTCGTCCACGAGAACCGCGACGACCACCACGTCGGCCACGTCCCGCACCCGAACATCGTGCACCGTCAGCCGATCGTCCGAGGGGACGTCCGGGCGGCCCGGGAGCGCGCCGACGTCATCGTCGAGGGCGAGTACACCTTCGGCATGCAGGACCAGGCCTTCCTCGGCCCCGAGTCCGGCCTCGCGGTCCCCGACGAGGACGGCGGCGTCCACCTCTACATCGCCACCCAGTGGCTGCACTCCGACCTGCGCCAGATCGCGCCCGTGCTCGGCCTGCCCGAGAACAAGGTGCGTATGACGCTGGCCGGCGTCGGCGGTGCGTTCGGCGGACGCGAGGACCTGTCGATGCAGATCCACGCCTGTCTGCTGGCGCTGCGCACCGGCAAGCCCGTCAAGATCGTCTACAACCGCTTCGAGTCCTTCTTCGGACACGTCCACCGCCACCCGGCGAAGCTCCACTACGAGCACGGGGCGACGAAGGACGGCAAGCTCACCCATGTGAAGTGCCGCATCGTGCTCGACGGCGGTGCGTACGCCTCCGCCTCCCCGGCGGTCGTCGGCAACGCCGCCTCCCTCGGCATCGGGCCGTACGTCGTCGACGACGTCGAGATCGAGGCCCTCGCCCTCTACACCAACAACCCGCCGTGCGGGGCGATGCGCGGCTTCGGCGCGGTCCAGGCGTGCTTCGCCTACGAGGCGCAGATGGACAAGGTGGCCAAGCAACTCGGCCTGGACCCGGTGGAGTTCCGGCAGCTCAACGCCATGGAGCAGGGCACGATCATGCCGACCGGGCAGCCGGTGGACTCCCCGGCCCCCGTCGCCGAACTCCTGCGCCGCGTCAAGGCGATGCCGATGCCGCCGGAGCGCGAGTGGGAGAGCTCCGAGGGCGTGGACGTACGGCAGCTGCCCGGCGGTCTGTCCAACACCACGCACGGTGAAGGCGTCGTACGCGGTGTCGGCTACGCGGTCGGCATCAAGAACGTCGGCTTCTCCGAGGGCTTCGACGACTACTCCACCGCCAGGGTGCGCATGGAGGTGGTGGGCGGAGAGCCCGTCGCCACCGTGCACACGGCCATGGCGGAGGTCGGCCAGGGCGGCGTCACCGTCCACGCGCAGATCGCCCGCACCGAGCTGGGCGTCACCCAGGTGACCATCCACCCGGCGGACACGCAGGTGGGCAGCGCCGGTTCGACGTCGGCCTCGCGGCAGACGTACGTCACGGGTGGCGCGGTGAAGAACGCCTGCGAGCTCGTCCGCGAGAAGGTCCTGGACCTCGGCCGCCGCAAGTTCGGTCCGTACCACCCGGCCTGGGCGACGGCGGAGCTGTTGCTCGAGGGCGGCAAGGTCGTCACCGACGCCGGCGAGGTACTGGCCGGCCTGGTGGACGTCCTCGAGGACGAGGCCGTGGAGGTCGAGGAGGAGTGGCGGCACCGGCCGACCGAGGCCTTCGACCTGCGCACCGGCCAGGGCAACGGCCACGTCCAGTACTCCTTCGCCGCGCACCGCGCCGTCGTCGAGGTCGACACCGAGCTCGGCCTGGTGAAGGTGATCGAGCTGGCCTGCGCCCAGGACGTCGGCAAGGCACTCAACCCGCTGTCCGTCATCGGCCAGATCCAGGGCGGTACGACCCAGGGGCTGGGCGTGGCGGTGATGGAGGAGATCGTCGTCGACCCGAAGACGGCCAAGGTCAGGAACCCCTCCTTCACGGACTACCTGATCCCCACCATCCTCGACACCCCGACCATCCCGGTCGACGTCCTCGAACTCGCCGACGACCACGCCCCGTACGGCCTTCGAGGCGTCGGCGAGGCCCCGACCCTGTCCTCAACTCCGGCCGTACTCGCGGCGATCCGCAACGCGACGGGCCTGGAGCTGAACAGGACGCCGGTACGCCCGGAGCACCTGACGGGAACGTGACCCGCCGGGAGTCGAGCAGGTGATTTTTCCTGGGGGACCTCGTCCCCCGGGCCCCCATTGTCCGTCTCGGGCCGTCCCCCGGGTCGTGCACATCCCAAATCCCGTGAGTCGCCGAAGGCAAACGCACGGGTGCCCCTGTGAACCTTGGGAGACGGCACCATGACCCAGCAGTCACTCGAGCCCAGGACCACCGCCGAAGATGCGGGCGAAGGAACCCGCACCGCGGCCGGCAGGTCCTGGCTCGACCGGTACTTTCACATATCCCACCGAGGATCCACGCTCGCGCGCGAAGTCCGCGGCGGCGTCACCACCTTCATGGCGATGGCGTACATCCTCCTCCTCAACCCCCTGATCCTGTCCGGCAAGGACGCCGCCGGGGACACGCTCGCCCAGCAGGCCCTGATCACCGCGACCGCGTTCGCGGCGGCCCTCACCACGCTGCTGATGGGCGTCTTCGGCAAGGTCCCCCTCGCGCTCGCCGCCGGCCTCTCCGTCTCCGGTGTCCTCGCCTCCCAGGTCGCTCCCCAGATGACCTGGCCGCAGGCGATGGGCATGTGTGTGATGTACGGCGTGGTCATCATGCTGCTGGTCGTCACCGGCCTACGCGAGATGATCATGAACGCGATCCCGCTGCCGCTGAAGCACGCGATCACCATGGGCATCGGCCTGTTCGTCGCCCTGATCGGCTTCTACAAGGCCGGCTTCGTGCACCAGGGCGAGGCGACCCCGGTCACCCTCGGCCCGGCCGGTGAACTCGCCGGCTGGCCGGTCCTGCTCTTCGCCGTGACCCTGCTCGCGATCTTCATGCTCCAGGCGCGCGGCATCCCCGGCGCGATCCTGATCGGCATCGTCGTCGGCACCCTGCTCGCCGTCCTCCTCAACACACTGGACGTCATCGATCCCGGGCAGTGGGCGAGCGGTGCCCCCGAACTGCACGGCAGCGCGGTCTCGATGCCGGACTTCTCGATCTTCGGCAACGTCGAGTTCGGCGGCTGGGGCGAGGTCGGCGCGATGACCGTCGGCATGATCGTGTTCACGCTCGTGCTGGCCGGTTTCTTCGACGCCATGGCGACGATCATCGGCGTCGGCACCGAGGCCAGGCTGGCGGACGCGCAGGGCCGGATGCCGGGTCTGTCGAAGGCGCTGTTCATCGACGGCGCGGGCGGCGCGATCGGCGGCGTCTCGGGCGCCTCGGGTCAGACGGTGTTCGTGGAGTCGGCGACCGGTGTCGGCGAGGGCGCCCGTACGGGCCTGTCGTCCGTGGTGACCGGTCTGTTCTTCGCGGCCTGCCTGTTCTTCACCCCGCTGACGGCGATCGTGCCGGGTGAGGTCGCGGCCGCCGCCCTGGTGGTGATCGGCGCCATGATGATGATGAACGCCCGGCATGTGGACTGGTCCGACCGTGCCACCGCGATCCCGGTCTTCCTGACCGTCGTGATCATGCCGTTCACGTACTCGATCACCGCGGGTGTCGCCGCCGGTGTCATCTCGTACGTCGCCATCAAGGTCGCCCAGGGCAAGGCGCGCGAGATCGGCGCCTTCATGTGGGCGCTGACCGTGATCTTTGTCGTCTACTTCGCCCTCAACCCGATCGAGAGCTGGCTGGGCGTCCACTAGCCGCTCATCCAAGTGCCCTCCACACAACCGCCGTCAAGGAGACCGAGAGATGCTGGACATCGCCGAAGAGCTGTACCGGTGGGTCGGGCAGGGACGCGACTTCGCGGTGGCCACCGTGGTGGCCGTCGACGGCAGCGCCCCGCGTCAGCCCGGCGCCGCCCTCGCGGTGGACGCCGACGGCACGGCGATCGGTTCGGTCTCCGGCGGGTGTGTGGAGGCCGCGGTCTACGAGCTGTGCGGGCAGGCGCTGCAGGACGGTGAGCCGGTCCTGGAGCGCTTCGGCTACAGCGACGAGGACGCCTTCGCCGTCGGGCTGACCTGCGGCGGCATCATCGACATCCTGGTCACACCGGTACGGGCGGACGATCCCGTCCGGCCGGTGTTCGCCTCCGCACTGTCCGCCGCCGCGCGAGGGGAGGCGGCGGCGGTGGCGCGGATCGTGACCGGCCCGGCGGAGCTGACGGGCCGTGCGCTGCTGGTCCGCCCCGACGGCTCGTACGACGGAGGCTTCGGCGCCCATCCGGAACTGGACCGCACGGTCGCGGCCGAGGCGGGCGCCTTCCTGGAGGCCGGCCGCACCGGCACCCTGGAGATCGGAGAGCGGGGCTCTCGCTGTGGAGCGCCGCTCACGGTTCTGGTCGAGTCGTCGGTCCCCGCCCCCCGGATGATCGTCTTCGGGGCGATCGACTTCGCGTCGGCGCTGGTCCGCGTCGGCAAGTTCCTCGGCTATCACGTCACGGTGTGCGACGCCCGCCCCGTCTTCGCGACCCGCACCCGCTTCCCCGAGGCCGACGAGATCGTCGTCGAGTGGCCCCACACATACCTGGAACGCACCGACGTGGACGCCCGCACGGTCCTGTGCGTCCTCACCCACGACGCCAAGTTCGACGTACCCCTGCTCAAGCTCGCGCTGCGCCTGCCGGTGGCGTACGTCGGCGCGATGGGCTCCCGCCGCACCCATCTGGACCGCACCGCACGCCTGCGCGAAGTCGGCGTCACCGAGCCGGAGTTGGCGCGTCTGCGCTCACCCATCGGCCTCGACCTGGGCGCCCGTACACCGGAGGAGACGGCCCTGTCCATCGCCTCGGAGATCGTCGCCGACCGGCGCGGCGGCAGCGGGATGTCACTGACCGGCGCGCACACCCCGATCCACCACGACATGCCGTCGGCGTCGGCGGGGCGGATCGGGTCGGTGGCCTGAGCGGCCGTCCGGCCGGCGCCCCGACCGGCCGTCGGACACCGTCACGGCCGCCGCAGCAGCCGGTTCACCGCCCGGCCGAACACCGCACGTGCCGCCCGCTCCAGGGCCGGGTCGAACATGCCGGGCAGGAGGCGGAGCCGGAGTTCCTCCCGCCAGAACACGCGCGTACGGCCGCCGGGGCCCGGACGGACCTCGATCTCCGCCCAGCCCCGCACGACCCGGCCGCGTTTCTCCAGACGGCACAGGCCGGGGGTGTCGTCGTCGGCCGGCGGCTGCCAGACAGTGACCTCCATCCGGTCGGCGACGGTGAACGGGCCGATGCCGGAGCGGGCGACGAGGACCGTGCCCTCGTGTGTCGGTGGGGGCGTCGTCACGGTGACGCGGGTCATCGGGACCACCTCGCCGTGGCGGGGCCAGTCGGTGAGCCGGTGCCACGCTTCGGGCAGGGGAAGGGGCGCTGTGCGTTCGAGGAGGAAGGTGGCCACAGGAAGATCCTAGGCAGACCGACCCGGGAACCTTTCCGATGCTTCAGCGCAGGCAGGTGACGAACTGCGGTCCGTGAACGGGCCGTCGGCGGTGAAGGCGAGCTCCGCGAACCGTTCGCCCATGCGGCGATGGGTGGCGGCGTCCGGGTGGAGTTCATCCGGCAGGGGGAGTTCGGCGTGGTCGGCCTCGCCGTAGAGTGCGCGCCCGTCGAGGTGGTGCAGGTTCGGGTCGTCGGCCGATCGCTGCTCCACGATCCGGGCCAGCTCGTCCCGGATGACGCCCAGCGCGAGTTTCCCGCTCGCGCGCTCCGCCGGGTCGCCCGCGGCCCGGAACCGCAGTCGCCCGGCGCCGAGGGCGGTGAAGTCCGGGACACTGGGGCCGGGCGTGTCCTCGTGGATGGGGCACAGGATGGGCGAGACGACCAGCAGCGGCGTGCCGGGGTGGCCTTCGCGGACGGTGTCGAGGAAGCCGTGGACGGCCGGGATGAAGGCACGCAGGCGCATCAGGTCGGTGTTGACCAGGTTGATGCCGATCTTGACGCTGATCAGGTCGGCGGGGGTGTCCCGCAGGGCGCGCGCGGTGAACGGGTCGAGCAGGGCGCTGCCGCCGAGACCGAGGTTGATCAGTTCCACGCCGGCGAGTGCGGCGGCGCGGGCCGGCCAGGTGGCGGTGGGGCTTGCGGCGTCGGAGCCGTGGCTGATCGAACTGCCGTGGTGCAGCCACACCTTGCGGCCACGGGCCGGTACCGGCTCGACGGGTGCGTCGGTGCGCAGGGCGACGAGTTCGGTGGTCTCGTTGTGCGGCAGCCAGATCTCGACGTCCTTCATCCCGTCGGGCAGGCCGGTGAAGCGGAGGGTGCCGGGCGGGCCGGGCCGGCTCTCGGTGGTGCCGGTGGCCATGTCGATGGTCAGGGTGTTGCCGCCGGTCACGCTGCCCTGGCCGGCCAGGCGGCCGTCGACGAGCAGGTCGTAGATGCCGTCCGGGCGGGGCGGGGCGCCCGTGTAGACCCGTTTGGTGGGCAGTGTGTCCAGTTCGACGGCGGTGGCCTCGGTGCGGAGGACCAGCCGTACGCCGGAGGGCTGGGACTCCGCCATGGCGAGCTGTCCGTCGGCGCACTGGGCGCGGGCCCGGGCGGGCAGCCGGTGCGGCAGCACACCGTGCGCGGTGTGTTCCAGTTCGAGGGCACCGCGCAGGAGGTCCGCGGTGAGGGGCGTGGTGATCCAGGTGGGGTGGGGGTGCATGGCCTCGGCCTGTTGATGGAGAGGGTCGCTCGGATCGAGGTTCTCGGGAGGTTCCGGGTCAGGGGCTGGGCGGCCAGTTGCGCAGAAGGGCGTCGAGGGCGTCCAGGATTCGTGTCCAGGACTCCTGCGCGTCGGGAGCGCTGTGGCTGAATCCGCCTGCCGCCTCCAGGCTGACGTAGCCGTGGAAGACGCTGCCCAGCAGACGGACCGCATGGGTCTGGTCCGGCTCCGTCAGGTCGTAGCCGCGCAGGATCGCCCGCGTCATCTGTGCGTGTCTGACGCCGGCGCCTGCCGCGGCCGTCTCGGGGTCGAGCCTGAGCTGCGCCGCGGCGTAGCGCCCGGGGTGCTGCCGGGCGTAGTCGCGGTAGACGTCGGCGAAGGCGATCAGGGCGTCCTTGCCGGCCCGCCCGGCGAGGGCGTCGGCGGCCCGGTCGGCGAGTTCCTCCAGGGCGAGCAGGGCGATCCTGGTCCTGAGGTCCTGGGAGTTCTTCAGATGCGAGTACAGACTCGCGACCTTGACATCGAACCGTCTGGCCAGCGCCGAGACGGTCACCTGGTCGAAGCCGACCTCGTCGGCCAGTTCCGCCCCGGCCAGGGCCAGGCGTTCGGGAGTCAGTCCTGCGCGTGCCATAGCCTTCCCATCATTCGACAGAATTGATTATGCGCTTGCCTAATGGCTTTAGGCAAGCCGCTCTGCCGGTTTGCGGCCGGGCGTCACGTCCAGTTCGTAACTCTGGGTAATGCTTTGGGTGACGTACAGTTGAGCCTTGGACGGGGCGACCGGAGGGGGATGACGTGCCGTTGGAGCCGGTGCGGTTCGCGATCCTGGGGCCGGTCCGCGTCTGGCGTGCGGAGCAGGAGCTGAGCCTCGGGCGCCCCCAGGAACGGGCTCTGCTGGCCCTGCTGCTGGTTCGGGCAGGTCAGCCCGCCGCCGTCCACGACATCGTCACCGCACTGTGGGGGCCGAACCCACCGCACAGCGCGGTCAATGTGGTCCGCCGCCATGTCGGAACGCTGCGCCGCCTGCTGGAGCCGGGGCTGCCGACCCGCTCGGAGGGCCGCTGGCTGCACCGGGGCGCCGGCGGCTACCGGCTCGTCACCGACAGCGACTCCCTGGACCTCCTCCACTTCCGCAGACTGCGCGAAGAGGCCCGGCAGGCCGCCGCGGACGGGGCGTACCCAGGGGCCGTGGAGCTCCTCACGCAGGCACTGGCCCTCTGGCAGGGGCCGGTCGCCTCCGGGATCCCCCCGGAGACACGTGCGCACCTGGCGCTCGACGCGCTGGAACACGAGTACCTCACGGCCGTGCGGGAGGCCGCCGACGCCGCCCTGCACGCCGGTGCGCCGGACGCGGTCCTGCCCGTACTCCGCAGTGCCGCGGCCGACCACCCGCTGGACGAACCCCTGCTGGCCCGACTGATCCTCGCCCTGGCCGGCACCGGTCTGCGGCCGGAGGCACTGAGCACCTACCGGACCGTCAGGGCACGGCTCGCGGACGAGCTGGGGATCGACCCCGGTCCGGAACTGAGCGACGCCCACCGGGCGGTCCTGGCCGGCGGGCCGGCCCCGGCCGCCGGGGCCGGCCCTCGCCCCGCCACACGGACGGCCGCCCCTCCCGTCCCCGTACAACTGCCGCACGAACTGCCGGTCTTCACCGGCCGACGGGCCGAGCTGGACCAGGCGCTCGCGCTGTTCGCCGACGACGCGCGGACGGCCGGGACGGTGGTGATCGGTGCGATCGGCGGGATGGCGGGCGTCGGCAAGACCACGCTCGCCGTGCATCTCGCCCACCGGATCGCCGACCGGTTTCCCGACGGTCAGCTCTACGTCAACCTGCGGGGCTTCGACACCTCCGGGGCGATCCTGGAACCGAGCGAGGCGGTACGCGGCTTCCTGGACGCCCTCGGCGTGCCGCCCGAACGCATTCCACGCCACGTGGACGCGCAGACCGCGCTCTACCGCAGCGTGCTGGCCGGACGACGGGTCCTCGTCCTGCTGGACAACGCACGCGACACCGACCAGGTACGGCCGCTGCTGCCCGGCACCCCCGGCTGTCTCACCATCGTCACCAGCCGCAACGAACTGTCCGGCCTGGTGGCCGCGCACGCGGCCCATCGGCTGACCCTGCGTCCGTTCGACGCCGACCAGGCACGGGCCTTCCTCGTCCGCCGGCTGGGATCCGAGCGCGTCACCGCCGAGCCCGGGGCGGTGGACGAGATCACCCGGCTGTGCGCCGGACTGCCGCTCGCGCTGGCCTGCGTCGCCGCGCGCGCCGCCGCCCACCCGCACTTCCCGCTGTCCGCCGTCGCCGCCGAACTGCGCGAGGCCCACGGCAGCCTCGACGCCTTCGCCAGAACCGACACCTCCGCGGACGTCGGCACGGTGTTCTCCTGGTCCTTCCGTGTCCTGACGCCGGAAGCCGCCCGGCTCTTCCGGCTGCTCGCCCTGCACCCGGGCCCGGACTTCACGGCACCCGCTGCGGCCGCCCTGGCCGGCCTTCCGGTACGGCGGGCACGGCTGCTGCTGGCCGAGCTCTCCGGCGCCCACCTCATCAGCGAGCACGCCCCCGGCCGCCACACCTTCCACGACCTGCTGCGCGCCCACGCCGCCGAACTCGTGCACGCCGAGCACCCCGAGGCCGAGCGCCGGGCGGCCGCGCACCGCCTCTACCAGCACTACGCGCACACCGCCCACACCGCCGGTGCGCTGCTCGCGCCGAACGGGGATCCCGTGCCCCAGCCGGCCCCGGCAGACGTGCAGGACGTACCCCCCGAGCCGCTCGCCGACGACCACCACGCCCTGGCCTGGCTCACCGTCGAACACCCCGTGCTGCTCGCCGTCCTCGACGCGGCCGCCGGCTCCGGCCACGACCGGCTCGCCTGCCTGCTGGCCTGGTCGCTCGAGCCGTACTTCGACCGGCGTGGCCACTGGCACGACGGGCTGGCCGCGCAGCGCACCGCGCTCGACGCCGCCCTCCGGCGGGCCGACCGTGCCCGGGAGACCCGGGGGATGCGCGGACTGGCCCGGGCCGAGGGCCGACTGGGCCTGCACGAGCTGTCCCGCCCCCGCCTCGACCGTGCCCTGGCCATGGCCGCCGAACTGGGCGACACCATCGGCCGCGCGCACACCCACCGCAGCCTGGGCTGGGAGAGCGAGCAGCAGGGCGATCTCGCCGGTGCCCTCCGGCACAACCAGCTGGCGCTGGACCTCTTCCGGGCCGCCGGCCACCAGGCCGCGGAAGCCGGTGTCCTCAACTCCGTCGGCTGGTACCACTCCCAGCTGGGGGAGCACCGTGAGGCGCTGCGCCACTGCTTCCGGGCCCTGACCCTCCTGCAGGAACTGGGCGACCGCTACGGACAGGCCGCCACCTGGGACAGCATCGCCTACGCCTACCACCACCTGGGCCGCCACCCGCAGGCCCTCCTCGGCTACCGCAACGCGCTCACGCTCTACCGGGATCTCGGGGTGCCGCACATGGAGGCCGAGACGCTCAGTCACATGGGCGACACCCATCTTGCGACCGGCGACCTCCCGGGAGCCCGCGCCTCCTGGCAGCAGGCCCGTGACCTCTTCACCGCGCTCGGGCACCCCGGCGCCGACCGGGTCGCTGCCCGGCTGGCCGGGCAGCAGGGCCACGAGCAGGAGGAACATGCCGGCCCCGCCTGACGGCAGCAGGCGCTTCTACGCTGTGCGGGGGCGCGGCCGGTGCGGCGCCCGATGGTGCGCGGCGGCAAGACGGAGCTCAGAACGATGATGCGGTTCGAGGTGCTGGGGCCCCTTCGGGTGTGGCAGGGGGAGCGGGAGCTCGATCTCGGGTATCCCCAACAGCGCGCCCTGCTCGGTCTGTTGCTGGTGCAGGCCGGCCGCCCCGTGCAGTTGGGCGAGATCGTCGACGCGCTGTGGGCGGGCAGGCCACCGGCCACCGCGCAGAATGTGGTGCGCCGTTACGCCGGTTCGCTGCGGCGGCTGCTCGAACCGGGACTGCCGCCGCGGGCGCCCGGACGACGCCTGTTGCGCCGCACCGGGGGCTATGTGCTGGAGGCGGAGACCGAGGAGGTCGATCTGCTGCGGTTCCGCGACCTCACCCGGCGGGGCAAGCGGGCCGCCGTCACCGGACGGCCCGAGGTGGCGGCGCGGCACTTCGCCGACGCGCTCAGCCTGTGGCAGGGGCGGGTGGCGATGGGCGTGCCCGCGGCCACGCGCGAGCACGCGCCGTTCGCCGACGTGGAGCGCGAGCTGGCGCACACCACGCAGATGGCGGCCGACGCGGCACTGCTGTGCGGCCGCACGGAGCGCGTTCTGCCCAGCCTCCGCCAGGCCGTCGAACTCGACCCGCTCAACGAGTCGTTGCACGCCAGGCTGGTCCTGTCGCTGGCGGCATGCGGACTGCAGGCGGAGGCACTGGCGGCGTACGACGACGTCCGCCGCCGACTGGACAAGGAACTCGGCGTCTCTCCCGGTCCCGAGCTCGGCGCGGCCCACACCCGAGTGCTCCGTCAGCAGGTGCGGCCGCTCGACCGGCCGACGCGGACGGCAGGCCCAGCGCCCGGCACGGCGCGGCCGGACCCCGTCGAGCCGTACGCCCGGCCCGCTCAACTACCGCCCGACCTCACCGTGTTCGCCGGCCGGCGAGCCGAACTCGCCGCCCTCACCGACGTTGCGGCGACCTCCGCCGGAGCACCCGCGACGATCCTGATCACCGGAATGGCGGGCATCGGCAAGACCACGCTGGCGGTGCACTGGGCCCACCAGGTCGCCGAGCGGTTCCCGGACGGCCAACTCCACATCGAGCTGCGCGGCTTCGACCCCGCCCGGCCGGCGCTGCACCCCCCGCAGGCGCTGCGCATGATGCTCGGAGCGCTGGGCGTCCCCCCGGACCGCGTCCCGGAGGAGGACTGCGTGGACGCGCTCGGCGGCCTGTACCGCAGTGTGCTGGCGGACCGGCGGATCCTCATCGTCCTCGACGATGCCGCCGACGCCGAACAGATACGCCCACTGCTGCCCGTCTCGCCGGGCTGCCTGGCCGTGGTCACCAGCCGTAACGCACTCGCCGGCCTGATCGCCTCCGGCGCCCGCCCGCTGCGCCTGGAACCGCCGTCCCCGGCGGACGCCCGCGCCACGCTGGGCCTGCGGATCGGACCCGCCCGCCTGGCCGCCGAGCCCGAGGCGGCCGACGAGATCGTCGCCCGGTGCGGCCGTCTGCCCCTCGCGCTGGCCGTGGTCGCCGCACGCGCGGCCGGCCGCCCGGACTTCCCGCTGTCCGCCATCGCCGCCGAACTCCGTGCCCCCCACGGCAGCCTCGACGCCTTCTCCGCCGTCGACGGCACCACCGACCCCCGGGCCGCCTTCCTGTGCTCCTACCGGCTTCTGCCGCCGGAGAGCGCCCGGCTGTTCCGGCTGCTGTCACTGCACCCCGGCCCCGACATCACCGCGCCCACCGCCGCCACCCTGGCCGGCCTTCCCGCCCGCCGGGCCCGGCTGGTCCTCGGCGAACTCGCCGACGCCCACCTCGTCACCGAGCACCAGCCCGGCCGCTACGCCCTGCACGACCTGGTGCGCGCCTTCGCCGCCGAACTCACCGAGACGTACGACGACGCCGGTCGCGCACCGAACGCGGGGCAAGTCCGGAAGAGTCCGCCGAAAGAGGCCGTGTCACTTCCTTGTCACTTCTTTTGCACACCGGCCGACCTACGCTCCGAACCGAGCGGATGACGGCCTGACCAGGGGCGCCGGGCAACCCCGGCCCGCGACACCGTCACCGCTTCACGCACAGACGGTTTCGGCTGGCCTCGGAGGCGACGGCGGATGATGTCCCATACCAGCACCATCGAGGCTCGGGACGAGGAGACGGGAACGCCACGGGGGACGCCGCTGCGGCAGGACAGGCAGGACAGGCAGGACACGGTGTGCCGGATGCCCGGGGGCCTCGACATCGTCGTCACCGACGCGCCGGCCACGGACCTGCCCAGGGAGAAGCGGCTGCACCCGTCGGCCGGCCCGGCGGGCGACGGTCCCCGCCCGGCCCGGCGGCCGCTCCGGCTGACCGCCCGGGCCGGCGGCGAGTATCTCTTCGTGGGCATTCGCGGCGGCCACCCCACCCCGCAGGAACCGGTGGACGTCTCCCTCGGCCCGGGGGACATCTGCTTCTACGACCTCCACCACCCGACGACGCTGGACTTCCCGGAGCGGTTCCGCACCAAGGTGTTCCTCGTGTCGCGCGAGTCGCTCGGGCTGGAGGAGTCCGACGTGCACCGGCTCATGAGCACGCCGGTGGCCCGCACCTCCCGCCTGGGCGCCCTGCTGTCGCCGTTCCTGTCCGACCTCGCCGACACCGCCGCCGCGTCCCGCCCCCCGGTCGGCGAGATGCTCGCCCGGAACGCCGTGAACCTCCTGGCCACCCTCGCCGTGGAACAACTGGGCGGGGACGGGCCGGGCACACCCGACGCCCCGTCACCGCTGATGACGCGGATCCGGGAGTACGTGGAGCTGCATCTGGCGGACCCCGACCTGTCACCGGAGACGATCGCCGGCGCCCACTACATATCCGTCCGGTACCTGCACAAGCTGTTCAAGGACGAGGGCACGACGGTCGGCCGGTGGATCCAGCGCCGCCGGCTCGAGGAGTGCCGACGTGAACTCATGCTGTACACCCGGGGACACTGGACCATCGCGGCGATCGCCAACCGCTGGGGCTTCCTGAGCGCCGCCCACTTCAGCAGGGTCTTCCGCGCCGCCTACGGCATGTCTCCCAGCGAGTGGCGGGACACGACAGGCCGGGCCGCGCGCGCCGACCGGCGCTGATCCGCCGGGCCGGGTACGCCGCCGGGTACGACGACGCCGTCACGGTCGAGCGGATCGACCGTGACGGACGGGACATCGCGGACTGGTGCGCCCCGCAACCGGCGCCCCACGACCGTGATGACGCCGGCGCGCACGGCGAGCGCCTCGGCCTGCGGGCGGCGCACAGGCCGCCCCCGGACTGATTTCCGGGCGTTGTGGGACCAGTCGTGGTGCGCTGGCGGACAATTCCCCACCGCCCGGCGGATTTAGCGTGGCGAGCGGCGGCACCGGAGTGCTCTGTGCACGGCCCGGGGCCGTTTCACGCCGGAAAGCCCGGCGTAGCGCACGACACACCAGGAGACACACATGTCCGATGCCGTCGAGCCGGTCCAGCCGGTACTGGAACCCGCGGCAGCCGCCTTCGCGGAGGCCACAGCCAACCCGCCGTACCTGTTCGACCTGCCTCCGGCGGAGGGGCGCAAGGCCGTCGACGAGGTGCAGTCCGGCCCGGTCGAGAAGCCGGAGACCGACGAGGAGTGGATCACCGTCCCGGGCGGTCCGACGGGCAGCGTGCGGGCCCGCATCGTCAAGCCCGCCGGCGCCGCGGACACCCTCCCGGTGATCCTCTACATCCACGGCGCGGGCTGGGTGTTCGGCAACGCCCACACCCATGACCGCCTGGTCCGGGAACTCGCCGTCGGCGCCGGCGCCGCCGTGGTCTTCCCCGAGTACGACCTCTCTCCCGAGGCCCGCTACCCCGTCGCCATCGAGCAGAACTACGCCGTCGCCCAGTGGGTCGTCCGGCAGGGTGCGAGCAAGGGGCTCGACGGCTCCCGGCTGGCCGTCGCCGGTGACTCCGTCGGCGGCAACATGACCGCCGCGCTGACCCTGATGGCCAAGGAGCGCGGTGACGTCCCGCTGGTGCAGCAGGTGCTGTTCTACCCGGTCACGGACGCCGCCTTCGACACCGGTTCGTACCATCAGTTCGCAGAAGGCTACTTCCTGCGCCGCGACGGCATGCAGTGGTTCTGGGACCAGTACACGACCGATGAGGCCGAGCGCGCGCAGATCACCGCCTCCCCGCTGCGCGCCACCACCGACCAGCTCACGGGCCTGCCCCCGGCCCTGGTCATCACCGGCGAGGCGGACGTGCTGCGGGACGAGGGTGAGGCGTACGCGAACAAGCTGCGCGAGGCGGGCGTCCCGGTCACCGCGGTGCGCTTCCAGGGCATCATCCACGACTTCGTGATGCTCAACGCCCTGCGTGGGACCCACGCCGCCGAAGCCGCCATCACGATGGCCGTCGCCACCCTGCGCGCCGCGCTGCACACGGCCTGAAGCCGGCCGTTCCGAGCATCCGAGGAGACACAGACATGAGCACGTCCACACCCACGGTGGTCCTCGTACACGGCGCGTTCGCCGACGCGGCGAGCTGGACCGGGGTCATCGAGGAACTGCAGAAGGAGGGCGTTTCCGTGGTGGCTCCGCCCAACCCGCTGCGGGGCCTCGCGTCCGACGCCGCCTACATCGCCTCCGTCGCCGCCCAGATCGACGGTCCCGTCGTCCTGGTCGGCCACTCCTACGGCGGTGCGCTGATCACCGTGGCCGGTGTCACCGAGAACGTCGTCGGGCTGGTCTACGTCGCGGCCTACGTCCTGGAGGAGGGCGAGAGCCTCGGCGAGCTGCAGGGCCGGTTCCCCGACTCGCCGCTGGTCAGCAACCTCAGGCAGGTCACGTACCCCGTCGAGGGCGCGGACCCGGCCGTCGAGGTCACCATCACCCCCGAGGCGTTCCCCGCCATCTTCGCGGCCGACGTCCCCGAGGCCGTCACCAAGGTGCTCGCGGTGGCGCAGCGTCCGCTCGCCGCCTCGGCCTTCACCGAGACCGCGGCTGCGGCGGCGTGGAAGACCAAGCCGTCCTGGGCGGTCGTGGCCGGGGCCGACCAGGCCATCGACGCCGAGGTCCAGCTGTTCGGCGCGAAGCGGGCCGGGGCCACCGTCGTCGAGATCGAGGGCGCCTCGCACGCCGTCGCGGTCTCCCAGCCGAAGAAGACCGCCGACGTGATCCTCGACGCGGTGCGCGCGACGGGCTGACCGGGCGCCACCCCTGGCCGTGCGGACGCGATCGCCGATCACGTCCGCACGGTCACCGACGTACGAGCACCTGGTCGACACACCCCTGGTCCGTGCCTGACCGGTCGCCCGTCTCCCCGAGGAGCTCCTAGGAGCGGAGCTCCGGGGGCTCCTTGTCGGTGCCGAGGTCCGCTTCGACGTCGTAGCCCACGGGGCCGTGTCCCGCCGTGGGCAGCGCGATGTCGGCGCCGAGATCGAAAGCGGCGCTCCCGGCGGCCTCGGCGAGGGCCTCCTCCTCGCGGCGCCTTACGGCCTGCTCGTGGTGCTCGGTGATCCGCTCGACGATGCCGCGGGCGCCGTGATGGTGGTGGGGCTGCTCGGATTCGCTCATGGCGCCATTCTTCGACTTAGTCAGTACATGTCACAACAAAGGTCGTATGAACGGAGGATGACGGCAGGCCCCCCGCAGAGGGCATCCGGTTGCCGCAGGACTGCGCAAGGGGTGTGATGTATTGATCGACTCGATGAGACGTCCCCGCGCCTGAACGAGTCATGTGATGTCGGGGAGGCAGAGATGACGGTGAGCCGACTCGGACTGGTCGTGCACGGCGGGCGTACGGAGGCCGTGGAGGCGGCCTGCGTCGTCCGGGCCTGGTGCGGGGAGCACGCCGTGCGATGCACGGACATCGATGTGTGGGACGAGGGAGGGCGGCGCAGTGCCCAGGAGGAGGTCGAAGCCGCGGGCGATCCCGACCTCATCGTCACCCTGGGCGGCGACGGCACTTTTCTGCGCGGCGCCCGGCTGGCCGCCGAGCACGACGCGCTGGTCCTCGGGGTCGACCTGGGCAGGGTCGGTTTCCTGACGGAGGTCTGCGCCGCCACGGTGCGCTCGGCGCTGGACGCGGTGCGGGAAGACCGGTTCCAGATCGACAGCCGTATGCTGCTCACCCTGCGCGCCTCCTGCCGTCTGCAAGTGCCGGCGAGCATGGAGGCCCTGATGCGGTACGGCCGCGGGCCGCTCCTGCCGTCTCCGCAGGTGCTCCCCGACTGCCAGGTCGACGACGAGTGGGGCATCCCCCTGAACGTCACCGCGCTCAACGACGTCGTACTGGAGAAGCTCTCCAGGGACCGCCAGGTGTCGGTCGGTGTCTACGTCTCCGGCCGGCTCCTGGCGTCCTACTCCGCCGACGCCCTGCTGGTCGCCACGCCCACGGGCTCGACCGCCTACAGCTTCGCCGCCGGCGGACCCGTCGTCTCGCCCCGGGCGGACGTCCTGGTCTTCACGCCGGTCGCCCCGCACATGGCGTTCAACCGCTCGGTCGTCACGGCCCCCGACGAGCCGGTCGGCCTGCGTGTGCTCGAACGGTCGGGACAGGCCGCGGTCAGCATCGACGGTCAGGTGCGGGGGGTACTCAGCCCCGGGGACTGGATCGGCGTGTACGCCGCCCCGCGCCGGCTGCGGGCCGTCCGGCTGGGGCCGATGGACTTCTACGGCCGGCTGCGCGAGCGGATGAGGCTGACCGACGCCCCGGCCGCGGTCGCCGACGGAACCCCCGCGCCGCTGTGGTCGGTGACGACGCCTCCACCGGGAGATCTGGCCCATCTGACGCTGCTCACGGTCCCAGGGGAACAGCCCCCCACGGGCTGACGTACGCGTCCTCCGTAAGAGCGCCATGACCGATGTGTGTCACGGGTGTTGACGCCACGCCCGGAGTGAAGCCATCCTCGCCGAGGCGAAATCCCGCATGACGTTCGTGATTTCGAACCTCGGCGGCATCGCGTATCACCACGGCGCCACACAGCAAGGAGAGTGACGGCGGCCTCGTTGTCGAACCGGTTCGAAAGAGGGCGGCAGCGAGCGGCGTCGAACCGGTTCGACAGACCACGTATCGACTCACAGGAGCTGCAACCGATGGTGCAATCGAGAGCAAGACGGGCGCGCCCGGGCCCACGCGCGCTGGTCGTCACCGCACTGGGCGCCGGCCTGCTGGCCACGGGCCTGACGGTGCCGGCTGCGACCGCCGCCGAACTGCCGGCCCCGAAGCTGCACTACACCTTCGACGCCGACGACCTGAGCTCGGGAAAGGTCACCGACAGCTCCGGCAACGGGCTCGACGGCTCTCTCGTCAACGGCTCCACCGCCGCCCTGGTCGGCGGCGCGGACGGCGGCTCGGCGCTGGACCTGCCCGGCGGGGCGCCCACCTCCGACGGCGCGTACGTCCGTCTGCCCCGCGAAGCGGTCGGCTCCGCAACCGACCTGACGGTCTCCGCGCGCGTGAAGTGGAGCGGCGACAAGTCGTCCTGGCAGCGGATCTTCGATCTGGGCACCGACACCACCAAGTACCTCTTCGCCACCCCGTACAGCGGAAACGGTGTGCTGCGCACCGCCGCGACCACCGGCGGAGGGAACGCGGAGGCACAGGTCAACGGCTACGCGATGCTTCCCGCGAACGAGTGGCGGACCGTCACCGTCACCCTCGACAGCTCCGCCCGCCGACTCACCACCTACCTCGACGGTGTGGCGGTCTCCTCCGCCGAGACCGGCATCAAGGCCAAGGATCTGCTGGACAGTTCGGCCACGGCCGCCGGCTACATCGGCAAGTCGTTCTGGCCGGATCCGCTGCTCAAGGGCGCGGTCGACGACTTCGCCGTGTGGCACTCGGCGCTCAACTCGGAACAGGTGGCCGACATGGCCGGGAACCTCCCCACTCTCCAGCAGCTCTCGCGGACGTCCTTCGAGGCCCGCACCACGACCGGAACCGCCCCGTCCCTCCCCGTCGCCGTCCGCTCCTCCTTCTCCGACGGCTACGACCGCGACACCCCGATCACCTGGGACGCCGTACCGCCCGAGAAATATGCCCAGACGGGCACGTTCACCGTGGCGGGAACAGCGGCCGGGCGCGCCGTGCAGGCGACGGTCACCGTGGTCCGCGAGGGTCAGCTCAACGTCGACCTCGGCTCGGACACCGGCAAGTTCCACGGCGGCGCCTCCGGCACCCTGTACGGCGTGTACGGGCAGGACGTGCCGACGAACAACCTCATCGAGGGCATGAACCTGCGGACCGTCTCGACCAAGGCGCAGGACGGGCCGCAGCACCCGGGCGCCGACGCGCTGGAGGTCGTCAAGCCGCTCGCGGACAGCACCGACGGCGACGTGTACATCTACATGACGGACATCCACCGCGGCTTCCCGTACCAGTGGCCGGGCGACACCCCCGAGGAGAAGCTCAAGCTCTACCGGGAGAAGATCGCCGAGCAGGTCGACCAGGTCCTGAAGCTGCCGAAGGAGTACCAGGACAACATCGTCTTCGTGCCGTTCAACGAGCCCGAGGGCAACATGTTCGGCACCGGCGAGTGGAGCTACGACAAGGTCAGCTGGCTCAACGACCCGGACGACTACTTCGCCGCCTGGGACGACTTCCACAAGCTCATCAAGAGCAGGATGCCCGAGGTCCGCATCGCCGGCCCCAACACCAGCATCCTCTACGACCAGGTCAAGGGCTTCCTCACCCACACCCTGGCCGCCGGCACCCTCCCGGACGTCATCACCTGGCACGAGCTGAGCCACCCGGAGGCGGTGCGCGAGAGCGTCGCCAAGTACCGGGCGTGGGAGAAGGACCTGTTCAAGGGCACCGACCGTGAGGGCACCCAACTCCCCGTCAACATCAACGAGTACGCGTTCAACTACCACACCTCGGTCCCCGGCCAGATGATCCAGTGGGTGTCCGCGATCGAGGAGTCCAAGGTGGACGCCGACATCGCGTACTGGAACATCGACGGCAACCTCTCCGACTCCGCGGTGCAGTCCAACCGCGGCAACGGCCAGTGGTGGCTGCTGAATTCGTACGCCTCGATGAGCGGGCACACCGTGAAGGTGACCCCGCCGTTCCCCGGCGAGAACTACACCATGCAGGGCGTCGCCACGCTCGACGAGAAGAAGAAGCAGTCACGGCTGATCTTCGGCGGCTCCACCGGCAAGGGTCACATCACCTTCGACAACGTCCCGAAGAATCTTTTCGGGGACCGCGTGCACGCCTGGGTGAGGGAGATCGAGTGGAGCGGGCAGGTCGGCGACAACTCCGGCCCGAAGCTGCTCTCGGAGCAGAACCTGAAGGTCGGTGACGACGGCAAGGTCGTCGTCGACTTCGGTGACGGCGCGCTGCCGAAGCTGAAGGAGTCCTCGGCGTACGAGATCGTCCTCAGCCCGGCCGGAAAGGCGGCGGGCACGCAGTCCCCGCCCGTGCGCTGGCAGGGCTCGTACGAGGCGGAGGACGCCGCCCACACCGGCTCCGGCTACTCGAAGAACGGTCCGGAGGGCTCGCCCCGCGACGTGTCGAAGTTCTACACCTCCGGCGGCTACGACGTGGGCGGCCTGCGCACCGGCTCGGACGTCGAGCTCGACTTCACCGTGGACGTGCCCGAGGACGGCACGTACGACCTGAGCGTCTTCGCCAACTCCCTCAACACCTTCGACAAGGTGAAGGAGCAGGGCCCGACCAACGTCTTCCTGAGTGTGGACGGCAAGGCGGACAGCGAGCAGGAGCTGTACCTGCCGCTCGGCTACAAGTGGGTGGTGTGGGACCACACCGACACCAAGGTGAAGCTCACCAAGGGCAGGCACACCCTCACGCTCGCCGCGAAGAGCCTCGACGGCAAGCGCGCCACCAAGGGTGACGCCATCGTCGACCGCCTGACCCTCTCCCTGCCGGAGGCGTCGGCCGGCACCCAGGTGTACGAAGGTGAACTGGCCTGGCTGGGCGGCGGGGCGCGCCCCGTCTACGACCTGCCGAAGCAGGCGACCACCGGATCGGGCGCGGCCCGGCTCGCGAAGGGCCAGACCGCCACGTTCTGGGTCTACTCGCCCGCCGACCGCGAGGCCACCCTCAAGGTCGACGCCCTCGCCGGCTCGGGCGCCCGGCTCTCCGTCAACGGCCACGACGTCCTGCGCCTGGCCAAGGGCAGGAGCAGCGCGGCGGTCTCCCTCTCGGGCGGCGTCAACAAGGTGACGCTGACCGGAGGTTCGTCCACCATCCTCGTCGACCGCCTCACGGTCACGCCGACCGAGGGCGCGCTGCCGGAGCGCACCTACGAAGCTCAGGACGCCGAGCTCGCGGGCTCGGCCGAGCTCAGCCCGCTCTCCCTGGCCACCGACGGCACGGCCGTCACCGGCATCGGCGGCGAACCGGGCAACGGCAACACCGCGACGTTCCACGTCACGGTCGACCGGGCCGGTCTGTACGCCCTGCGCATCCGCTACTCCAACCCCGAGCAGTCGGAGGCCACGCACTACAACCCCGACCCCCTCGTCCGGCACGCGGACATCACGGTGGGCGGTGGCAAGCCGCAGCGTGTGACGTTCCCGCACTCGTTCCACGAGAACAACTTCTGGGAACTCACCGTCCCCGTCCGCCTGGAGAAGGGTGACAACGCCATCACCTTCAGGTCCGAGGAACTGCCCAACTTCGACGGCGAGACGTACGCGTCGGACACGTTCCCGGGCGTCCTGCTGCGCTCGAAGTACGCGCCCCTCATCGACAGGATCACGGTCGCCAGGTTCTCGGCCCCACGGCCGTGAGGTTGAACGGCCCCACGGCCGTGAGGTGAACGCCCTCACGGCCGTGAAGTGAAAGGACAAGGGAGTCAGAGTGGTCACGATCGGCGACATCGCGCGCGCCGCCGGGGTTTCCCGCAGCACCGCCTCGTACGCACTGTCGGGCAAGCGGTCCATCTCCGCGGAAGTGCGGCAGCGGGTGGCGGACGCGGCGCGGGAGCTGGGCTACACCCCCAACGCCGGCGCCCGCGCCCTCGCCACCGCGGAGACGATGGTCCTCGGCCTGCTCGCCCAGTTCCACGAGGACGAGTTCGCCCCGGCCATGCTCCAGTACATGCTGGGCGTCTCCGACACCGCGCGCGAGCTGGGGTACGACACCCTGCTCGTCACGGAGACCGACGGCGCCCGCGCGCTGCGCCGGATCACCAGCTCCCGGATGGTCGACGGCGTCGTCCTGCTGAACGTCGCGCAGGACGACGCCCGGCTCCCGCTCCTCAGGTCGGCGCCCCAGCCAGGGGCGCTGGTCGGGCTGCCGGGTGACTGCTCCGGCGTGGACGTCTTCGACCTCGACTTCGAGGCGGCCGGCCGGCTGATGGTCGACCACATGCACCAGCTGCGGCACCGGGAGCTGATCCTGGTCTCGCAGCCCGAGCACGTCGTCGAGCGCGGCGGCGCCTATGTGTGGCGGCTGCAGAACGCGGTGGTGCAGCAGGCGCGGGCCCGCGGCATCGAACTCCACGCGGTCTTCGGCGAGTCGCGGCAGCCGGAGGTCGGACGGACGCTCCACGCGCTGCTGGACGCCCACCCGGCCGCGACCGGCCTGCTGCTCAACAACGAGGCGGCCGCGGCGGCGCTGCCGTCCGTCCTGCACGCCCGCGGTCTTCGGACACCACGGGACCTGTCGGTCATCGGCCGCTACTCCGACGAGTTCGCCCGCACCTTCTCGCTGCCCTTCACCTCCATCGAGAGCGCACCCGACCTCCTCGGGGAGATGGCCGTACGGCAGCTCGTGCGCCGGATCGTCACCCCGCAGGCCAGGGACGAGCCGCACGTTCTGCGGCTCCTCACGCCCGAGTTCGTCGACCGCGGGAGCACCGGCGTGCCCTCCGCACCACCCAGCACCTCATGAGTTCAAGGAGAAAGACAGTGAGAGACCTCCCGAAGCCCTTCCGTGCCGCGGGCGTGCTCGGCGCCGCCCTCGTCCTCATGACCGGCGCGGTCGCCTGCTCGTCGAACACCGGCAGCGGCGGCGGCGACCAGGCCGACGACACCTACACCTGGTGGGACCCGTACCCGCAGCACAACAAGTCGTCCGACTGGGCCAAGCGGGTCACGAAGTGCGGTGACGAGGCGGGCGTCACCATCAAGCGCACCGCCTACGACACCACGGCGCTGACCAACCAGGCCCTGCTCGCCGCCCAGGAGGGCACGTCGCCCGACATCATCCTGCTGGACAACCCCGCCGTCTCGACGCTCGCCGACACCGGCATGCTGACCACGATGGAGGAGTTCGGCCTCGACACCTCCGAGATCGACGAGAACCTGCTCGCGGCCGGTGTGGTGGACGGCAAGGAGTACGGCATCCCCATCGGCGCCAACACGCTCGCCATCTACTACAACAAGACCGTCCTGGACGACGCCGGCGTCGACCCCGGCTCGGTCAAGGACTGGGCGTCGCTCACCGCCGCCCTGAAGAAGGTGAAGGACGCCGGGCACAAGGGCATCACGTTCGCCGGCATCGGCACCGAGGAGGGCTCCTTCCAGTTCCTGCCGTGGTTCTGGGGCGCCGGGGCGGATCTGCGCGACCTCGACTCGGCCGAGGCCGCCGAGGCCCTCGACCTGTGGACCGGCTGGCTGAAGAACGGCTACGCACCCAACTCCGTGATCAACAACTCCCAGAACACGACCTGGGAGGAGTTCCTGACCGGCGACTTCGCCTTCGGTGTGAACGGCACCTGGCAGGTCAACAGCGCCGCGGAGGCCGACTTCCCGACCGGCGTGATCCAGATACCCGGCAAGGACGGCGGGGTGGCCCCGACCCCGACCGGCGGCGAGTTCCTCACGACTCCCGTGCAGGACGACACGGGCCGGTACGAGGCCACCAAGAAGATCGTGGAGTGCATGACCACCCCGGAGGGCATGGTGGAGACGGCCACGACCTTCGCGTACTACATCCCGCCGACGAAGGCCGGACAGGACAAGCTCCTCGCCGACCAGGCCGGACTCGAGCCGTGGGTCGAGGCCGTACGCACCGCCAAGGGACGCACCAGCGACGACCTCGGGACCGACTACCCGAAGATCTCCGAGCCCCTGTGGACCGCCGTGCAGCAGGCCCTCAGCGGAAGCAAGAGCACCAAGGACGCGCTCGGCGAAGCACAGGCGACCGCCGAGGACGAGGTCGGCTGACCGCCGCCCGAGGAGCCGTTTCATGAACATGTCCACGAAGTCCGCCCCGCAGGCCCGGCAGGCCGGCGGGGCGGCCGGCGAGCCAACCTCCGCCCCGCGCCCGCGGATCCGCGGGCGCGGGCGCTCCACCCAGTGGGCCGCGTTCGCGTTCCTGGCCCCGCTCATCGCCTACCTGCTGGCCTTCTACGCCTACCCGCTCTACCGGAACATCGATCTCAGCCTGCACGACTACACCGTCAGGTCGTTCGTGCAGGGCGGCGCCGAGTTCACCGGTCTGGCCAACTACCGCGACATCATGGGATCGGAGGCGTTCGGCCCCGCGCTGCGGAACACCCTTGTCTTCACGCTCGTCTCGATCGCCGCGCAGTACGCCATCGGCCTCGCGCTCGCCGTGTTCTTCCGCGACAACTTCCGCCTGTCCGGGGTGCTGCGCGGCATGTTCCTCGTCCCCTGGCTGCTGCCGCTGATCGTCTCCGGCTCCACCTGGTCGTGGATGATGAACAGCGACAACGGGATCGTCAACGCGGCCCTCGAGGCGTTCGGCATCGGTCAGATCAACTGGCTCACCGACCCGGGCTGGGCGCTGACCTCCGTGATCATCGCGAACATCTGGCTCGGTATCCCGTTCAACCTCGTCATCCTCTACTCGGGTCTGCAGAACATCCCGCGCGAGCTGTACGAGGCGGCGGCGCTGGACGGGGCGAACGCCTGGCAGCAGTTCTGGCGGGTGACCTTCCCGCTGCTCCGCCCCGTCTCGGCGATCACCCTGCTGCTCGGTCTGGTCTACACGCTCAAGGTCGTCGACGTGATCTGGATCATGACCACCGGCGGGCCGGGCAGCACCTCCACCACGCTGGCCGTGTGGTCCTACCGGGAGGCCTTCGGCACCGGGCTGCCCGACTTCTCGCCCGCGGCCACGATCGGCAACCTGCTCATCCTCATCGCCCTGGCCTTCGGCTTCCTCTACCTCCACCTCCAGCGTCGACAGGAGCGGTCATGACAGCGCCGACGCCCTCGGTCACGCCCCGGCACCCCCGGCGCAGGCCCTGGTGGAAGACGGCCCTGGGGGTCTTCCTCACCGCGGTCATGCTCTTCCCGGTCTACTGGATCTTCAACGTGTCCCTGACCAGGACCGAGGACATGCGGTCCGACCCGCCGCACTGGTTCCCGTGGGACCCGACGCTCGAGGGCTACGCGAACGTCGTACGCGACCAGTTGCCGGCCCTGACCACCAGCCTCGGCGTCGGCCTCGGCTGTGTGCTGCTCACCCTGGCGATCTCCGCGCCCGCCGCGTTCTCGCTGGCCAAGCTGCGCCCACGGGGGGCGGGCACGGTCAACTTCCTGCTGCTGGTCGCGCAGATGGTCCCCAGCGTGGTCATGGCGGTGGGCTTCTACGCCATCTATGTGCGGCTCGGCTGGCTCAACTCGGTCTGGGGCCTGATCATCGCCGACTCCACGATCGCCGTGCCCTTCGGCGTCATGGTGCTGACGGCGTTCATGTCCGGCATCCCCGGCGAGCTCCTGCAGGCCGCGAAGATCGACGGCGCGAACACCTGGCGGATCTTCCGCTCCGTGATCCTGCCGCTCAGCCGCAACGCCGTGCTGACGGTGTCGCTGTTCGCGTTCCTGTGGGCGTGGTCGGACTTCGTCTTCGCCTCCACGCTCGACCGCAACGGCGACGCGATCCCGATCACCCTCGGGATCTACGCCTACATCGGCAACAACACCACCGAGTGGAACTCGATCATGGCGACCGCCGCTGTCGCCTCCGTCCCCGCGGCCGTCCTGCTGGTCGTCGCCCAGCGCTTCGTCGCCGGCGGCGTCACCGCGGGCGCCGTCAAGGACTGACCGTGGGGAAACCGACTGTGAGGAACAAGAGTTCATGGTGAGCTTCCGACCGTCCCCGACCGCCCTCGAGGTACGGCACCGCCACGAGGTCCTGACCATCGAGGCCTGGGGCGCCGACAGTGTCCGCGTCCGCGCGGCACAGCACCGGATCCCGGCCGAGAGCCACGGCGCCCTGGACGACCAGCCCCCGCCGTGCGCCCTCCCGCAGATCACCGCCGAGAAGGACCGGGCCACGTTCGTCCACGGCGACCTCACCGTGCAGGTGGACTTCGACCGGCGAGCCGCCTACCCCGAGCCGCTGCTGACCTTCACGCGCACGAGCACGGGAGACGAGCTGCTGGCCGAGAGCCGCGAGCACTTCTGGCTGCCGGGGGCCCGGGTCTTCACCGGAAACCAGTGGGGCACCCACGAGGTGCACCAGCAGTTCGCCGCGTACGACGGCGAGCGGTTGTACGGCATGGGGCAGCGAACCCACGGCCGGCTGGACCTCAAAGGGCTCGCCCTGGACCTCGTCCAGCGCAACGGCGAGGTGAGCATCCCGTTCGTGCTGTCGAACCGGGGCTATGGGCTGCTGTGGAACCTCCCGGCCGTCGGCCGCGCCGAGTTCGCGCAGAACGCCACGCGCTGGCAGGCCGGCCAGGCACACGAGATCGACTACTGGTTCACCGCCGCCCCGACACCCGCAGGCATCCTCGCCCGCTACGCCGACGCGACCGGGCACACCCCCGAACTGCCCGAGTGGGCCAGCGGTTTCTGGCAGTCCAAGCTGCGCTACCGCGACCAGGACGAACTCCTCGCCGTCGCCCGCGAGCACCGGCGCCGAGGCCTGCCGCTGTCCGTCATCGTCGCCGACTACTTCCACTGGTCGGCCATGGGCGACTACCGCTTCGACGAGAGCGAGTGGCCCGACCCCAAGGCGATGGTCGACGAGCTGGCCGAACTGGGCGTCGAGCTCATGGTCTCGATCTGGCCGACGGTCTCGCCGCTGTCGGAGCACTTCGCGGACTACCGCGACCGCGGTCTCCTCGTCGGCACCCACCAGGGCGTGGAGTTCCACCAGACCATCCAGGACAAAGGCATGGCCGCGCCGATGCCGGTGGCGTTCTACGACCCCACCAACCCCCGGACACGGCAGTTCGTATGGGACCTGGTCCGGCGCAACTACCGCGACCTGGGCGTCCGCGTGTTCTGGCTGGACGCCTGCGAACCCGAGCTGAACCCGGCACACCCCGGACACCTGTCCCTGTACGCCGGGCCCGGGGCCGAGGTCGCCGGCATCTACCCGCGGGACAACGCCCGTCTGTTCGCCGAGGGCATGGCGGCGGACGGGGAGCCGACGGTGCTGCTGTGCCGCTCGGCCTGGGCGGGCGCACAGAAGTACGGGGCGGCGCTCTGGTCGGGCGACATCCCCGCCACCTGGCAGTCCCTGCGGCAGCAGATACGGGCCGGGCTGAGCACCGCCGTGTCCGGCATCCCGTGGTGGACCACCGACATCGGCGGCTTCCACGGCGGCGACGCGCGCGATGCGGCCTACCGGGAACTGATGATCCGCTGGTTCCAGTTCGGCGTGTTCTGCCCGCTGTTCCGGCTGCACGGCGACCGCGAGCCGCGCAACCCCACCTCCTTCGCGCAGACCGGCGGCCCCAACGAGGTGTGGTCGTACGGAGAAGAGGCGTACGACATCATCTCGGGCCTGCTGCACCTGCGGGAGCGGCTGCGCCCGTACATCCACGAGCAGATGCGCACAGCCGCGCGTACCGGACTGCCGCCGATGCGGCCGCTGTTCGTGGACCATCCGGAGGATCCGCACGCCTGGGCGGTGGACGACGCGTTCCTGTTCGGCCCGGACCTCCTCGTCGCGCCGGTGACACAGCCCGGGCAACGGTCGCGGGAGGTGTACCTCCCGGCCGGCACCCGCTGGGTCTGTGCCGGGAGCGGCGAGGTCCACGAGGGCGGCCGCACCGTGACGGTGCCCGCCCCCATCGACCACATCCCCGTCTTCACCCGCGAGGGCGCGGACGTCCCCCTGACCGCATGAGGAGAACCACGAACGTGACCGTGCAGGAGAGCACGACCGGCGCCGACCCCAAGGGCGGCCGCCCGGTACTCCCCTCCCGGGGCCGGCAGCGACCGCTCGGCATGGGCGAGACGACGCTCACCGGCGGATTCTGGGCGACGCTGCAGCAGACCAACGCCACGGCGAGCCTCGAGCACTGCGAGCAGTGGATGGAACGGCTGGGCTGGCTCGCCAACTTCGACCGGGTCGCCGACGGCACGACAGGACCCGACCGGCCCGGCTGGTCCTTCGCCGACTCCGAGGTCTACAAGCTCATCGAGGCCCTGGCATGGGAGTACGGCCGTTCCGGCGATCAGGTCCACGACGACGCCGTGCGCCGGCTCACCGCACGCATCGCCCGCGCCCAGGACGCCGACGGCTACCTCAACACCTGCTTCGGGCACGCCGGCCGGCAGCCCCGCTACAGCGACCTGGAGTTCGGCCACGAGCTGTACTGCACCGGGCACCTGCTGCAGGCCGCCGTCGCCCGGCTCCGCACGACCGGCGCCGACGAGCTCGTGGCCGTCGCCCGCCGGGCCGCCGACCACGTCTGCGACACCTTCGGCCCCGACGGGCTGCAGGGCATCTGCGGCCATCCCGAGATCGAGGTCGGACTGGCCGAGCTGGGGCGCGCGCTGGGCGAGAGCCGCTACGTCGAGCAGGCACGGCTGTTCCTGGACCGCCGCGGGCACGGCGCCCTGAAGGACATCCCGCTCGGCCGCGCCTACTTCCAGGACGACGTGCCGATCCGCGAGGCCGACACCTGGCGCGGCCACGCCGTGCGCGCGCTGTACCTGTCGGCCGCGGCCGTCGACGTCGCCGTGGAGCAGGACGACCAGGAGCTCCTCGCCGCCGTCGAGCGCCAGTGGGCGAACGCGGTGGCGCGGCGGACCCATCTGACCGGCGGCATGGGATCCCGGCACCAGGACGAGGGGTTCGGCGAGGACTGGGAGCTGCCCCCGGACCGCGCCTACTGCGAGACCTGCGCCGGCGTGGCCTCGGTCATGGTGTCGTGGCGGCTGTACCTCGCCACCGGAGACGTCCGGTACGCCGACCTCGTCGAGCGCACCTTCTTCAACATCATCGCCACCTCGCCGCGTTCGGACGGGCGGGCGTTCTTCTACGCCAACCCGCTCCACCAGCGGGTGTCCGGCGAGACCTCCGACGACGACGCCGTGAGCCCCCGCGCCGAGGGCGGTTCCCGCGCCGCCTGGTTCGACGTGTCCTGCTGCCCCACCAACGTCGCCCGCACGCTGGCCACCTGGCACACCCACCTCGCCACGGCGGGGCGGCACGAACTGACGCTGCTGCAGTACGCCGGCGCCCGGATCGAGGCCGAGCTGGGGGACGGACGGACCGTGTCGCTCGAGGTCGAGACGGACTACCCGCGGGACGGCCTCGTGACCGTACGGGTGGTGCGGGCGCCCGAGGGGCCGGTGACCCTCCGGCTGCGCGTGCCCGCCTGGGCCCGGGGCGCCGAGCTCGACGAGGGCGGGCGCCGGCGCTCCGTCGCCACGGGCCTGGCCGTCGTGGACCGGGAACTCACCACCGGGGAGGAGATCCGCCTCCACCTCCCGATGACCCCGCGCTTCACCTGGCCGGACCACCGCATCGACGCCCTCCGCGGCTGCGTCGCCGTCGAACGCGGCCCGCTCGTGTACTGCGCGGAATCCGTCGACCTCCCGGACGGCACCGAGCTCGACGATCTGACAGTCGACACCCGCGCAGCGCCCATGGACCACGAGGACCGCGTCACGATCCGGGCCTCCACGAACCACCGGAAGGACCCCGAACCGGCCTGGCCGTACGGGACACCGGCCGACGTACGCGGAACGGGCAGTACCGCATCCATGGACCTCGTCCTCGTCCCGTACCACCGGTGGGCCGAGCGGGGACCGACGGGCATGCGCATCTGGCTGCCCGTCGCCCGCCCGTCCTGAGCCACCGGCATTCCGGCCGGCAGGCGGCGCGCCGCAACGGCCCCACCTGCCGGTCCGGTCGTCAGTGGTGGGCGTGGGCGCACCTACGTGTGCGGGGCCCGGGGGTGCGGAGTCCGGTCATTGAGGGTAGGTGGAGGGCAGGACGCGTACACCCACTCGGTGAGGACGGGTGCCATGAGTGGAATTCCGCGCTGGGTCATGCAGGCCGTCGGTGTGCTCGCGGCCCTGGCCATCCTGTTCTGGCTGGGGACCGAGGTGGTCAGGAACTTCTGAGTGAAGGCCGGCCGGTGGTCGCTCAGGGGCGGCTGGTCAGGTAGCCGCCCATGGAGGTGAAGTACTCCGTCGCCCCCAGCTCCCGGCCGTCCTCGGTCCGTACGCGCGTGATGGCCAGGCCGTGGTTGCGGCCGGTGCGCGCGTCGGCCCCGGCGACGATCACCACGCCGTCGCCCTCGCGATAGAAGATCCGGCCGGGCGTACCGCCGTAGCGGCCCTGGGACACCACGGCGGCCAGGACCTCAAGACGCTTGCCCTTGTGGAAGGTGAAGGCGCTGGGGTACGGCTCGGACTGGGCGCGGACGAGACGCTCGAGGTCCTCCGCCGGCCAGGTCCAGTCGATGCGGATGTCCTCGGTGGACCGCTTGTGGAAGAAGCTCGCCCGGGACCGGTCCTGCTTGGTGAACTCCGTCTGCCCGGCGGCGATGAGGTCGAGCGCGCCGATCGTGACCGGGGCGATGAGATCGACGGTCTTGTGGAAGAGGTCCGTGGCGGTGTCCGTCGGTCCGACCGGCACCGCCTCCTGCCGGACGATGTCGCCGGCGTCGAGTTCGTCGTTCATCATGTGCGCCGTGACGCCCACTTCGGACTCGCCGTTGATCAGCGCCCAGATCAGCGGGGAGAAGCCGGCGTACTTCGGCAGCAGCGAGTCGTGCACGTTCAGCGTGCCGTGGCGCGGCAGGTCGAAGATGCGCGGCGGGATCCATGTCCGCCAGTTGTTCGCCACGATGATGTCCGGGTCGGCCTCCTTGAGACGCTCGAACAGCTCGTCGTCGTCAGGGCGGTTGCGGATCAGCACCGGGACGCCGTGCTCCTCGGCGAGGTCGGCGACGGAGTCGCTCCAGATCTTCTCGTACGCGTGCTCGCTCTTGGGGTGCGTCACGACCAGTACCACGTCGTGTTCGGAGTCCAGGAGGGCTTGCAGGGTGCGGTGCCCCCAGGTCTGGTAACCGAACATGACGACCCGCATGGGTTCCTCCTCAGGACAGGGGCTGACCAGGGACAAGTGAAGCAAGGCTTACCTTAGTTTGCAACGGCTGTGTATAAAGCCCCAGTTGACAGGTGTCGATGTTCCGGCTGTCCGGTTTGCCCTATCGACAGCTTCACGGGATTAGCTTAGGCTCACCTAAGTTCGCGGGCCGCTCCGTCGGCGTGCCCACCTTTCGACTTCCCCACGCTCGACAGGCGACTGCCCCGCACGATGGGAGTGACATGTCACAGGTTCTTCCTGCTGACGCACCACTGGTCCACGACCTCATTGGCATCGGCTTCGGGCCGTCCAATGTGGCCATGGCGATCGCACTCAGCGAGCACAACGCACGCGTCGGCCGGCACGAGGCGATCACCGCTCACTTCTTCGAGCAGCAGCCGCGCTTCGGCTGGCACCGCGGCATGCTGATCGACGACGCGACCATGCAGGTGTCCTTTCTCAAGGACCTGGTGACGCTCCGGAACCCGGCCTCCGAGTTCAGCTTCCTCTGCTACCTGAAGAGCAGGGGACGGCTGATCGACTTCATCAACCACAAGAACCTCTTCCCGCTGCGGGTGGAGTTCCACGACTACTTCGAGTGGGCCGCGGCCCAGGTCGACGACATGGTCTCCTACGGTCACGAGGTCGTCGGCGTCGCGCCCGTCGTCCGTGACGGGGCCGTGGAGTACCTGGAAGTGACGGTCCGTTCGGGGGAGGGGCTCGTGGTCCACCGGGCCCGCAACCTCGTCATCGGCACCGGGCTGCGTCCCCTCATGCCGGAGGGCGTGGAGCGCGGCGAGCGCGTCTGGCACAACTCCGAACTGCTGGCGAAGGTCGACGCGTTGGAGGGCACCTCGCCCTCCCGGTTCGTCGTCGTGGGCGCCGGGCAGAGTGCCGCCGAGAACGTCGCCTATCTGCACCGCCGCTTCCCCCGGGCCGAGGTCTGCGCGGTCTTCTCCCGCTACGGCTACAGCCCCGCGGACGACAGCAGCTTCGCCAACCGGATCTTCGACCCCGCGGCGGTCGACGAGTACTTCGCCGCACCCGAGAACGTCAAGCGCCGCCTGATGGACTACCACGGCAACACCAACTACTCCGTGGTGGACATCGACCTGATCGACGACCTGTACCGGCAGATGTACCAGGAGAAGGTCCTCGGCACCGAGCGGCTGCGCTTCCTCAACGTCTCCCGGCTCACCGACGTCAAGGAGACACAGGGCCAGGTCCGTGCCACCGTGAAGTCCCTCGTCACCGGCGAGGAGACGCTCCTCGACGCGGACGTCGTGGTCTTCGCCACCGGCTACAGCCCGGCCGACCCCCTCGGCCTCCTCGGCGAGGTCGCGGACCGCTGCCTCCGCGACGACGAGGGCCGGGTCCGCGTCGAGCGTGACTACCGCATCGCGACGGACCCCGGCCTGCACTGCGGCATCTATCTGCAGGGCGGCACGGAGCACACGCACGGCATCACGTCGTCCCTGCTGTCCAACACCGCGATCAGGGTCGGTGAGATCCTGGACTCGCTCCTCGACCGGGGTCTCAAGTCCGCCTCGGACGAGGCCCGGGCGGTTGCCGACGGAACCGGCAGCACGGCCCGTTAGTCCGCCCACAGGTTCGCCCCCACACCGCCGCGCCCCGCCGGGTGGCATCGCATCCGGCAGGCGCGGCAGCCCTGTGCAACCCCGTGAAACCAAAGGGATAACGTACGTCGACATGGGCACGACTGCAGTGGAGCGCCCCGCGTCCAAGGCCACAACAGAGGCCCGTCGGCGGCGGGTTGTGGGTTTGGGCACGCTTGTGGTGATCCTCGTGGTCGCGGGGGCGGTGTCGTTGGCCGTCGGTGCGCGCGCGTTGAGTCCTGCCGAGGTGTGGCACGGGTTGTTCGCGGCGCCGGACCCCGACCAGCGGCTCACCGAGATCAGGCTCATCGTGCAGACCGTGCGGGTGCCCCGGACGGTGCTCGCGATCGTGGCGGGCATCGCCCTCGGGGTCGGCGGGGCGTTGATCCAGGGGTACACGCGCAACCCGATCGCCGACACCGGCCTGCTCGGGGTGAACTCCGGTGCCTCGTTCGCCGTGGTCTCGGTGATCGCCGTGTTCGGGTTCGACAACCCGTTCCAGTACGTCTGGTTCGCCTTCCTGGGGGCGGCAGTTGCCGGTGTCGTCGTGTTCGGGCTTGCGAGCATCGGCCGGGGCGCCGGCAATCCGTTGACGCTCGCACTGGCCGGGCAAGGGGTCACGGTGTTTCTCGCGGCGATGACCACGGCGGTCGCGCTGTCGGACAAGGAGTCGCTGAACGCGCTGCGGTTCTGGAACGCGGGCTCCGTGGCCGGTGTCGGATTCGACGTCATCTGGCCGGTGACCGCGTTCATCGCGGTCGGCCTGGTGCTGGCCCTGACCACGCTGCCCGCCATCAACCTGCTCAACCTGGGCGACGACGTGGCACGGGGGCTGGGCGTGAACATCACGCTGAGCCGGACCGTCGGCATCGCCGCCATCACCCTCCTTGCGGGCGCGGCGACGGCGGCGTGCGGCCCCATCGCGTTCCTCGGACTCATGGTGGCCCACGTGGCCCGGTATCTCACCGGGCCGGACTATCGCTGGCTGGTGCCGTACGCGGGTCTGCTCGGCGCCGTCGTCCTGCTGGTCTGCGACATCGTGGGCCGCCTGGTGGTGCGGCCGGGCGAGTTGGACGCGGGTGTCCTCGTCGCTCTCCTCGGTGCCCCGTTCTTCGCGGGTCTGGTGTGGCGCGGAAAGTTCAAGAACGCATGAACGGGACAGAGTTGAAGCCATCGGTGGCGCCGGGCGTGCGGCTCGGTCATGTGTCGTTCGTCTGGCGGCCCTGGATCGTCCTCGTCACGCTGCTGCTGGCGGGGGCGAGTTTCCTGGTGTTCTGCCTGTCCATCGGCATCGGGGACTTCCCCATCAGTCTGCCCCGGGTGATCGCCACGATCACCGGCGGGGGCGAACAGGTCGACGAGTTCGTGATCATGGACCTGCGGATGCCGCGTGCCCTGGCCGGGCTCGTCGTGGGGATCGCGCTGGGCGTGTCCGGGGCGATCACCCAGTCCGTCGCGCGTAACCCGCTGGCCAGCCCGGACATCCTGGGGATCACCAGCGGCGCCAGCGCGGTCGCGGTGTTCGGGGTGACGGTGTCGGGCGGGGCCGCCGCGGCGGTCGTCGACTCCGTGGGCCTGTCCGCGGCGGCGCTCGCCGGCGGTCTGGGCACGGGGCTGCTGGTGTACTTCCTGGCGTGGCGGCGCGGGATCGACGGCTTCCGGCTCATCCTCATCGGTATCTCGGTGAGCGCCGTGATGCAGGCGATCACCACCTGGCTGCTGGTGACGGCCGACATCAGGGACGTGGCCCGGGCCCAGGCGTGGCTGGTCGGCTCGCTGGACGACCGGTCGTGGGGCGAGGTCCGGATCGCGCTCTGGTGCACACTCGTCCTCCTGATCGTCGTGGCGTGTGTCTCGTTCCAGTTCAAGCCGCTGCACTTCGGCGACGAGGTCGCCGCGGGCCTGGGCGTCCGCTACTCGACGGTGCGGGCGGTCCTGCTGCTGTGCGCGGTCCTGCTGGCCGGTGTGGCGGTGAGCGCGGCGGGCCCGGTCCCGTTCGTCGCGCTGGTGGCGCCGCAGGTGGCGATGCGTCTGGCGAGGTGCCCCACACCGCCGATGGTGGCCTCCGGCATGGTCGGAGCGCTGCTGCTGATCGGCTCGGACCTGGTCGCGCGCACGGCACTGCCGATCACTCTCCCGGTCGGCGTGGTCACCGCCGCGATCGGCGGCCCCTTCCTCGTCTATCTGCTCGTACGGGCGAACCGCAGATAGCTGATACAAAGTTAGGCAAGCCTGAATAAGGGGGCCTTGTGGTCGCTCAGTCCATCACCAAGACCGAGTCCGGGGTCGAGGACGCCGCACGGCTGGCAGCCAGGGGTGTCACGGTCGGGTACGGCGCCCGGACCGTCATCGACGAACTCGACGTGGCGATCCCGCCAGGGGTGATCACCACGGTCATCGGCCCCAACGGCTGCGGCAAGTCGACCCTGTTGCGGACCCTGTCGCGGCTGCTCAAGCCGGCCAGGGGGACGGTTGTGCTGGACGGCGACGACATCGGCAGGCTCAGGACCAGGGACGTGGCGAAGAAGCTCGGCCTGCTGCCCCAGGCACCGGTCGCGCCCGAGGGGCTGACGGTGTCCGACCTGGTCGCCAGGGGCCGCCATCCGCACCAGAGCTGGCTGCGGCAGTGGTCGTCGGACGACGCCGCCGTCGTGGAGCGCGCGCTGGCCATGACCGGGGTGTCCGACCTGGCCGACCGCCCGGTCGACTCACTGTCCGGCGGACAGCGCCAGCGCGTCTGGATCTCGATGACCCTGGCCCAGGGCACCGACCTGCTCCTGCTGGACGAGCCGACCACCTACCTGGACCTGGCGCACGCGATCGACGTGCTCGACCTGGTGGACGACCTGCACGAGTCGGGGTGCACCGTGGTCATGGTGCTGCACGACCTCAATCTGGCCACCCGCTACAGCGACAACCTCATCGTGATGAGGGAGGGGTCGATCCTGGCGCAGGGGCACCCCCGTGACGTGATCACCGCCGAGTTGCTGCACGAGGCGTTCGGACTGCGCGCCAAGGTGATCGACGACCCGGTGGGCGACCGGCCGCTGATCGTGCCGATCGGCCGTACTCACGTCCAACTCGACTGAACCACTGCAAAGTTACCTAAGTTAGGCTAGGCTAACCTCACTCGCTCACGGTACGGTTTGCCTGCCCTCAGACGGGGTGTAGTGGACAGCGCGACAGCAAGGGGATTCCGGATGCTCCTCACAAGAACGACGCGTACGAAGCCGTTGCGGCGGTTGGCGGCCGTACTGTCCGCTGCGACTCTCGGCGTCGGCCTCCTCGCGGGATGCGGTTCCGACTCGTCCGACTCGGCGGACAACGCCGGCGACAACACCTCGACCGCCGCCGGCGTATTCCCGGTCACCGTGGAGCACGCGTTCGGATCCACGAAGGTCGCCAAGGCCCCCGAGCGGGTGGTCACCGTCGGTTACACGGACGACCAGAGCGTCCTGGCATTCGGCATCAAGCCGGTCGGCATGACCGACCAGTACCCGAACCCGGCGGGCCAGAGCCCCGACATCAACACCCAGTGGCCCTGGGTGAAGGACAAGTGGGGCGACACCAAGCCCGAGGTCATCATGAAGAACGGTGACTCCGGCCCCAACTACGAGAAGATCGCCGCCCTGCGCCCGGACCTGATCATCGCGGTCTACTCCGAGGTCGACCAGGCCGCCTACGACAAGCTCTCCAAGATCGCCCCGACGGTGGGCCGTACCAAGGCCGAGAAGGAGCCCTTCAGCGCGCCCTGGCAGGACAACGCGCTCCACATCGCCAAGGCACTCGGCAAGGCCGAGGAGGGCGAGAAGATGGTCGCGGACATCCAGGGGCAACTCGACGCGGCCAAGAAGGCGCACCCCGAGTTCGCGGACCAGACCGCCGTCGCGCTGTCCTGGTACGAGGACTCGGTGGCGCCGTTCACCTCCACCGACGTGCGCGGACGGCTGGTGACGGGCATCGGCTTCACGTACCAGACCGAGATCGACAAGGTCGCGGACGGCAGCTTCTACACCAAGCTCTCTCCCGAGCGCATCGACCTGGTCGACGTCGACCGCATCTTCGTCATCAACGACAAGGCGGACACGGACGCGCTGAAGAAGTTCAAGCTGTTCGCCAACCTCGACGCGGTGAAGAACGGCAAGGTGTCGTACCTGCTGGACAGTGAGGGCCCGGCGGTCGGCGCGGCCATCTCCCAGGGCACGCTGCTCTCCATGCCGTACGCGATCGACGAACTCGTCAAGTCGGTCGAGTAGGTGTGAGCACCACCGTCACACGCGTCGCCCCGGCGACCCTGCGCACGGCGACCGGACGCGAGGCCACCCGATGGGTCGCGGCACACTGCCGCGAAGTGCCCTGGCTGACGGTCGCCACCGTGCTCACCACGGTGGCCGGGGCGGCGCTCCAGGTGCTCCCGGTGCTTCTGCTCGGCCGGGTGGTCGACGGGGTGGTCGACGGCGCATCGCAGTCGGTCCTGGTCACGATCGGGGCCCTGATGGCGGCCGCCGCGCTGCTCGGCGCGGCGGCCACCGCGGTGTCGACGTACCTGATCGGGCGGCTGGGCGCGGATCTGCTCGCGCGGCTGCGCGAAGGCGCCGTCCGGGCGGTGCTGGGGATGCCGAGCGCACGGATCGAGCAGGTCGGCCGCGGAGACGTGCTCTCCCGGGTCGGTGACGATGTGGCCGTCATCTCCAAGGGCATCCGCACGGCCGTTCCCACGGTGTTCTCGGCGGGAGTGCTGGTCGCCATCGCCACGGTCGGCATGTTCGGACTGGACTGGCGGCTCGGCCTGGCGGGCGCCGGCGCGCTGCCCGCGTACGTGCTGGCCCTGCGCTGGTATCTCCCCCGGTCCGCCCCGCTCTACCGGAAGCAGCGGCTGGCCCAGGCCGACCGTGCGCAGGCGTTGATCAGCGGTCTGGACGGGATCGACACGGTCCGGGCGTACCGCCTCGAGGAGGCCTTCCGCGAGAAGGTCACAGCTGAGTCGTGGCGGGTGCGCAACCTCGGTATCGAGGTGTTCCGGTTCTTCGGCCGGTTCGTCGGCAGGGAGAACCGCGCCGAGTTCATCGGGCTGGTCCTCATCCTCGTGGTGGGGTACGCCCTGTTGGAGGCCGATGCCGCCAGCCTGGGCGAGGTGTCGGCGGCCCCGCTGCTGTTCCACAAGCTGTTCACCCCGCTGGGCCTCATCATGTTCACCTTCGACGAGGCGCAGAAGTCGGGCGCGAGCCTGACCCGGCTGGTCGGGGTCCTGGGGGAGGACGCGGAGGACCGGCTGGTGGGCGACGCGTCCGTCGCGTCGGCGCATGCAGGGCCGTTCCCGGTGACGGTGGAGGGGCTGACGTTCAGTTACCCCGGCACCGACGAGCCGGTCCTGAAGGACGTCGACCTGACGATCCCGGCCGGTGGTTCGCTCGCCCTGGTGGGGGCGACGGGCGCGGGCAAGACGACCCTGGCCGCGCTGATCGCGGGCATCGGAACCCCGCAGACCGGATCGGTGCGCGTCGGGTCGACCGACCTCGCCGGTCTGGACGAGGCCGGGGCGCGGGCCTTGGTGAGCATCCTGACGCAGGAGACGCATGTGTTCTCCGGTCCGCTCGCCGACGACCTGCGGCTGGCCGCGCCGGAAGCGACCGACGCCGAGCTGATGGGTGCGCTGCGCACGGTCGGCGCCGACGGGTGGGTCGACGCGCTGCCCGAGGGGCTGAACACCCTGGTCGGCGAGGGCGGTGAGCGCCTGGACGTCACCAAGGTCGCCCAGATCGCCCTGGCCAGGCTGGTGTTGGGCCGTTCTCCGGTGGTGGTGCTCGACGAGTCGACGGCGGAGGCGGGCAGCGAGGGCGCCGCCGAGCTGGAGCGGGCCGTGCTGGCCGCGTGCCAGGGCCGGACCACGTTGTTCGTGGCGCACCGGCTGACCCAGGCGATGGCGGCGGACCGGATCGCCGTGCTGGACGCGGGGCGCGTCGTGGAGCAGGGAACTCACGAGGAGCTGGTGGCTCTGGGCGGCCGGTATGCGCGACTGTGGCGGGCCTGGCGAGAAGGCAGTTAGGTAACCCTGATTCAGGTGAGAGCTTACTTTCATTCCTCGGAAGGGATGCTGAGGCTTCGATGATGGAACCGAGCACTCGTCTCGTACGGCTTACTCCCGAGCGCCTGGCCGACGTACGCCGGCGAACCGGCGACTTCTCCGACCGGACCATCGCCGAAGCATGCGCCATCGGGCTGTCGTACTGGGCGACGGGCCGGAGTCCCGACGGCATCGACCTCACCCCCGGCACGCTGTTCGCCGACGTCCTCGCATGGGTCGACAACGGCGGTGCCGGGCTCGGCGGTTGGGAGGCCGGCGCGGACGGCCGGAGCATCACCGTCCCGGACGGCGTAGTGGCCGCCGAGGCGCAGCTCGCGCTGGACGACCTGGCCGACTTCCCGGACCGGCCCCTCGGTACCATCGGCCCGTCCGGTGTGGCGGCGCGGCTCGAGGCCCTGGCCGAGTGGAACGACACCCGGGCCGACCGGGTCCGCCCGACCATCGTGGAGATGTTCCGCGAGCAGGCGCGGACCAGGCCGGACGCCGTCGCCGTCGTCGACGAGCACCGGACACTGACCTACCGTCAGGCAGCTGAGCTCTCCAGTCAGTTGGCCCACCATCTGCTCGAACGCGGGCTCACCGCCGAACAGGTCGTCGGCATCTCACTGAGCCGCTCCGCCGACATGGTGATCGGGCTGCTCGCCGTGCTCCAGGCGGGGTGCGCGTTCGTGCCGCTCGATCCGCAGTGGCCCGCCGCGCGCCGGGCCGTCGTCATCGAGGACGCCCGGGTCGTGGTGCAGCTCAACGCCTCGGGCGAGCACGACTCGGCCGAACCGGAAGCCGTGGCCGTCGACCTGGGAGACTGGCGGTTCGGCTCCTACCCGACCGAGGGGACCGGGGTCACCGTCCTCGGCGACGCCCTGGCGTACGTGATCTTCACGTCCGGTTCGACCGGGCGGCCCAAGGGCGCGATGATCCGGCACGAGGCGATCAGCGAGCGTCTGCTGTGGCAGGTGGGCGAGATCCTGGGCTTCGGTCACGACGACGCGTCGCTGTTCAAGGCGCCGCTGTCCTTCGACATCTCCATCAACGAGATCTTCCTGCCGCTGGTGTCCGGTGCCCGGCTGGTGGTCCTGCGGCCCGGCGGCGAACGCGACCCGCACCACCTGCTCAGCGTGATCGCCGAACAGCGCGTCACCTTCACGTACCTGGTGTCGTCCATGCTGGACGTGCTGCTGGAGATCGCCGGCGACTCCGGACGGCTGGACAGCCTGCGGCACGTGTGGTGCGGCGGCGAGGTGCTGACCCCGGAGCTGTACGAACGGTTCCGCACCAGGCTCGACATCCCCATGTACCACGGCTACGGCCCGGCCGAGACGACGATCGGCGTCTCGCACGTCATCTACCGGGGCGCGGCGGAACGCCTGTCGACATCGATCGGCAAGGCCAACCCCAACACCCAGCTGTACGTGCTCGACGACGAGCTGCGCCCGGTCCCCGTCGGGGTCGGCGGCGAGCTGTACGTGGGCGGCTTCCTCCTGGGGCGGGGGTACGTGGGCGCGCCAGGCCTGACGGCGTCCCGCTTCGTCGCGAACCTCTTCGCGAACGACGGTTCCCGGCTGTACCGGACCGGTGACCTCGCCCGGTTCAACCCGGACGGGTCGCTGGACTTCCTCGGCCGGGCCGACAACCAGATCAAGATCCGCGGTATGCGGCTGGAGATCGAGGACGTCGAGGTCGGTCTCGCGGAGCACCCCGGAGTACGCCACACCTGCGTCGTCGCGAAGAAGAACGCGGCCGGCGGCACCTACCTCGTGGGATACGTGATCCCGGCCGCAGGCAGCGAGGACCTGCGGGCGGACGAGGTCAGGACGTGGGCCGTCGAGCACATGGTCGAGTACATGGTGCCCGCCCACATCGTCGTGATGACGGAGTTCCCGCTCACCGCGAACGGCAAGCTCGACCGGAACGCGCTGCCCGAGCCTGCCGTCGGGACGGGCTCGCTCGTCCGGCCCACCACCGAGAACGAGCGCGCGGTGTGCGCGGCGGTCGCGTCCGTGCTGCGGCTCGAAGAGGTCGGCGTCGACCAGGACTTCTTCCAGCTCGGCGGAGACAGCATTCTGGCGATCTCGCTGCTGAGCGCGCTGCGCGACACCGGTCTCTACGTCACGGCACGGCAGATCTTCGCCCACAGCACCGTGGGGGCGCTGGCGGCGGTGGCGAGCCGTGAGGACGTCTCCACGGTGGACCACGGCGATGTCGCGACCGGTTCCGTCGTGGGCTCGCCCATCGTGCAGTGGCTCGGCGAGACCACGGACGCGATCGACGGCTTCGTGCAGTCGGTGGTGCTGAACACCCCGGCGGACCTGACCGCCGACGCGCTCGACGCGATCCTCGCCGCCGTGGTCCGGCGGCACGACATGCTGCGCGCCACGCTGGTGCGCGGTGACCGCTGGAGCTTCGACATACCGGAGGCGGACCAGGCCGTCGCGGGGTGGCAGGAGAGCGACGGCCCGGTCGAGGAGTGCGTCGCGCTCGCCACCGAAGGGCTGGACCCGGCGGGCGGCGTGATGCTGCGGGCGGTCTGGCGCCGCGAGGCACGGCAGCTGGTCCTGGTCGCCCATCACGTGGTGATCGACGGCGTGTCCTGGCGGGTCCTGATGGAGGACCTGGCCACGGCATGGCGGCAGTTCGCCTCGGGCACGCCGATCGAGCTGCCCCCGGTGGGCACGTCGTTCCGGCGCTGGACGCAGCTGCTGGAACGTGCGGCGTTCGACGCGGACAGCGCCTACTACTGGCGTCCCCTGCCGGGAGCGGACGGGCCGGTGAGCAGGCGCGCGCTGTCCGAAGCCGACACCGTCGCGCGGGAGCGGCTCCGGACCGTCTCGGTCGGTCCCGAGGTCACGGCCGCGCTGCTGGGCGAGATCCCCGCGAAGTTCCACGCGGGCGTCAACGACGTCCTGCTCACCGCCCTCGCCGTCACCCTCGCCCGCCGGCGCCGCGACCTCGGGCAGGACCAGACGTTCGCGCACATCGAACTCGAGGGCCACGGCCGCGAAGGACAGTTCGTGGCGGGCACCGCCGGCTTCGAGCCGGAACTGTCGCGGACCGTGGGCTGGTTCACCACCCTGTTCCCGGTGACCGTGGACCCCGGCGCGGCGGCCGACTTCACGGCGCCCGAGTACCTGGCCGCCGCGCTCAAGGCGGTCAAGGAGGACCTCGCCCGGGTCCCGGACAACGGCGTCTCCTACGGTGCCCTGCGGTACCTGACCCACACCGAGTTCGACGCGCCCGCACCGCAGGTGCTGTTCAACTACCTCGGCCGCTTCGATGCGGGCGCCTCCGGGGACTGGCAACTTGCGAGCACCACAGGCCAGTTGGGCGAGAAGCGCGACCCGAGGATGCGTCTGCCGCGTCCCCTGGAGTTCAACGCGATCGCCGAACCCGCGGCGAGTGGCGAGTACGAACTGGTCACCACCATCTCCTGGCCCGACGGGATGTTCACCGACGACGACATCGCGACCCTCGGCGAGTACTTCCGGGTGGCTCTGGCCGGGCTTGCCGCGCTCGACCAGGGCGGCCACTCTCCCAGCGACTTCGGCCCGGTGCCGCTCACTCAGGCCGACGTCGACGCCCTGGACGGCCCCCGGCTTCGGGACATCCTGCCGCTGACCCCGCTGCAGGAGGGCCTGTACTTCCACTCGGTCTTCGACGACGACTCGGCGGGCGCCTACGTCGAGCAGCAACTGCTGACGCTGGACGGAGAGGTGGACCCCGACCGGCTCGCCGCGGCGGCCACCCGGTTGCTCACGCTGTATCCGAACCTGGCCGCGCGGTTCGTGGCCCTCGCCGACGGCCGTGTGGTCTCCGTGCTGGAGAGCGGTGTGGAGGCGCCGTTCACCACGCTGGACCGCCCCGGCATCACCGACGACGAGATACGCGAGTACGCCGAGCGGGACCGCCGCGCCGGGTTCGACCTGGCCACCGGCCCGCTGATGCGGTACACGCTCCTTCGCGCAGGCTCCGGCCGGAACGTCCTGGTGCAGACCGTGCACCACATCATCGCCGACGGCTGGTCGGTGCCGCCGATGCTCCGCGCGCTGCTGGCCGAGTACCACGCGCCGGGGAGCGTCCACCCCGTCGGCGGCTTCCCCGACTACGTGCGCCGGCTGGCCGGCCGCGACGAGGACGAGAGCGACCGGGTGTGGCGCGAGCAACTCGCCGACCTGCCGGGCCCTTCGCTGGTCGCCGAGGGACACACCCCGTCCGACCGGTTCGCCGACACCGCCGTGGAGCCGGCGGACGACATCGACGCGGCCGCCCGCTCGGCCGGCGTGCCGCTGAGCGTGGCCGTGCACAGCGCCTGGGCGGTGACGCTGGGCGGCATCCTGCACAGCAGGGACGTGGTGTTCGGCTCCACGGTGTCCGGGCGCGACGCGGAGGTGCCCGGTATCGAGGACATGGTGGGTCTGTTCATCAACACGATCCCCGTACGCGCTCGTTGGACCGGTACGACCACTTCCGGTGACCTGCTTGCCTCGGTACGGGAGCACCAGAGCGCGGTACTGCCGCACCAGCATGTCTCGCTGGCGAGGATCGGCCGCCAGGCCGGCGCCGGCGGCCCGCTGTTCGACACCCTGGTGGTGTTTGACGTCGCGACCGATGTGGACGGTCTGCGGGAGGCCGGCGATGAGCTGGTCATCACCGACATCGTGAACGAGGGCGCTCCACACTACCCGTTGACGCTGGTGGTGGAGCGGGCGGTCGACGGTCGTCCGCGCTTCAACCTGATCTACGACGGTGAGCTGTTGGGGGAGGCGAGCGTCCGGGAGATCCTGCGTACGTTCACCTCGGCCCTCACCGGCCTGCTCACCCGGCCGGACGCCCGGGTCGACGACCTGGGGCCCGGGAACGCCGGGCGACCCGCGCGGATCGCCCCGACGACCTTGGGCGGACTGTTCGACGCCGCCGCGCACCGCGACCCGGCCGCCACCGCCGTCACACAGTGCGGTCTCGACGGCGGGACCCGGTCACTGACCTACGGCGAACTGGCGGACGCGAAGAAGGAGTTGGCCTCTACCCTGCGCGCGGCCGGTGTCGGGCCCGGCAAGCGGGTCGCCGTCGCCGTCCCGCGCTCCGTCGAGCAGGTGGTCGCCCTGGTCGCGATCGTCAGCGCGGGCGGCGCGTACGTGCCGCTGGATCTGGCCTACCCGGACGAACGGCTGGAGTACATCCTCGCCGACGCCGCTCCGCAGGTCGTTCTCGTGGAGCGTGAGCAGCGGGACCGCTTCACGGAACTGCTGGCCCGGGCGGGCGTGCCGGCCCGCGTGCTCGTGCAGGGGGACGAACTGCCGGTGGGGGACACCACCGAGCCCGAGGCCGGCTGGCACGACCCCGCGTACGTGATCTACACGTCCGGATCGACCGGCCGGCCCAAGGGTGTCGTCGTCCCGCACTCCAGCGTGGTGACGCTGCTCGCGAACACCCGGCCCGACATGGACTTCGGCCCGCACGACGTGTGGGTCCAGTTCCACTCCTTCTCCTTCGACTTCGCGGTCTGGGAGCTGTGGGGCGCGCTGGCGTACGGCGGTGAGCTGCTGGTGCCGGAGTACGGGCTGACCCGTTCCCCGGTCGACTTCCACCGGCTGGTCCGCGAGCGCTCAGTGACCGTGCTCAACCAGACCCCGTCGGCGTTCTACCAGTTCATCGAGGCGGACCGGCATGCCGGTGAGCCGCTGCCCGCACTGCGCCGGATCATCTTCGGCGGCGAGGCGCTGGACCTGGGGCGGCTGCGCGGCTGGGTCGAGCGGCATGGCACCGGTTCGCCCGAGCTGGTCAACATGTACGGCATCACCGAGACCACCGTCCATGTCACCCACCGGGTGCTGACCGACGAGGACTTCGCCTCCGGCGACGACGTCAGCCCGATCGGCGGTCCGATACCCGGCCTGGTCACCTACCTGCTCGACGACCGGCTCCGGCCGGTGCCGTCGGGCCGGGTGGGCGCCATCTACGTCGCCGGTGACCAGGTGTCGCTCGGCTACCTGGGCAGGCCCGGGCTCACCGCGGGACGGTTCGTGGCGAACCCGTTCGCGGGCGACGGCTCCCGCATGTACCACACGGGCGACCTCGCCCGCCGCACGCTCGACGGCGAGCTGGAGTTCGTCGGCCGCGCCGACGACCAGGTGCAGCTCAAGGGATTCCGGATCGAGCTCGGCGAGGTGGAGTCCGCGATCAGGGAACTCGACGGCGTGGTCGATGCGGCCGTCACCGTGGCCGACAGCGGCGACCACCTGGTCGCGCACGTCGTGGGCCGGGTGCCCCGTGACGTCACCGAGCAGCTGTCCACGAAGCTGCCCGTGCACATGGTGCCGGGCCGGGTGCTGCCGGTCGACGCGCTGCCGCTGACGGTCAACGGCAAGCTGGACCGGAAGGCCCTGATCGCACGGGCAGCACAGGACGACGCCCCGGTGGCCGTGAGTGACTCCGCGCTCGCCGCCCTGGTCGACATCTTCGCCGACACCCTGCCCGGCTCCGCCGTGGACGGTGACACCGACTTCTTCAGGGCCGGCGGCGACAGCATCCTTGCCATCACCGTGATCAACCGGGCCAGGACGCTCGGCCTGCCGATCGCGCCCCGGGACGTGTTCCTGCTCAGGACGCCGCGCGCGCTCGCCGAGCACGTCGGGACGAGTACCCCGCAGTCAGCGACGCCCGCACCCGTCCGCCGCGAGGACGGCCCGCTGATACCGACGCCGATCATCCTGCGCCAGCGCGAGCTGGGCGGATCGCTCGCCCGGTTCGCCCAGGCCAGGACGCTGGTGGCACCCGAGGGCACCGGGCTCGCCGACGCCGAGCGCGCCGCGAACGCCGTCGTGGCCGCACACCCGGCCCTCCGGCTGCGGCTGCGCGTCGAGCACGGGGTGTGGGCACTGCGCACCGAACCCGCCCGCGAGGTCACCGTCGTACGACCGGACACGACCGATGCCACCACGGCGGCGAACGAAGCCGCCGGACGGCTCGACCCCGAGTCCGGGGACGTCATCGCGTTCTCGTGGCTGGAGGCGAGCCGGACCCTGGTCGTCACCGTGCACCACCTCGCCGTCGACTCGGTGTCCTGGCTGATCCTGCTGGACGACCTGGCCACTGCCCTGCGCGGAGAGACCCTGGCGCCGCCGACCACGTCGTACGCCGAGTACGCCGAAGCACTGACGCTCCGGTCCGCCCAGGCCGTCGACGACCTCGGGCACTGGGTCACCACGCTCCAGGCACCCGCGCTGCTGCCCACGGTCGAGCGGCTGCGGGAGACCACGGTCGTGCTCGCGCCCGAAGTGAGCCACCGCGTGACACGTACCGCGCCCGCCGCACTCGGCGTCGGTCTCACCGAGTTGCTGTGCGGCGCGCTGCGCACCGCGCTGACCCACGTCCAGCCGTCGCCCACCGATCTCGCGATCGAGCTGGAGCGGCACGGCCGGGTCCCGGCTCTCGAACACCACGACTACACCCGCACGGTCGGCTGGTTCACCTCCATCGCGCCCGTACGGCTCACCGCGCACACCGACCCCGTCGCCGCGGCGCGCGAGGTCACCGAACGCCAGCCGGACGAGCGCGCGCACGTCGCCTACGGCCGGCTCAGGTACCTCAACCCACAGACGGCCCCCCTGCTGAACGCCCGCCCGCAGGTGCTGTTCAACTACCTCGGCCGGGGCAGCGAGTCCCAGGCCCTGCACATCACCGGCGGCGACCAGGGCAGCCCGTACGCCGTCGAGGTCAACGCGTGGCTCGACGAGGCCACCGGCAGCCTGCACGCGGCCTTCACCCTCGCCGAGGGCATCCCCGACGAGCTCACCGAGCACTGGCGGAGCGCACTGGAACGCATCGCGGACGCCTCCGCGACAGCCGAGCGCACCGCACCGGTCACCCCGCTCCAGCGCGGCCTGTACTTCCAGGCCCAGATGGCCGGCACGGCCGGACACTACGTCGCGCAGAGCTGGTTCACCTTCGACCGGCGCCTGGACACCGACGCGCTGGCCGAGGCGATGGCGTACGTGATCGCGCGGCACCCGGTCGTGGGCGCCGGCTTCACGACCGACGACGACGGAAATCCGGTCCAGGTCCTCAGTGCGGGGCGGCAAGTCGCCGTCCGTACGGTCGAGTTGGCGACGGACGCGGAAGTCGAAGCCCTGCGCGTCCGGGACCGCGACACGGGATTCGACCCCGGTGAGCCGCCGCTGATCCGGCTGACCGTGGTGCGGCTGCCCGACGACCGCGACGGTCTGCTGCTGAGCTACCACCTGCTGCTGTGGGACGGCTGGTCCCGCGAGATCGTGCTGCGGGACCTGTTCGACGCCTATCAGGCCGTCGTAGCGGGCGAGCCGTGGGACACGACCCCGGCCACGCCGGGCTTCGAGGACCACGCCCGGGCGCTCGACGCCAAGGACCCCGCCGTATCGGAACGCTTCTGGGCGGATCACCTGGCCGGCCTCCCGGGCCCGACCCTGCTCGCCGGACCGGCGCCGACCCTCTCGGACGACCTGCCGCGCGCGCTCGTGCACACGCTGTCCGCCGAACAGTCGGACCTGCTGCGGGAAGCGGCCAGGGCGCACGGCGTCACGCTGAACTCGGTGCTGACCGGCGCGTTCGGCCTCCTCCTCGGCGCCCGCACGGGCCGCAGTGACGCCGTGTTCGGCGTGACCGTCTCCGGCCGGGAGGGCGAAGGCCTGGACGGCATCGTCGGTGTGCTGCTCAACACCGTGCCGATGTGGACGCGGGCCCGGCCGGACGACACGGTCCGCGCGTACCTGTCGGCCGTGCAGGCGGCCAGGGTCGAGGCGATGGAGCACGAGCACCTCGGCCTCGGCGAGATCCAGCGGGCCAGTGGGCACGACACCCTGTTCGACAACCTGTTCGTGCTCCAGAACTTCCTGGACATGGACGCGTTCGCCGAGATGAACGCCCGGCACGGCATCACCTCGGTGAAGGCCGATGACTCCACGCACTACCCGTTCACGTGGGTCGTCACGCCCGGCGACCGGCTCACGGTCAAGCTGGAGTACCGCGACGAGGACACCGGGAACGCCCGTCGTCTCCTCGACGACTATCTGCGCGTCCTCGAGGACCTGGCCCGGTCGACCGGGCCGGTCGGCGCGCTGCCGGGTCTGGGGCCGGAGCCCGAACCCGCCGAACGCACGGACGTCGGCACGGACACCGTCGTCGACCGGTTCGACCAGGCGGCGGACCGCGATCCGGAGCGGGTGGCGCTCGTCGCGCACGGCTCGACCATGACCTTCGCCCAACTCCGGGACCGCAGCCGGGCGCTGGCGGGTGTGCTCGCCGGGCGCGGTATCGGCCCCGAGACGACCGTGGGTCTCGCGATCCCGCGCTCCCTCGACTCGATCGTGGCGCTGTTCGCCGTGCTGCGCGTCGGCGCCGCGTACGTACCGCTGGAGCTGGACCACCCGGACGAGCGGATCGCCGCGATCGTCGCGGACGCCCGCCCGGACGTGATCCTCACGGTGAGCGCCGTGTCACCCCGGTTGACGGGTGAACTCATCGAACTGGACCGTCCCCTCCCCGAGGCCGAGCCGTTCGTGACATTCGCGCCGGACGACCCGGGCCGCCTGCGGCACCCCGCGTACACGATCTACACCTCCGGATCGACCGGGAAGCCCAAGGGCGTGGTGACCGAGTACGCCGGGCTCACCAACATGCTGATCAACCACCAGCGCCGGATCTTCGAGCCGGTGCTGGCGGAGCACGGCCACCGGGTCTTCCGGATCGCGCACACCGTGTCGTTCGCGTTCGACATGTCGTGGGAGGAGCTGCTGTGGCTCGCCGACGGGCACGAAGTGCACATCTGCGACGAGGAGTTGCGCCGTGACGCGCCCCGGCTGGTCGAGTACTGCCTCGAGCACGGCATCGACGTCATCAACGTGACCCCGACCTACGCGCAGCAGCTGGTGGCCGAGGGCCTGCTCGACAACCCCGCACGACGGCCGGCGCTGGTGCTGCTGGGCGGCGAGGCCGTCACCCCGACGCTGTGGCAGCGGCTCGCGGAGACCGAGGGGACGGTCGGTTACAACCTGTACGGACCCACCGAGTACACCATCAACACCCTCGGCGTCGGCACCTTCGAGTGCCAGGACCCGGTGGTGGGAGTCGCGATCGACAACACCGACGTGTACGTGCTGGACCCATGGCTGCGGCCCCTGCCGGACGGCGTTCCCGGCGAGCTGTACGTGTCCGGCATCGGCATCGCGCGCGGCTATCTCGGACAGCCCGCCCAGACCGCGCACCGCTTCGTCGCCTGCCCGTTCGGCGAACCTGGCGAGCGCATGTACCGCACCGGGGACCTGGTGGTCCGGCGGCCCGACGGGAACCTGATGTACCTGGGCCGCACCGACCAGCAGGTCAAGATCCGGGGGCACCGGGTCGAACTGGGCGAGGTCGAGGCCGTGTTCGCGGCGCACCCGGCGGTGCGGTTCGTCGCCGCGGTCGCCCAGCCCGACCCGCAGGTCGACGGCGCGTACCGGCTGGCCGCCTATCTCGTCCTCGACGGCTCCGACCTGGCGGCGGTCGCCGCCGAGGTGGGCGCCGGGCTGCCGGACTTCCTGCGGCCGACGCACTACGCCCAGGTCGACAGCATCCCGCTGACGGTGAACGGGAAGGCTGACACCAAGGCGCTGCCGGAGGCCAAGCCGCTCGGCGCGCTGACCACGGCGGGGGAGCGCGGCCCGGAAACCGAGACCGAGACCACGGTCTGCGAGTTCTTCGCCGAGGCACTGGACCTGGACGACGACGAGGTGAGCGCGGTGAGCGACTTCGTGTCCCTCGGAGGGCACTCCATGCTGGCGGTGCGGCTGACCGGGCTGCTCCGCCGGGAGTACGGTCCTGTGATCACGATCCGCGATCTGTTCACCCTGCGCACCCCGGAAGCGATTGCCCGCCACCTCGATGACCACTCCTGACACGCAGCGGCCCCGCCCGGGGTCCGACATCCTCCGCACCGCACTGCGCCGCAACATCGGCGCCATGGCCTGGGGCACCCTCCTCATGGGCCTGTACCAGGCGGGGGAGACCGCCTTTCCCATCGCGCTCGGCCTGATCGTCGAGCACACGATGCGGGACCGGAGCCTCGGCGCGCTCGGCCTGTCGATCGGCGCGCTGGCCGTGATCATCACGACGGTGTCGCTGTCGTGGCGGTTCGGGATGCGCATCCTGCAGAAGGCCAACACGACCGAGGCGCACCGCTGGCGGGTGAAGGTCGCGGCCTGCGGACTCCAGCCGGTGGCCAGGGACGTCGACCTCAAGTCCGGCGAGGTGCTGACCATCGCCACCGAGGACGCCGACCAGACCGCCGACATCATCGAGGTGGTGCCGCTGCTGATCAGCTCGCTGGTCGCGGTGCTGGTCGCGGCGGTCGCGCTGGGCCTGGCGGACATCCGGCTCGGTCTGCTGGTGATCGTGGGAACCGTCGCGATCCTGTCGATCCTGAGCGTGCTGTCCAAGCGGATCGGCTCCAGTACCCAGGAACAGCAGGCCCGGGTGGCGCGGGCGGGCGCGAAGGTCGCCGACCTGATCACCGGCCTGCGCCCGCTGCACGGCTTCGGCGGCAACCACGCGGCGTTCCGGTCCTACCGGAAGGTCAGTACGGAGGCGAAGCTCCAGGCGATCACCGTCGCCAAGGTGAACGGCGCGTACGCGGGCACCGCGCTGGCCCTCAACGCGGTCCTCGCCGCCGCCGTGACCCTGACGGCCGGCTGGCTGGCGTTCAACGGCCGGATCAACATCGGGGAACTCGTCATGGCCGTAGGGCTGGCGCAGTTCATCATGGAACCGCTCAAGCTGTTCTCCGAGATGCCCAAGTACGTGATGATCGCGCGCGCTTCCGCCGAGCGGATGGCGCTGGTGCTGACCGCACCGCCGGTCACGACCCCGGGGCCTCGGCGCCCGGCCACGGGCGGAGACCTCGAGATCGACTGCGTCCGCCACGGGACCCTGCGGAATCTGAAGTTCCAGGTGGCCGCCGGTGAGTTCGTGGCGATCGCCCCCTACCAGCCGCGCGCGGCGGCCGACCTCGCGTTCGTCCTGGCCGTGAACGTCCCGCCCGACGCGTACGAGGGAGTGGTGCGGGTCAGCGGCCAGGAGCTCGCGGACCTGTCGATCGAGGCGGTCCGCGCACACATGCTGGTGAACCCGTACGACGGGGAGATCTTCGCGGGCACCCTCCGTACGAACATCGACCCCTCGGGCACCAGCCGGACGGTCCCCGAGGCCGTCGAGGCGTCCATGCTGACCGACGTCGTCGCCCTGCACCGCGAAGGGCTGGACTACGCCGTCCGCGACCGCGGCGCGAACCTCTCCGGGGGACAGCGCCAACGGCTGTCCCTCGCCCGCGCCTTGGCCGCCGACACCGACGTCCTCGTCCTGCACGATCCGACGACAGCCGTCGACGCGGTCACCGAACAGCTCATCGCGCGCAACGTCGCAAAGCTGCGCCGGGGCCGCACCACCATCGTGATCACCAGCAGCCCGGCCCTCCTGGACGCCGCGGACCGGGTCCTCGTCCTGGACGACGGCGTCATCACGGCCGAGGACACCCATCGCAACCTGCTGGCCACCGACGAGGAGTACTGCTCGGCGGTGGCGCGGTGACGCGCCCCGAAAGGGGCGCGGGGCTGTGTCGTTTTGCGGCTCCGCCGCGGGGCGCGACCAGCCCCCACCGGCCCGCAGTTACTCCCGGCCCTCCCAGCGGAGCGCCCAGGCGACATCCCTGAGCAGTGCGTGCCGCCAGCCCGCTCGGTCATGCTCCGCTGCCGACCGCGAAACCCGCACAGCCGCCCCGGCCTGTTCGGCCAGGCTCTCCACCAGCTCGCAGTGCGGCAGCATCCGCGTCTCGTGTTCCCCCACGTCGAACGCGACCCGCAGCCCGGACAGGTCGGGGCGCTCCCGCAGCCGCGCGGCGATGGCGCCGCCGGCCGGGCCGCCCAAGGGGTCCGCCAGGTCCACGGAATCAGGTGTCCACCAGAACGACCCCGACTGGCAGGCGACGCGAGACACCAACTCCGGGTACTCCAGCGCCGCGTACATCGCGCTCAGCCCGCCGAGGCTCTGCCCGGCGACCACCAGCCGGTCCGGGTCGGCGGGTACGCCGCTCTCCGCCACCAGCGGCAGCAGTTCGTCCCGGACCGCCTCCCACAGCTCGGGCCTGCACGCGAACTCGGCCGCCCGGTCCTTGGCCGGAAGGAAGACCAGGGTGACCGGGGGCATCTCGCCACTGGCGACGGCCGAGTCGAACGCGGTCATGGCCGGGTGCAGGTACAGCCAGTCGTCCCCGTCGAGCAGCAGGACCACCGGTCCGCCGCCGCCCGCCGGGTGGACGCGCACCGTACGCCGCCCGCCGAGCCGTTCGCTGCTCCAGCGGAGCCGGGTACGCGGCAGGGGGAGGACGTCGGCCGCGCCGACGACGGGCCAGTGCGGCTGGGCCGGGGCGTCCGGGGTCGCGGCGATGGACCGGTCACCGCCCGCACCGACCGGGTTGAACGGGTCGGCGTACGCCTCGTCGCCCACGAGGAACTGGTAGGTCACCCGCAGTCGCGCAGGCATGCGCACCTCGGCGTACCAGCAGTCCGTGTCGCCCCATCGGCGCAGGGGGACCGGCTCCGACCAGCTCTCGAAGCCGATGCTCGCCGCTTCGGACCCGCGCCGCAGGAACAGGGTCACCCAACCGTCGCCGTCGGGTATCGACGCCGGTGTCCTCGCAGTCGCCCAGAACTCGTCGGTGCCGGGTGCGCCGGACAGTCCGAACGCGACGAAGGCGTCTTCCCCCACCAACTTCATGAACGTCTCCTTGTGGAGCGGAAACCGAGAAGGCTAAGCTCGTTTTTGATTAGGCGAGCCTAACCTAATTCTCCAGGAGGCCACCGCACATGAGCACCAACCCCTTCGACGACGCCGACGGCCGTTTCCTCGTCCTCGTGAACGACGAGGGCCAGCACTCGCTCTGGCCGTCCTTCGCGGACGTGCCCGGGGGGTGGACGATCGCCTTCGAGGAGAACACCCGGGACGCCTGCCTGGAGTTCGTCGAGGCCAACTGGACGGACCTGCGCCCCCGTTCGCTCGCCGAGTCCATGGACGCCTGACGCCCGATGCTCAGCACCAGACTGACGAACGCCCGCTTCCTCACCATGGACCCCGGCCACCCCGTCGCCCACGACCTGGGCATCTGGCAGGGCCGGATCGTCGGCCTGGACGAGGCCGTGACCTCCCTGCCCGCCCGCGAGGTGATCGACCTGCAGGGCGCCACCGTGCTGCCCGGGTTCATCGACGCCCATGTCCACCTGGCCTGGACCGGGTTCAAGCAGAACACCCCGAGCATCGCGGGGTGCACGCGGATCGACGACGTGCTCGCCGTCGTGGAGGAGGCCGTCACCCGGAAGGGCTCGCCCGGCACCTGGGTGAGCATCGCCGGCTACGACCAGCGGGCCCTGGGCCGTCATCTGACCGCCGCCGAACTGGACAAGGTCAGCCACGGGCACAAGGTGTTCATGCTGCACGACTCCGGGCACGGCTGCGTCGTCAACTCCGCCGTACTCGACCTGCTCCCCGCCGGCATCCCGCACGAGAACGGCTTCCTCGCCGAGGGTGCCATGGGCGCCGCCCGCGCACTGCGCCTGCCCCACTCCCAGGAGGAACTGGCCGAGGCGATCGGGCGCGCCGCCCGGACCTGCCTGGCCGAGGGCGTCACGGCCTGCGCCGAGGCCGGAATCGGCGGCACCCTCCTGGGCCACAGCCCGGTCGAGCTGGGTGCCTACCAACTCGCCTGCGACACCGGCCGGTTGCCGTTGCGTGTGCAGCTCATGGTGTCCGCCGACCGGCTGCACCCGGTCGCCGCCCACGAAGCCGACGGGATTCCCCGGGCCCTCGACCTCGGCCTGCGCACCGGCTTCGGCAACGACCGGCTCTCCGTGGGCGCGCTGAAGATCTTCACCGACGGCGGCATGATGGCCCGGACCGCGGCGCTCAGCAGTCCGTACGAAGGGCTGGACCACACCGGCCAGTTGCAGGACGACCCGGACGTGCTCGCGGACACGATCGTGGACGGCCACCTCGCCGGGTGGCAGCTCGCCGTCCACGCGATCGGCGACCGCGCCGCCGACGTCGCCCTGGACGCCCTGGAACGGGCCCAGCACCTCCGGCCGCGCCCCGGTGCCCGGCACCGCATCGAGCACGCCGGGCTGATCCGCCCCGACCAGCTCCCGCGCTTCGCGCAGCTCGGCATCAGTGCGGTCGTCCAGCCCAACTTCCTGCGCTACTTCGGCGACGACTACGCGGCGATCATGGGCGAGGAGCGGGCGCCGTGGCTCTACCGCGGCAGGGCGTTCCTCGATCACGGCATCACGCTGGTGGGCAGCTCCGATCGCCCCGTCACGGACGGATCCCCGCTGCGGGCCGTCCAGTTCATGGTCGAGCGCGCCTCCGGGTCCGGTCAGGTGATCGGCCCGGACGAGGGCATCACCGTCGACGAGGCCCTGCGGGCCTACACGGTCGCCGGCGCCTTCGCCTGCCACTGGGAGGACAACCTCGGAAGCCTCACCCCGGGCAAGTTCGCCGACCTGGTCGTACTCGGCGACGACCCCCGGCGCGTCGACACGTCCCGCATCGGAGACATCGAGGTGGTGGCGACGTACGTCGACGGCCGTGAAACCGGCAGGGCGGCGTGATGAGCAGGAAGACGGCAGTTGTGGAGAGCTATGCGCACCTCTGGGAGGAACAGGGGTTACGGCGTCGCTGGGTCGTCTGGAACACGGCCGGCGAGACCCTGGTCTTCGACCGGGAGACCAACTGCCCCGTGGACCTCGGCGACGAGTCGGTCCTGCACGAGGTTCTGCGCCGGATGCGCGCAGCGGGCGTACCCGAGACCGACGACTATCCGGGCCGCCCGTGCGCGGAGGGGTGACCGGGCCGCATACGCTCCTCGCGCCGACGTTCTCCGTGCGCGTCGCCCGTGCGGAGGACGCTGCCGCACTCGCCGACCTGTCCCGGCCCTTCGTCCGCTCGGGGGCGCTGCGGGAGCGGCCCGTATCGCTCTACGCCACCCACGCGGCCGACTTCCTCGTGACGGAGACCCCCGCAGGCACCCTCGAAGGCTGCGTGGGCCTGCGCGTGCACCCGGCCGGCCCGGGGGAGGGCCGCAGGGCCGCGGGCGTCGTGTACAACTTCTGCGTGGCCGGGCAGAGGCAGGGAAGCGGAGTGGGAGCCGGGCTCCTGCACGCCGTGCTGGCCAGGGCGCACGCCCTGTCGCTCGGTGGCCTGTTCACGGCGACGACCGGCAGCGGCGGCCTGTTCCTCCGGTACGGCTTCACGCCCACGACTGCGCGCCTGGCACCCCGGTCCTGGGCGGAGTCCCTGGACCCACGGCGCAATGCGCGGATCCTCAGAAGGATCCTGTGACCGGGCTGTCGTCGGGAACCACGGTGGTGCCGGGCCCGTCCTCGTCGAGGACGCCGCGCAGTACCGCGTGCGGCACGCGGCCGTCGAGTACGTGCGCCCTGCGCACGCCGCCGCGGACGGCCCGCAGGCAGCCCTCCACCTTCGGCAGCATCCCGCTCGCCAGTCCGGGCAGCAGCCCGTCCAGTGCGTCGGCCGTCAGGCGCTCGATCACCTCGGTGCTGTGCGGCCAGTTCGCGTACAGCCCCGCCACATCGGTGAGCACCACCAGCCGCTCGGCGTCGAGGGCCACGGCCAGGGCCGACGCCGCGAGATCGGCGTTGACGTTTTGAAGTGCTCTCCTCCCTTCGCAGGCTCAGGAAGGAGGTTCCTGCCTACCTTGCGGTGGCGGGCTTGACGCCACGAGTGCGCCTGACGACTGCCCTCCCGGCAGCCGGGATGAGCGCGTGGCCCATCCGGTACAGGTGCAAGATGTTCCGGGCGGCGTTCCAGTCGGCGTTGCCCGACCAGCCGCAGTCCGGGTTCTTGCACACGAACACGGCTTGGCTCTCCCGGCTGCCGGGCGTGATGAAGCGTCGAGCCCGGCGGCTTCGCCACCGACTGGTCCGGTGCCTCCGCCAGCTTTGCCGAGCAGCTGCCCGTCTACGACGGGGTGCGTGCGGCCGTGGCCGAGGGCTGGCGCGACATGAAGATCGGCGACCCCACCGCGGCCGGACCGGCACTTCTGAAGATCGTCGACGCCGGCACCCCGCCCCTGCGCGTCTTCTTCGGCACCGCGGGACTGGAGCTGCTTCCCCCTGTGTACGCCGAGCGCCTCAAGACCTGGCAGGACTGGGCCGACGTCTCCGCCCTGTCCCAGGGCAACCCGGCCTGAACCGAGCGGCGGTACGCGTCCGGCCGTGGACCCTCAACGCTGGGGCACACCAGTCACAGCAGGGTCAGCGGCGCGCGTCGCCGCTGGTCTGTTCAGCCGCCTCCTGCCCCCGGGTCTTCGACGCCCTCATCAAGCGCGCTTCCGGTGCGCCGGCCTGACCAAAGATCCCCGATCAATTTCCACAAGACATGCGACCAGAACCACAACGGATACAAGGAAGAACCATCATGACCAACGACAGCACCCGCCCCAAGGCACTCATCGTCGTCTCGTCGGGATCACAGCTGCCACTGACCAAGCCGGAAGGCCGCAGCATCAACATCGGCTGGTTCCTCGTCGAGTTGGCCGCTGTTCTCGCACAGTACGAGGACACCCACGACTTCGTCCTCGCGACGCCGGACGGCAAGCTCCCGACGCTCGACATCAACGGCATGGCGCTCGGCATGCACGGCGGCGCAGACCTCGGCCCGGCCAGCGTGCGCGTAGCCATGCAGAACGAGCAGTACAGCGTCGAAAAGGTGCGCGAGGAGAACCCCGAGCTGGTCGCCCGCCGTGACACCGAGCTCGCCCTTCTGCGTCGCCACCTCGGCCGGATGCCGGTCTCCCAGGTCCTGCCGAATACCGACAAGGAGGGTGGCTCCATCCGTGAGGAGCTCGTCGCAAGCCTGGAGGCCCTGCCGGAGCAGAAGTGGTATTCCATCGAGGAACTGCTCGCCCGGCACCGCGACGGAACGGACGACTTCTCGCTTGCCGACTTCGACTTCATGCACGCGCCGGGCGGCCACGCACCGATGATCGACTTCCACGACAACCCGGTGGTCGGCGAACTGCTCCACCAACTGCGGGAGAACGACGTCCCGAGCTCGCTGATCTGCCACGCGCCCGTCGCGATGACGGCTGCCAAGTACCGCGTCGACGCCGACGGCAAGGTGAGCATCAACGAGGACCACGCGTTCAAGGGCGCCAACATCACCACCGTTCCCGACTACGGCGAGCTGCAGATTCTCGACGGCGGCTACCCGAAGATCCCTGGCGAGGAGACCCGTCTGGCCTTCTTCGTCGACGTGGCGCTCAAGGATGCCGGATACAAGGTCGACGTGACCCTCAACCCAGCCGAGGTCAAGGTCATCCGGGACGACACCCACGGTGTCCTGACCGGCAACGGGCCGCATGCCATCGATGAGCAGACCGCGCGCCTGAACGAGATCGTGCAGCGCCGCAAGAGCGTGGCAGCACGATCCTGAGCCAGCTTCGGCGATCCCCGCATCGCTCCGAGGTCGGAGGACAACTCGACACCAAAGTCGCTGACCTCCTCCGCCTCATGTCGCTACCGGTACCACCGGAGCTGATCACGACCTAACCCTTGGTACTCCAGCAGCGTTTCGCTGTCTGACCTGGTCAGAGGCATCGTCGGGAGTGTGGGCCCGCGCCACGTCCATCGGCGCGGGCCCACGCCGTGGCGGCGGGGCATCTGGCAGACGGCAAGGTCGTTGGGCGGGACATGGAACTGGGAGAGGCCGGGCCGGGTGTCGAGGAACGGGCGGCGGCGGCCGATGCTGTGTGCGAGCTGGTCGACGCGGTGACCCCGAGCGCGTGGAGCACGGGCGCGGTTGAGGACGCGGCGGACGCCATCGACATGCTCGCCGAGGCCCTCGCAGCGATCGACCCGGAGGCCGCGCGAGCCCTCGCCGCGGTGCCGGCCGCAACCGCCGGACTGCGCCGCCGACTCATCCCGGCCGCCACCGAGGACGTCGCCGAGGTGCCCGCGCTGGACCCCGGACGGCCGCGCCGACGCGGACTCGGGCCCGGCTGGAAGGGCGTACGGGCCACGGGTTCGTCGTCCGCGTGGAAGTCGTCCTCGATGTAGAGGACGACCACCTTGTAGTAGCTCGCGTCCGGGACCCCGAATGCCCTCGCTCAGGAGGAGCGAGGGCATTCGGCGCGGAGATGGTGAGTGGACCACCAGCATCTGATCGGTCGCCCGGACCATAGCGCCGTGCCTGGAACACTGGGGACCTCGCGGACAAGGAGGGGCACTTGAACCAGATCCGAGCGATGTGGCACGCCCGGCGCACCGGACACCGGCCCTGGTCCGATCAGATGATCTGGCCCGGCGGGAGTGGGACCGTCTGGTTCTGCGACTGCGGTGAGCAGTTCTGGCCCAATGACGAGGGGGTCCCCAACTGGCGCGACAGCCCGGTCCGCAGGGAGCGGCCTGAATGACCTAGCCGAGGAGCGACGAGATGCACAGGCCGTTTCATAGGTGGTCGCTCGTGAAACAGGTGATCACCCGGCGGTCCACCTGCGCCGCCCCCGCGGGCTCCCCGTGCCGGACCGGCAAGAACAAGGTGGCCATCCAGTACCACACCGCCCGCTTCCGCCTCGTGCCCCAACTCGCCAAGGCCCTGAGCGTGCCGACCCCCGCCGTACGCAAGCCGGGGTCGGTCTGGACCGAGCTGCCCCGGCCGGTGAGCGCCGGCGCCGAACCAGTCGGGCACGTCCGCCTCGGATACGCCCGCGCCTCGACCGCCCGGCAGTCCCTCGACGCACAACTCGACTCCCTCACCGAGGCCGGAGTGACGCGCGTCTTCTCGGAGATGATCTCCACCCGCGCCACCCGGCGCCCCGAACTGGAGGCCGCTGTGAAGCTCGCCGGGGAGATCCGCTCCTCCGGCGTCGCCGTCACCCTCGTCGTCCACGAACACAAACGACTCGGTCGCGGCATCGAACTTGCCATGCTCGCCGAGGAACTGAAGGCGAGCGACGTCGGTCTGGAGTTCCTCACCGGGGAACTCAAGGGCTCGCACGATCCCTCCGGGATCGTATTCACGGTGCTCGCGGCGATGTCCGGCATGGAGCGCGAGTACATCCGCGACCGCACCCTCGAAGGCCACGAGTCCGCCCGCAAGCGCGGCAAGACCATCGGCGGTGCGGGCGTCACCGACGAGTCCATGCTCTCCATGGCCCTTCACCTACGCGACCAGGAGATGAGCCTGCGCGACATCGCCAAACGGCTCGTCATCACCACGGGCGTGAAGAAGGGCCAGCACCCCTCGCCCGCCACCGTCATGCGGATGCTGCGCGAACACGACGAACAGGCCGCCACGACGGCAGCCACGTGATCACCCGGCTAGTTTGCGGCTGGCGTCTGAGCTAGGACTCCAGGGCCGTCAGCGCCTGCGATCGGAGCCGCATCCCCTCAGGGCAGCACCTCTCGCGGCGATTACTCAGAGCCAGTCCTTCCGCTTGAAGATGACGTACAAACTGGTACATACAGCCGCCATCAGAAGCACTGCGAAGGGGTATCCGGACACCCAGTGCAGCTCCGGCATGTGGTCGAAGTTCATCCCGTAGATCGTCCCGACCAGCGTCGGAGCAAACAGGATCGCCGCCCACGCTGAAATCTTCTTGATCTCCTCGTTCTGCTCGAACCCCGCCTCCGCCAACGCCCGCATCTCCGCGTTCTGTTGCTGGGTCACCAGGGTCGCGTTCACCGTGAGGATGTCCGTCAGGGCCTGACGGAAGCCGTCGACCCGCTCGCTGGTGTGGGTGACGTGGTCGGCGACGTCCCGCAGATACCGTTGCAGTTCCTCGTCCGTGCCGTACTTGGCGAAGCCGGCCATCAGGCCGTGCAGCATGCCGACGAGGGGGCGGGTGGCGCGCTGGAACTCGACCATTTCGCGGGAGAGTTCGTAGATGCGACGGGAGACCGCGGGGTCGCCGCCGAAGACCTCGGTCTCGATCTCGTCGATGTCGTTCTGGACGCCGGCGACAACCGGCACGTAGCCGTCGACCACCGCGTCCAGTATCGCGTACAGCACCGCCTCCGGGCCCAGTTTCAGCAGCTCGGGCGTCTCCTCCATGCGGTGGCGCACCGCCGACAGGTCGGGGGCCGCGCCGTGGCGGACGGTGATCACGAAGTCGGGGCCCACGAAGACGTGCAGTTCGCCGAACTCGACCTCCTCCGGTGCGTCGAGATACCGGGCCGCCCGCAGCACGACGAACAGCGTGTCGCCGTAGCGTTCCAGCTTCGGGCGCTGATGGGCCTCCATCGCGTCCTCGACGGCCAGCGGGTGCAGATCGAACTCGTCGGCGAGGGAGAGCAGTTCTCCCTCGGTGGGGCGGGCCAGGCCGATCCACGCCATGCCGGACGGCTGCTCACGCAGTTCGCGGTAGGTTTCGGCGAGGCCGACGGGGGAGGAGACGCGGACGCCGTCCTGGTAGACGACGGCCTGGACCACGCTGGGGATCTCCGTGGGCAGCGGCTCCGGGGCCTCGGGGGCGGGGTCCGGGGTCTTCGGCGGCTGGGTCGGGGGGAGGGCGCGGCGCCAGCCGGACTTTCTGGAGTTCTTCGCGGCGGGTCGGGCGCGTCGCTCGGACATCGCGCTGCCTTCCGGGTCTGGCCTGCGGCTGTGTGATCGTTCAGCAGGATCGTTCAGCAGGATATACGGGGCAAACGGTATCGGTGGGGCGGTCGGCCGGAGACCCGGTGAGAGTTGCGGACAGAAGCTGTCCGCAGGTCGCGTTAGCGTGCGCTGCATGACCAGGACGAAGCCCGTCGTGACCGCCCCGGTGCTCGGGACCCGCGCCCTGAACCGCGCGACCCTCGACCGGCAGCTGCTGCTGCGCCGCTCCCCGCTGTCCGCGGCGGCGGCCGTGGAACACCTCGTCGGCCTCCAGGCGCAGGAGGTCAAGCCCCCGTACTACGCGCTCGCCGCCCGCCTCGACGGCTTCACCCCCGAGGAGCTGTCCGGGCTGCTGGCCCGCCGCGAGGCCGTCCGTATCGTCACCCTGCGCTCGACCATCCACCTGCACACCGCCGACGACTGCCTCACCCTGCGGCCGCTGGTACAGCCCGCCCGCACCCGGGAACTCAACCTGTTCCGCAAGGGGCTCGCCGGCGTCGACCTGGACCGGCTCGCCGTGCTCGCCCGTGACCTGGTCGAGGCCGAGCCGCGCACGATGCGGCAGCTGCGCGAGGCCCTGCTCGTCGAGTGGCCGGACGCCGACCCGCAGGCCCTCGCCGTGGCCGCCCGCTGCACGCTCCCCCTCGTCCAGGTCACCCCGCGCGGACTGTGGGGCCGCAGCGCCCAGGTCGCCCTCACCACCGCGGAGCACTGGCTGGGCCGCCCCGCCGAGCCCGCCGACGGCCCCGACACCGCCGTGCTGCGCTACCTCGCCGCCTTCGGACCCGCCTCCGTGAAGGACATGCAGACCTGGTCCGGCCTGACCCGGATGCGCCCCGTCTTCGAACGGCTCCGCCCCCGGCTGGTCACGTTCCGCGACGAGCACGGCGTCGAGCTCTTCGACCTCCCCGACGCGCCCCGCCCCGACCCGGAGACCCCGGCCCCGCCGCGCTTCCTGCCCGAGTTCGACAACCTGCTGCTGTCCCACGCCGACCGCACCCGGGTGGTGCCGCCCGCGAACCGGGGCCGTACCTGGCAGGCGAACACCGTCTACTGCCCGCTCCTCGTCGACGGCTTCCTGGCCGGTGTGTGGCGGCTGCTCGGCGACGCCCTCGTCATCGAGCCCTTCGGCAGGCTCACCAAGGCCCAGCGAGCCGAGGTGACCGAGGAGGGCGCGCGCATGCTCCGGGTGCTGCACAAGGAGTCGTCGTACGACATCCGCTTCGGGACCGTCATCCCTTGAACGGCAGGGAACCCGTACGGCATGGAAAGGGGGCGTTGCGGGCCGCTCGTGGAGGCCCGCAACGCCCCCTGGTCACTCACCTGAGGGGTACTCAGGAGTCCTTGTTCTGCCTAGGAGTTGACCTGCGCGGTCACCAGGCTCGAGAAGGTGGTGAGGCGGGTGTACATGCCCGGGTAGCCGGCCGCCGCGCAGCCCTCGCCCCAGGAAGTGATCCCCGCCAGGCGGCCCCCGATGAGCAGCGGACCGCCGCTGTCGCCCTGGCAGGTGTCCACGCCGCCGGAGGTGTATCCGGCGCACACCATGTCGCTCGCGACGAAGTCCGAGCCGTACGAGCCGGCGCAGCTGGAGTCGGAGACCGTCGGGACCGTCGCGGTGCGCAGCTGGTTGGAGGAGCTGCCGCCCGAGGAGGTGGTGCCCCAGCCGAGGATGCGGGCGGTGGTGCCGGCCGCGTAGACGGAGGTCTGCGAGGAGGAGACGTACGGCGCCGTCGTGTACGGCATGGACGTCGACAGCGTCAGGACGGCCACGTCGTCGCCGTTGGTGACGTCCGTGTAGCTCGGGTGGATCCAGATCTTGCTGACCCGGCTCACCGTGCCGTTCGTGCCGTTCAGGTAGGTGCGGCCGCCGACCACGCGGACGCTGCTGGTGGTCTCGCCGACCATGCAGTGCGCGGCGGTGACGACCTTGGTGGGGGAGACCAGCGTGCCGCCGCAGAACTGGTCCTGCGAGGCGTCCGTGATCTGCATCATGAACGGGTACGCGGTCGTTGTGGTCGTCGTGCCGCCGACGATGGGCTGCGGGGCGGCGACCGCGGCCGGAGCGGTCAGCAGCGCGGTCGCGGCGGCGGCAGCGGCCGCCGTGAGGACGGCGGCGGTCTTTCTGAGACGGGTGAGCCCGGGCATGAGTCTCCTCAAGGGTTGCCGGTGGGGGGTCGCGCGGGTGTGGGGGTTGAGCACGAGGGTCTCGGGACCGACCCCCGCGTGCCCGGCGAGCGGCACTCCCTTACGCTAGAACCCGGAACGCTTCCGTCCCAATGAGGGAACTCCCTAAGGGAATTGGGGAGGGGAATCCCTCGGTTTCCCCGCAACAGGCCCTGTGTGAGCCTCACTTGGTGTACGGCTTGATCTCGCGTACGGCCCTCACCTGGCGTGGCGTCCCGCCGCCAGTCTGACGATGTCCACCCGCGATCGGATCCCCAGCTTGCGGTAGACCCGCGTGAGCGTGGCCTCGACCGTCTTGACGCTGATGAACAGACGCCCGGCTATCTCCCGGTTGGTCGCGCCCTCCATGACGAGCGCGGCGACCTGACGCTCCATCGAGGCCAGCCCCTCCAGCGCGTCGAGCGCGGCGGGCGCGGCCGCCGGGACGGACGGCCGGCCGGACGGGCCCGCGGCGGCCGCCGCGTCCACCTGGCGCAGCCAGGGCAGCGCCCGGCACCGTCTGAACAGCCGCGCCGCCTCGTCGTACGACGTCGGGCCCGGGACGGGGATCCCCCCGCCCATGGGGGTCCCCCCGCTCGAGCGAAGTCGAGAGTGGGGGAGAAGCCGGGAGTGGGAGAGGGTGCGCAGCCGCGCCGACTCGAAGGCGGCCCGCGCCTCCTCGAGCCCGTAGCCCAGCTTCGCCAGCCGGTCCTGGACGGACGTCAACCGGGCCAGTGCCGCCTCGTGTTCGCCGTGCGCCGCCCGCACCAGTGCCTCGGCCCGGTCCAGGACGGCCAGCACGCTCTCCCGGCCGAGCCGCATCGCCTGTTCCCGTGTCACGTCGATGACGTCCTGCGCCTCGGCCGGCTCACCGATGCGCACCAGCGCCTCCGCGAGGTCACCGTGCCAGCGCCCGCGCGCCGGGTCCGTCACGCCGAGCCCCTGCTCCAGCTCCCGCACCCGGCGCAGCGACACGACCGTGCTCTGGGCGTCCCCGGCGACCAACTGGACGTAGCCGAGGGCGGCCAGGGCCCGGGACATGTAGATCTGGTCGCCGTCCTCCTCGGCGTGCTGCACCGCCTCCCGCGCCAGCGCCAGCGCCCGGTCCACATCCCCGCCCGAGGCCTCCGCGATGGAGGTGAGCACGGCGGAGGCGACCTCGCCGATGCCGGAGTCGCGGGCCAGGCGCAGGCTCTCGCGGGCCAGGTTGAGAGCCCGGCCGCAGTGGCCCGAGCGCAGTTCGGTCTCGGCGAGCAGGCGCAGGAAGTGCACCTCGCTCTCGACCATCCCGCGCCGCTGCACCTCGCGCAGCAGTGCGGTCACAGTGCTACGGGCCTCGGGCAGCTGGTCGCTCATCAGCAGCCAGCGCAGGCGCGTCGAACCCGCGCCGTTGTGGTGACACGCCACCTGCGGGTCCTGCGGTTCCTTCAGCGCCCGCTTGATGGTCGCGGGCGCGCCCGGGTGGCCCATCAAGGTCTCGGCCTGCGCCTGGAAGGCGAGCGCCAGCAACTCGGTTCGCCGGTCGCCGGCCCGGGCGGCCAGGTCCGCCGCGTGCGCGGCCTCCTCCCGGCCCTCCGCGAAGTCGCCCTCGACCACCAGGGCCCGCCACGCCAGCTGGTAGTGCACCAGGGCCAGCAGCCGCGGATCGTCGCCGGCGTCGGCCAGTACCTGCGGGAAGACGGCGTCGACCTCCCCGAGGGCCTGCCCGGCCGCCTCGATCACCACCATCCAGGCCCGCACCCGCTCCGCGGGCACGGTGGCCCGGGTCAGCACCTCGCGGGCGATGTCCCGGGCGAGGTCCACCTCACCGGCGGTGATGGCGTCCTCGGCGGCCTGCAAGCGCCGGTCGTCGGGGCCGGGCACGCTGTCGGCCGGGGTGTGCCGGGCGGCCAGCAGCCCGAGGGACGCGGCGACCGACGGTGCCCCGCGGTCCCGGGCGAGTGCGGCGGCCTCCGCGAGCCGCGCCGCTGCTTCCGGGTCCGTGCCGGTGGTCGCCAGGGCCAGATGCCGGGCCCGCTCGATCGGATCGGAGGCCGCCGTGGACAGCGCCGCGTGCGCGGCCCGCCGCTCCTGCGCGGATGCCTCCGCGTACAGCGCGGCCGAGATCAGCGGATGCGCGAAGCGTACGGCGGGCCCCTCCGGCTCTGTGGCCAGCAGTCCGAGTTCGGCCGCCCGGGCGGTCTCCGCCTCGGCGCTCTCCCGGCCGGCCGCATGCAGCAGGGCAAGCGTGGGGCGGGCGCCCGCGCTGGCCACGAGGAGGGTGTGCCGGGCCTCGCCGGACAGCATCCCCAGCCGGTTGAGGACGAGGGCCCGCAGCGAGGTCGGCACCGGCAGCGGCTCGCCGGGCCGCGGCGGGGTCGGGTTCTCGGCGAGGGCGCGGCCGAGCTCCAGGGCGAAGAGCGGGTTGCCGCCGCTGGTGCGGTGGATGTCCCGGACGGTGGAGCGCGGCAGGCCGGTGTAGCCGCGGTCGTCGAGCAGCGCGGAGACCTGGGCGCGGGAGAGCGGGCCCAGACGGACGGGGAGGGTGTCCGGAGGAGAGGCGAGCAGATGGCGGTCGTACTCCTGGCCCTCGGTCCGTACCGCGTACAGCACCTGGACCGGGGTGTCGCCGAGACGGCGGGCGGCGAAGCCGAGGAGTTCGGCGCTGGCCGAGTCCAGCCACTGCACGTCGTCGGCGACGACCAGGACGGGTCCCTCGGCGGCGAGCGCGCGCAGCGCGGACAGCACCGCCAGGCGCAGCGCGAGGCCGTCGCGCTGGAGGGTGGACTCGCCGCGGCCGGTGAGCGCCGACTCCAGGGCGGTGCGCTGGGCGACGGGCAGCTTCTCGGACACCTCGTCGAGGACCAGCCCGAGGAGGTCGGCCAGGGCCAGGAAGGGCAGATGGGATTCGGACTCCGTGGCGGAGCAGCGCAACACGGTCCGGGCCGCTCGGGCGTAATCCGCGGCCAAAGACCGCAGGACGGTCGACTTTCCTATTCCTGCGGGCCCGTGGAGCAGCACACTGCCCCCTCGGCCGAGCTGCTCACGCGCCGCCGTGAACGGTTCCTCCCGGCCGATGACCAGGTCGGGGCGGCTTCGGGCAGGCTCCTTGAAGTCCCGTCGCACGGTCACCGCTCCCTCCGTGTGTCGTGTTCGGGCCAAATTCTAGGCAACGAGTCGTTGAAATTCGGAGAGGCGACGTGGTGAGGGAACTAACAACCTGGATGTATAGGCAATTTCAGGTGAGCGTTGAATGACTGGGAGGGCTCATGCGCTGCGGCAGTGCCCCTGCTCCCGTTCGGGGTAGTGAGACCTGCGTCATGGATGACACGTCGGCAGCGAGCCGCCCGGCAATGGTCCGGTAACGAGGAGGACAGATGACGACGGCGACGCAGCAGTTCCGCACGGCGCGGGACTTCCTGCTGGAACACCGCGAGGATTACGCCACCGCCTACCAGGGCTTCGCCTGGCCTCGCCCCGAGTACTTCAACTGGGCGCTCGACTGGTTCGACGTGGTCGCGGACGGGAACGACCGCACCGCGCTGCACATCGTCGAGGAGGACGGCCGTGAGACCCGCCTGTCCTTCGCGGAGCTGGCCGAGCGCTCCGACCGGACGGCCGACTGGCTGCGCGAGCGCGGCGTCCGCGCCGGGGACCGGATCCTCGTCATGCTCGGCAACCAGGCGGAGCTGTGGGAGACCGCGCTCGCCGCGATGAAGGTGCGCGCGGTCGTCATCCCGGCCACCCCGCTGCTCGGCCCCGCCGACCTGCGTGACCGCGTCGACCGGGGCCGCGTCCGGCACGTCGTCGTCCGCTCCGAGGACACCGGCAAGTTCGCCGAGGTGCCCGGCGACTACACGCGCATCGCGGTCGGCGGGGCGCCGGCGGACTGGCAGTCGTACGAGGACGCGTACGCCGCCCCCGCGGGCTTCACGCCCGACGGCCCCACCCGGGCCGACGACCCGCTGATGCTGTACTTCACCTCGGGGACGACCGCCCGCCCCAAGCTGGTCGAGCACACCCACACCTCGTACCCGATCGGGCACCTGGCGACCATGTACTGGATCGGCCTGAAACCCGGCGACGTGCACCTGAACATCTCCTCGCCGGGCTGGGCCAAGCACGCCTGGTCCAATCTCTTCGCCCCCTGGAACGCGGAGGCGACCGTGTTCATCCACAACTACGGCCGGTTCGACGCGGCCCGGCTGATGGCCGAGATGGACCGGGCAGGGGTGACGACCTTCTGCGCCCCGCCCACCGTCTGGCGCATGCTCATCCAGGCCGACCTCACCCAGCTGCGCACCCCGCCGCGCGAGGCGGTGGCCGCCGGAGAGCCGCTCAACCCCGAGGTCATCGAACAGGTCCGCAGGGCCTGGGGTGTGACCATCCGCGACGGTTTCGGACAGACGGAGACCGCCGTGCAGGTCTCCAACAGCCCCGGCCAGCCGCTGAAGACCGGGTCCATGGGCCGCCCCAGCCCCGGCTACCACGTCGAACTCCTCGACCCGGTGACGGGCGAACCGGGCGCGGCCGAGGGCGAGATCGCGCTCGACCTGTCCGTGCGGCCGGTCGGCCTGATGACCGGCTACCACGGCGACGCGGACCGTACGGCGGAGGCGATGGCCGGCGGCTACTACCGGACCGGCGACATCGGCGCCCGGGACGAGGACGGACACATCACGTACGTCGGGCGGGCGGACGACGTCTTCAAGGCCTCCGACTACAAGATCTCCCCGTTCGAGCTGGAGAGCGCGCTGCTGGAGCACGAGGCCGTCGCCGAGGCGGCCGTCGTGCCCGCCCCCGACGAGCTGCGCCTCGCCGTACCGAAGGCGTACGTCGTCCTCGCCGACGGGTGGGAACCCGGCCCCGACACGGCGAAGGTGCTGTTCGAGCACTCGCGCACCGTCCTCGCCCCCTACAAGCGCATCCGGCGCCTGGAGTTCGGCGAACTGCCCAAGACCGTCTCCGGCAAGATCCGCCGCATCGAGCTGCGCGAGGCCACGGCCGCGGGTTCGCAGAACGAGTACCGCGAGGAGGACTTCCGATGACGTCGGAGTTGCCGTAGACCCTCGGGGCCGGTGAAGTCCCGTTCGCAAAGGCGGTGTCGCCATCTGGGCGATCAACCATCCCGAGTGGATGCTCGTCCAGGTACGCCACCATCTGCATCGACGGAATCATGGTGAACATCAACCAGGTCCACCACGCGCACGACCGGCGTGTTTTTCCTCCCCGTCCAACTGCCCGGCGCACGCCGATCGTTGCGCGCCGGTGGTGTAGGCCGTGTCGGCGCCGCGCGCGGCTTGTGCGCTCGTCAGTTCGAGGGAATTGCTGTCGCGCATCTGGCGTGGCGGAGCCGGTCGGGCGCGTACTTGTGAGACCGACCGGGGCCGCCCATCTCACTGTCGGGGGATGGCGGTCTGTGGTGCCCAACATCGATCACCGGCGGTAGCAGCCCCCAGCAGTGCGGCGACAAGAGGCGGCCTCGACCAGCCTCGATCACTGGAGGGCCGCATTCATGCCTGGCACTGTAACTCTGGTCACCACCTCGCCGAATCCAGCGGTCTTCGGTCAGCCGGTGACGCTGACCGCGACCATCATCCCGCTCGGGGCGGGGACTCCCACGGGGACGGTCACCTTCACCGTGACGGGCGGGCCGACCGTGACGGCGCCCGTCGTGGGCGGTACCGCGACAGCGACGGTCACCAACCTGCCCGTCGGAAGCCTCCCGGTCACCGCCACCTACAGCGGTGACGCCAACTTCACCTCGTCGACGGGGGCCACTGTCCAGGTGGTCATCAAGGCGTCCACCCGGACGACGGTGACCTCCTCGCCGGACCCGTCGGTCTTCGGCCAGCCGGTGACGATCACGGCGACGGTGGCGCCGGTCGCGCCGGGGGCGGGCACGCCGACGGGCACCGTCACCTTCGTCATCAGCGGGGGGCCGACGCTGACGGCGCCGCTGGTGGGGGGAACGGCGACGGTCACCACCAACACGTTGAGCGTCGGCCCGCACACGATCACCGCGATCTACGGCGGGGATGCCAACTTCCTGCCGTCGACAGGCTCGGACACGCACACGGTCCAGGGCAAGGCGGCCACCACGACGACAGTGAGCTCCTCGCCGGATCCGTCGGTGGTGGGGCAGCCGGTGAGCTTCACCGCCACCGTGGCGCCGGTGCCCACCGGGCTGGGCACGCCCACAGGCACGGTGACCTTCACCTTCGGCGACGGGTCGCCGCCGGCGACGGTTCCCCTGGTGGGAGGTACGGCCACGGTCAACCACACCTACACCAGCGCCACCGGCAGCCCGTACACGGTCACCGCGACCTACAGCGGGAACGCCAACCTCAACCCGTCAACGGGCACCGACACCCAGACCGTGCTGCCGGCCACGACGACCACGACGGTGGCCTCTTCGCCGGATCCGTCGGTGGTGGGGCAGCCGGTGAGCTTCACCGCGACGGTGGCGCCGGTGGCGCCCGGTGCGGGGACGCCGACGGGGACGGTCACCTTCACCTTCGGGGACGGGTCGCCGCCGGTGACCGTGCCGCTGGCCGGTGGCACGGCCACGACCACGCACGCCTACACCAGCACCACGGGCAGCCCGTTCGTGGTAACGGCCACCTACAGCGGCAGCGGGAGCTTCACCCCGTCGTCGGGCACGGACACCCACACCGTGGGGGCCTCGGACACCACCACGACAGTGACGTCTTCGCCGGATCCGTCGGTGGTGGGGCAGCCGGTGAGCTTCACCGCGACGGTGGCGCCGGTGGCGCCGGGCGCGGGCACGCCGACGGGCACGGTCACCCTCGACTTCGGTGACGGCAGCCCGGCCGAGACGGTGCCCCTGGTGGGCGGCACGGTGACGGTGTCCCACACCTACACCACCACGACCGGAAGCCCGTTCACGGTGACGGCCACCTACAGCGGCGACGCCAACTTCACCGGCTCGACGGACACGGACACCCACGCCGTCATCCCCTCGGCCACGACCACCACGGTCACGTCCACGCCCGATCCGTCGACGGTCGGCGAGGAGGTGACCATCACCACGACGGTGGCACCAACGGCACCGGGGACCGGCACGCCCACGGGTGCCGTCACCATCAACTTCGGTGACGGCAGCCCGGCCGAGACGGTGACCCTGGTGGGCGGCACGGTGACGGTGTCCCACACCTACACCACCACGACCGGCAGCCCGTTCACCATCACCGCCTCCTACGGCGGTGACGGCAACTTCACGGGCTCGGCCGGCACCGACACGCATACGGTGACGCCGGCGGAGACGGAGGTCACCGTGGCCTCGGATCCGGATCCGTCGGCGGTGGGGGAGCAGGTGTCGTTCACTGCGACGGTCGCTGCCGTCGCGCCGGGTGCGGGGTCTCCGACGGGGACGGTCACGTTCGACTTCGGTGACGGCAGCGCGCCGGTGACGGCGCCGGTCGCCGGCGGTACCGCGACGGTCACCCACACCTACACCACCACGACCGGCAGCCCGTTCACCGTCACCGCGGACTACAGCGGCGACGCCGACTTCCAGTCCGCCACCGGTACCGACACGCACACGGTGACCGCGGCGGAGACGGAGGTCACCGTGGTCTCGGATCCGGATCCGTCGGCGGTGGGGGAGCAGGTGTCGTTCACTGCGACGGTCGCTGCCGTCGCGCCGGGTGCGGGGTCTCCGACGGGGACGGTCACGT